>NZ_JBTOLC010000050.1:0-40383 GCF_054551825.1 Streptomyces sp. L500
CCGCGCAGGCCGCTCCCGCGGCTCCGGCCAAGCCCGCCGTGGCGAAGCCCGCCGTCGCCAAGCCGGCCGCCGCCAAGGCCGCCGAGCCGGGCGCGGGCCCCGAGTTCGTGACGCTGCGCGGTCCGTCCGCCGCGGTCGCCAAGAACATGAACGCCTCCCTGGAGCTGCCGACGGCCACGTCCGTCCGCGCGGTCCCGGTGAAGCTGCTGTTCGACCAGCGCATCGTCATCAACAACCACCTGCAGCGCGCCCGCGGTGGCAAGGTCTCCTTCACGCACCTCATCGGCTACGCCATGGTGCAGGCGCTGAAGCTGATGCCGTCGATGAACTACTCCTTCACGGAGAAGGACGGCAAGCCCACCCTCGTCAAGCCCGAGCACGTCAACCTCGGTCTGGCCATCGACCTGGTCAAGCCGAACGGTGACCGCCAGCTCGTCGTCGCGGCCATCAAGAAGGCCGAGACCCTGAACTTCTTCGAGTTCTGGCAGGCCTACGAGGACATCGTCAAGCGCGCCCGCGTCGGCAAGCTGACGATGGAGGACTTCACCGGCGTCACCGCGTCGCTGACCAACCCCGGCGGCATCGGCACCGTCCACTCCGTGCCGCGCCTGATGCCCGGCCAGGGCCTCATCATCGGCGTGGGCGCCATGGACTACCCCGCCGAGTTCCAGGGCACCTCGCAGGACGCCCTGAACAAGATGGGCATCTCCAAGGTCATGACCCTGACCTCGACGTACGACCACCGGGTCATCCAGGGCGCCGCCTCCGGCGAGTTCCTGCGGATCATGCACCAGCTGCTCCTCGGCGAGAACGACTTCTACGACGAGATCTTCGAGGCGCTGCGCATCCCCTACGAGCCGGTCCGCTGGCTCAAGGACATCGACGCCTCGCACGACGACGACGTCACGAAGGCCGCCCGCGTCTTCGAGCTGATCCACTCCTACCGGGTCCGCGGCCACGTCATGGCCGACACCGACCCGCTGGAGTACCGCCAGCGCAAGCACCCCGACCTCGACATCACCGAGCACGGCCTCACCCTGTGGGACCTGGAGCGCGAGTTCGCGGTCGGCGGCTTCGCCGGCAAGTCGATGATGAAGCTGCGCGACATCCTGGGCGTGCTGCGCGACTCGTATTGCCGCACCACCGGCATCGAGTACATGCACATCCAGGACCCGAAGCAGCGCCGCTGGATCCAGGAGCGCGTCGAGCGTCCGCACCACAAGCCGGAGCGCGAGGAGCAGCTGCGCATCCTGCGCCGCCTGAACGCGGCCGAGGCGTTCGAGACGTTCCTGCAGACGAAGTACGTCGGCCAGAAGCGCTTCTCGCTGGAGGGCGGCGAGTCCGTCATCCCGCTGCTGGACGCGGTGCTGGACGCGGCCGCCGAGTCCCGGCTGGACGAGGCCGTCATCGGCATGGCCCACCGCGGCCGCCTGAACGTCCTCGCCAACATCGTCGGCAAGTCCTACGCGCAGATCTTCCGCGAGTTCGAGGGCAACCTCGACCCGAAGTCGATGCACGGCTCCGGCGACGTGAAGTACCACCTGGGTGCCCAGGGCGTCTTCACCGGCCTGGACGGCGAGCAGATCAACGTCTCGCTGGCCGCCAACCCGTCCCACCTGGAGACGGTCGACCCGGTCGTCGAGGGCATCGCCCGCGCCAAGCAGGACATCATCGGCAAGGCCGGCACGGACTTCACCGTCCTGCCGATCCAGCTGCACGGCGACGCGGCCTTCGCGGGCCAGGGCGTCGTGGCCGAGACCCTGAACATGTCGCAGCTGCGCGGCTACCGCACCGGCGGCACCGTGCACATCGTCATCAACAACCAGGTCGGCTTCACCGCGCCGCCGGAGTCCTCGCGCTCGTCGATGTACTGCACCGACGTCGCCCGGATGATCGAGGCGCCGATCTTCCATGTGAACGGTGACGACCCGGAGGCCGTGGTCCGCGTCGCGCGGCTCGCCTTCGAGTTCCGCCAGGCGTTCAACAAGGACGTCGTCATCGACCTGATCTGCTACCGCCGTCGCGGCCACAACGAGTCCGACAACCCGGGCTTCACCCAGCCGCTGATGTACGACCTGATCGACAAGAAGCGCTCGGTGCGCAAGCTCTACACCGAGTCGCTGATCGGCCGTGGCGACATCACCCTGGAAGAGGCCGAGCAGGCCCTCCAGGACTACCAGGGCCAGCTGGAGAAGGTGTTCGTCGAGGTCCGCGAGGCCGACACGACCCCGGCTCCCGCCGAGGTCCCGGCGGCGCCGCTGGACGGCTTCCCGGTCGCGGTGGACACCGCGGTCTCCCAGGAGGTCGTCAAGCGCATCGCCGAGTCGCAGGTCACCCTCCCCGAGGGCGTCACGGTGCACCCGCGTCTGCTGCCGCAGCTGCAGCGCCGCGCGGCCAGCGTCGAGGACGGCACCATCGACTGGGGCATGGGCGAGACCCTGGCCTTCGGCTCCCTGCTGATGGAGGGCACCCCGGTCCGGCTCGCCGGCCAGGACTCCCGCCGCGGCACCTTCGGCCAGCGCCACGCGGTGCTGGTGGACCGGGAGACCGGCGAGGACTACACCCCGCTGCTCTACCTCTCCGAGGACCAGGCCCGCTTCAACGTCTACGACTCGCTGCTCAGCGAGTACGCGGCGATGGGCTTCGAGTACGGCTACTCGCTGGCCCGCCCGGACGCGCTCGTGCTGTGGGAGGCGCAGTTCGGCGACTTCGTCAACGGCGCCCAGTCGGTGGTGGACGAGTTCATCTCCTCCTCCGAGCAGAAGTGGAACCAGACCTCTGGTGTCACCCTGCTGCTGCCGCACGGCTACGAGGGCCAGGGCCCGGACCACTCCTCGGCCCGTGTCGAGCGGTTCCTCCAGCTCTGCGCGCAGAACAACATGACGGTCGCCATGCCGACGCTGCCGTCGAACTACTTCCACCTGCTGCGCTGGCAGGTCCACAACCCGCACCACAAGCCGCTCATCGTCTTCACCCCGAAGTCGATGCTGCGTCTGAAGGCCGCGGCGTCGAAGGTGGAGGAGTTCACCACCGGTCGCTTCCGTCCCGTCATCGGCGACGACAGCGTCCAGCCCGAGGCCGTCCGCAAGGTCGTCTTCTGCTCCGGCAAGGTCTACTACGACCTGGAGGCCGAGCGGCAGAAGCGCGGCAGCACGGACACCGCCATCATCCGTCTCGAGCGTCTCTACCCGCTGCCGGGTGAGGAGCTCCAGGCCGAGATCGCCAAGTTCAAGAACGCCGAGAGCTACATCTGGGCGCAGGAGGAGCCGGCGAACCAGGGTGCGTGGCCGTTCATCGCGCTCAACCTGATCGACCACCTGGACCTGGCCGTCGGCGCCGACGTCCCGGCCCGCGAGCGACTGCGGCGGATCTCCCGTTCGCACTCCTCGTCCCCGGCGGTCGGCTCGGCCAAGCGCCACCAGGCCGAGCAGGCGGCGCTGATCGCCGAGGTCTTCGACGCCTGAGTGATCGCCGCCTAGCGGCTGAGCAGTAGCACCACGAAAAGGTGGGCTCCCCCTCGTCGGGGGAGCCCACCTTTTCCCGTCGAGCCCGTCCTGTCGGCGGGGGGCGGGGACGTGCCGCCTATCCTGGGCGGGACCGATTGGCTCATCCTCTGACGGAGATCACGTTGTACTTCACCGACCGCGGCATCGAGGAGCTGGAGAACCGGCGGGGCGAGGAGGAGGTCTCCCTCGGCTGGGTGGCCGAGCAGCTCCGTACGTTCGTCGACCTCAACCCCGACTTCGAGGTCCCGGTCGAGCGCCTGGCGACGTGGCTGGCACGGCTGGACGACGAGGACGACGAGTAGGACCCGCGGACGCCGGACGGGCCGAGTTCGTCAGCCCGGCCCGTCCGGCGTTCTCAACGCTCGCGCGAGCGCCACACGTCGTACGCCAATGTGAGCGCGCCGTCCGCGACGAGGACCGCGCCCGCGGTCTTCAGCCCCCGGCGGCCGCCGCGCCGCCCGAGCGCCCAGAGCGACACCCCCGCCAGAACCTCCGCCGCGCCGAGCGCCCGCGCCCGCGGCCCCCGCACCCACCGCCCCAGCGGCCCCCGCTCCGACGCGTCGAGGCCGTCGCGCACCATCGTGCGCCAGCCGGGCCACTCGACGGGCTCCGCCTCCGGCGCCGCGTCCGCCGCCGCGCGCAGTGCGGCCGCGCCCGTGCCCGGGGTCAGGCCGGGCGGCAGGTGGAGGCCGGCCCGGGCCAGGACGGCGACGAGCCCGAGCACCCGCGCGGCCGCGTCGGCGTCCGAGTCCGGCAGGGTGAGCCGGTCGAACGCCTCCGCGTCGAGCACCGGGTCCAGGCCCAGCCGGGCCCGCAGCGCCGTCATGGCGCTCTCCTCCCCGAGCGGCGAGCCGTCCGCCAGCCAGGTGTAGCCGACCGTGCGGCGGAAGCCCGCCGCGACGACGAAGCCGGCTCCTTCCGCGTCCCACCACAGGCCCACGGCCGGCCAGGGTTCGGCGACGGTCAGGGCGTGCGCCCACTCGGCCGTCAGGGCGGCCGGGCTCGCGCCCTCCGCGTGCCAGGCGTCCTCCCCCGGCACCAGCACGGTCCACTCCTCCCCCGCCGGGGCGAGGAGCAGCGGCTCGCGCAGGAGCTGGGCGGACGGACGGACGCGGTCGGGCTCGGCCCGGCAGAGCAGCAGAACTCCCGCTGCCGGGCTGTGATCAGTAGCGGACATGCGTCAACGCTATGCCACTCGGAAGACCCTTGACTTCCCGGGGCCACGATATATCGTGTTCTGCAGGAGACGCGATATGTTGCGTCGCGGCGGTGCCGCGTGCGCAGCACTACGCCCGTACGGAGGAGGCCCGGAATGCCGGACCGGTCGCAGTGGTCACTGGCCGCACCACAGAAGCTCACCTTCGAGGAGCCCGTCACGGCGCTCGCGGTGCGCGTCGTGGGTGGCACCGTCAATGTCGTGGGCACCGACAGCGGCCCCGCCGGGCTGGAGCTGTCCGAGATCGAGGGGGCCCCGCTCGTCGTCAGCCTGCGGGAGGGCGTCCTCACGGTCGCCTATGACGACCTGCCCTGGAAGAACATCCTCAAGTGGTTCGACCGCGACGAGTGGAAGCGCTCCGTCACGATCACGCTGACCGTGCCCACGGCCACCCGGGTCGAGACCGGTGTGGTCGGCGCGAGCGCCGTCGTCTCCGGCATCGCGGGCCCCACGGAGGTCCGCGGCGTCACGGGGGACGTCACGCTCGTCGGCGTGCGGGGCGACGTCCGCGCGGAGTCCGTCTCCGGGCGGCTGGAGGCCCAGGCCCTCGCCGGCGACCTGCGCTTCAACTCCGTCTCCGGCGACCTGACCCTGATCGAGGGGACGGGCGGCCGGGTCAAGGCGGAGACCGTCAACGGCGACGTGACCATCGACCTCGCCGACGCCGCCCGCACCCCCGATCTCGCGCTGACCACCGTCTCCGGCGAGGTCGCCATCCGGCTGCCGCAGCCGGTCGACGCCGATGTCGAGGCCAACACCACCAGCGGCCCGGTCTCCTGCGCCTTCGAGAACCTGCGGGTCGGCGGGCAGTGGGGCGCCAAGCGGATCACCGGCACGCTGGGCTCGGGCGGCGGCAAACTCAAGATCACCACCGTCTCCGGCGCGGTCGCGCTGCTGCGCCGGCCGCCGTCCCCCGATGACGACGCCCCGGCGTCGGGAAAGGTCCTCTGATGCCCCCCGTCTTCGGCCACGGCCGGCTCCGCCTGTATCTGCTGCGCCTCCTCGACGAGGCCCCGCGCCACGGCTACGAGGTCATCCGCCTGCTGGAGGAGCGCTTCCAAGGGCTCTACGCCCCCTCCGCCGGCACCGTCTACCCCCGCCTCGCCAAGCTGGAGGCGGAGGGCCTGGTCACCCACACCACCGAGGGCGGCCGCAAGGTCTACTCGATCACCGATGCCGGCCGCGCCGAGCTCGCCGACCGGCGGGGGGAGCTGGCCGAGCTGGAGCTGGAGATCCGCGAGTCCGTCGCCGCGCTGGCCGCCGACATCCGCGAGGACGTGCGCGGCGCCGCCGGCGATCTGCGTCGCGAGATGCGCGAGGAGGCGCTGAAGGCCCGTACGGAGCCGGGTGCCGCCGGCTCCGGAGGGGATTACTTCGCCGGGGCGAAGGAGGAGTTCCGCAAGGCCAAGGAGGAGTGGAAGGAACAGGCCCGCCGGGCGAAGGAGGAGAGCCGCCGCGCCCGCCAGGACGCCCAGACGGCCCGCCGCCAGGCCCGGCAGGCGCAGGAGCAGACGCGCCAGGAGGTGCGGCGCATCGCCGAGCGCGTCCAGGAGCAGGTCCGTGAGCACGCCCGGCACGGCGACTGGCCCGCGGGCATCGCCGAAGGCGTCGGCGCGCTGGCCAAGGATCTCGGCGTACTGGCGGGACAGATGCGCGCCGGACGGGCACCGGGGCAGTCCGCCGACGAGCCGGTGATCGTCGTGGAGCGGGCGGAGGACGAGCCGCTGAGCGCCTCGTACCCGCTGCCCGAGTGGGCAGTCGCCGACGACGCCCTCTCCAAGGAACCGGCCCGTGACCTCGACCGGCTGCTGGACCGCTTCCGCGACGAGGTGCGGGATGCCGCGCGCGACCATGGGGTGACGCCGGATCAGCTCCGCGAGGCGCGGGCCCGCTTGGCGGATGCCGCCGCGCGGATCGGGGGGCTGCTGAAGGCGCCGCAGGCGCCGTAGGGGCGCGGGGAACTGCGCGACCAGCCACAGGCGGCCCGCAGCCGCCCTCGGTGCCCAGGAGCATCCTGCAACTGCGGGCCGCCTTGGGCTGAGCGCGCAGTTCCCCGCGCCCCTTGCGGGGCGTCCCCGCTACAAGGCGTCCCCCGCGTCCCGGGGGCACTCAAAGGCGTCCCCCGGCCCCCACGCCGTCTTCTCGTCGCCGCTGTCGCGGACCCCGCACTCCAGCGCCACCTCGGGGCCCTGGCGGGTGTCGTGGAGGATCAGCAGCCGCTTGTCCCGGGGCACCTTCCGGCCCTGGTCGTAGACCAGGGTCCCGGTGGCGCCGCGCACCCCGTCGCCGCCTCCGGCCCCCGACGCCAGCACGGTCTGCACCGTGTCGCGTGAGAAGGAGCCGGTGCCGGAGGTCTGGCGGGCGGTGTTCACGGCGGTGGCCAGCAGCCGCAGCGCGTCCCAGGCGACGGGGGCACGGCCGTCGTTGCTCCACAGGTCGTCCTTGCCGTACGCGTCGAGGTACTGGGTACGGAAGGCCCGGCCCACCTCGTTGGGCCAGTAGCTCTTGGGCACGGCGTGCGCCGCGTAGTAGAGCCGTACGCCCGAGTGGCGGCTGCTGGGCTGCTGGGCGTCCACGACGGCGCTGGTCAGGTCGTTGCCCCCGAGGGCCGTCACATGTCCCCGGCAGGAGGTGCCGTTGTCGAACTCGTCGAGGAACGCGGAGAACTCCGTGCCCCGGCCCGCCCAGTACACCACCGTGCGGGGCTCGGCCTTGATCCGCCGACAGACGGAGGCCGCCATGTCCGCCAGAGTGCGGGCCCGTTCGGTCCGGTCGTCCTGCGTCGGGTCGAAGGGGGTCTCCGGGTCCGCCGAGTAGAGGATCGTGCGGGTGTTCTTGAACTCCTGGACGAAGCGGCGGCGCAGATTGTCGCTGTAGCGGTCGGTCGGGTCGGCCACGACCACCGCCTCCCGGGCGGGGGCGCACACCCCGGGCGAGGTCTCCACGATGTTGCCGCGCCGGGCGAACTCGGCGGCGACGCGCGCCTCGCGCCGGTTGTCCGGCGCGACCTGCCGGTACATGTGGTGCTGCTGCATCTGCTCCGCCGTCGTCACCGTGCCGATCACGGGGAGTCCGGCGGCGCCGAGGGTGTCCCGGGCCTTCAGGGTGGCCGTCCGGCTCTGCCCCAGCCCGACCACGCCCATGATCTGCTGGCTGCCGCCGCTCTTCCGCTCCTCCTCGGCCTCCTTGGCGATCCGTTCGGCCGCCTCGGGCGCCTTGGCGAACTGCTGGCCGCCGTCCTCGACCCGTACCCTCAGCCACACCTTGCGGGCCTCGTCCCGGGACGCCTCGCGGTTGAGCGCCTCCTGGGCGAGGGCGATGCCGCGCAGTTCGGGGATGGAGCCGCTGTACATGCCCTCCTTCCAGGTCTCGGCGACGGCGGGCACCCCGAGATAGACGACGGTGCGGACGGCCGTGTTGGGGCGTTTCGCCGCCGCGTCGGCCTCCGCGTTCTGTGTCCTGATGGAGGCCAGCGCCTGCTCGTACAGCTCCTTCGGGGAGATCTCGGGGACCTTGCCCGGCGCGGCCGGCTCCGGCATGGCGACGCTCGCGCCGACGCACTCGGTGCTGGTCTCCGCGCCGATCCGGGCCACCGCGAACTGCGCGACGAGCGACAGCGCCGCGACCGTCGCCACCGTCATCACGGCGGCCTCGACGCGCGGCGCGCCGTCGGAGTAGACCTTGCGGGGCTGGATCTCCGGGTAGCCGCGCAGCCTGCTCTCGGCCTCCTCGTCGGGGCGGCCGTCGTAGGGGCCCACCCCCACGGTCACGGTGCGGCCCCGGCCCCGGCCCTGGCTGCGGGTCCAGGAGTCGATGGTGGTCGTGGCCGCCGCGAGGGTCTGGGCGGTGTCCCGGCCGTCCCGGCCGACGGCCAGCAGCGCCACCGCCGTGCTGCCCGTCCGCTCGACCGCCCCGGGGAACCCCCGGATCACGCTCTCGGTGACCGAGTCCGGCGCCCCCACCCGGGGCAGGACGAGGACGAACCGGCTCCGGCGCCGCCGGACCCACGGTGACAGCGCCCGCCTGCGCTGGACGGCGTCCTCCAGATCGCTCAGCAGCGCGCACAGCAGCGCGTCGGTCCGGCCGCGGGCGACGGCGTCGTGGTGGGCGAAGAAGTCGCCGCGCCCGGCGGGTATCCCCGCCCAGCTGCGGAACCAGCCGTTCTTGCCCATCATCCGGCGCTGCTGCCGCCGGCCGTACAGCCAGCGCGGCAGCACACCGAAGAGCGGCCGGCGCGCCCAGTGCCACAGCCAGCCCGGAATGCTCGCGGGCGCCTGGTCGTCGCCGCTGATCGCGTAGAGGGCCTTGAGGAAGAGCGAGGTCTTGCACCGTTCCGCGTAGCACTGGTCGCGGAAGTCCCGCGCCCGTACCGACGGTTGGGTCTCCCGGGTGCGGGCGTCGGCCAGGGCGCGCACGAGGTCGTAGCGCCGCAGCCGCAGCCGGCCGAAGCCGGGGGGCCGGTTCTCATGCAGGGCGATCTCGATCTGCTCGAAGACGTCGTGGGTGCGCGAGGTGGAGCCGACGCGCCGCGTCGTCTCCTGGACCCGGGCGAACGGGACGAGCGCCCGCCCCCGGACGCGCAGCCGTTGGCACTCGCCGTCGGCGATCCGCTCCGCCTCGACGCCGCCCGGCGGCGACACGAGGAGCACCCTGGCGGAGGGTCCGCGCCGGCCCGGTGGCACCAGGACGAACTCCTCGAAGGCCGTGACGAAGTCCCCCACGGACGGCAATGGTGGTACAGGCGTGGACACGCTTCACCCCCCGAACGGCCCGGAGCCGGGCCGGCAAGCCCCTTCCACGACAAGCGGTCACGGCAAGGGACACGGGGATACGCCCCCGTGAGCCCATCATCCTCAGCACTCCCGGGGTACGCCACCCACTCCGGCGCACTTCGTCGCGCGCCCCGGCGTGAACGTCACGGCGCGCCCCTCACCGCAAGACCCTCACCGCGTCACGCTCAGTCCGGGTCCTGTTCGTCCCGGGGGCAGTCGAACGCCCCGCCCGGCCCCCAGGTCCTCTGCTCCGTCCCGCTGTCGCGGTACCCGCACTCCAGCGACACCTCGGGGCCCTCGCGGGTGTCGTGGAGGATCAACAGCCGCTTGTTCACCGGCACCTTCCCGCCGTTGGCGAAGGCCAGCGCCCCCGTGGCGCCCTGGATGCCGGAGGGGCCGCCGACGCCCTTCACGAGGTCCGACTCGACCATGCCCCGGGTGAGGAGGGAGGAATGCGAGTCCTGGTAGGCGGAGTTGACGGCCTTCGACAGCACCTGCAGCGCGTCCCAGGCGAGCGGGGCCCGGCCGTCGTCGCTCCACCGGTCGTCGTCGCCGTAGGAATCGCGGTACGCCTGCCGGAAGCGCTCGCCCATGGCGTTGGCGGGGTAGCCGTTCGGCAGGACGTGCGCGGCGTAGTAGAGCCGCACCTTGGGGTGGCGCTTGCTCGGCTGCTGGTCGTCGAGGACCACGCCGGTCAGGTCGTCGCCGCCGAGCACCGTCAGCCCGTCGTTGCACGGCATGCTTCCGTCGAACTCGTCGAGGAACGCGGCGAATTCGTTCTGCCGCGCGGCCCAGTAGAGCACGGTGCGCGGGTCCTCCTTGATCCGCGCGCACACCGTCCGGGCCATGTCCGACAGGGAACGCGCCCACTCCGTGCGGTCGTTCGGGGGGTCACGCCGATCGGACGGTTTGCCGGGGTTGGGTGTATACCAGATGGTGCGGGCGTCGGGGAACGCCGCGACGAACCGCGTGCTCAGGTTGTCGCTGTAGGTGTCCTCCGGGTCGGCCACGACCACCACCCGGCGGGCCGGGGCGCAGCGGCCGGGCGCGGTCTCCACGAGGTTGCCGTAACGGGCGAAGGCCGCCGCGATCCGGGCCTCGCGCCGGTTGTCGGGGGCCACCTGCCGGTAGAGGTCGCTGCGCTGCATCGCCTCGGCCGTCGCCACGGTGCCGACCATCGGCACATCGGCGGCCGCGAGGGTGTCACGGGCCTTGAGGGTGTCCGGGCGGCTCTGCGCCAGCCCGACCACGCCCATGATCTGCTGGGCGCCGGACGGTTCGGCCCGGATCTCCCGCGCCAGCCGCTCGGCCACCTCGGGCGCCTTGGAGAAGCGCATCCCCGCGTCCTCGACCCTGACCTTCAGCCAGACCTTGTCGTTCACCCTGGCCGCCTCGCCGTTGAGCTCCCCCTGGGCCAGGGCGATGCCGCGCAGTTCAGGGATGGCGCCGCTGTAGATGCCCTCTTTCCAGGTGTCGGCGAGCGCGGGCACCCCCAGGTAGACCACGGTGCGGACCATCGCGTGGTTCACCCGGGCGGCCACGTCGGCGAGGTCGTTCTGGTTCTTGATCGTGTCGAGGGCCTCCTGGTACACCACCTTGGGGCTCCGGCCGGTGGTCTTGCCCGGCGGGGCCGACTTCGCCTCGGGGACGGTGGCGCCGAGGCACCGGGTGTTCGCCGGCCGGGGGAACAAGAGCACGACGCCGTAGGCGAGGAGCGACAGCACCAGGACGCCCGCCAGTGCGAGGCCCAGGGCCTCCCAGCGCGGCGCGGCGGCGGAGGGCGCCCCGCCGTCGAGGCCGATCTCCGGGCGGCTGTGGAAGAAGCTGTCGGCCTCCACGTCGGTCCCGACGTCGTGGGGCGGTACGGCCACGTGGACGGACCGGCCCCGGCCCCTGCTCTGGCCGGGCGTCCAGGAGTCGACGGTGTTGGTGGCCGTCGCGAAGGACTGGGGCGCCTCCCGCCCGTCCTGATAGCCCACGGCCAGCAGGGCCACTGCCGTGCTCCGGGTCAGCTCGACCGCCCTGGGGAAGCCCTCGACCACGCTCTCGGTGAGCGAACCGGCCGCGCCCGCCTTGGGGAGGACCAGGACGAAGCGGGTGCGGCGCCGCCGGACCCACGGCGAGAGGCGGCGGCGCCCCACGGCGTCCTCCAGATCGCCGAGCAGCGCGCACAGCAGCGCGTCGGCCTTGCGGCCGGTCACCTTCTCGTGCTGCCCGAAGAAGTCGCCGCGTCCGTCGGGGAGCCCCGCCCACTCCCGGAACCAGCCGCCTTCGCCCATCATGCGGCGCCGCTGCCGCCGCCCGTACAGCCAGCGCGGCAGCACCTCGAACAGCGGCCGGAGGGGCTGCCACATCCAGGACGGCACGCCGGGGACGTCGGCGAGGCTGATGGCGCGCAGGGCCTTGAGGACGACCGAGCTCTTGCGCCGCTCCTCGAAGCACTTGTCGCGCAGGTCCCGGGCGCGTACGTCCGGATCCCGCTCCCGGGAGCGGGCCTCGGCGAAGGTCCGCACGAGGTGGTAGCGCGGCAGCCGCAGCCGGCCGAACCCCTCGGGCAGGTTGCCCAGCAGGCCCTGCTCGATCTGCTCGAAGACGTCCGGGCCCCGGGTCCCGGGTAACTCCAGGACCCGGGCGTACGGGACGAGCGCGCGCCCCCGCACGCGCAGCCGTCCGCATTCCCCCGTGGCGATCCGCGCCGCCACGTCCGGATCGCCCTGCGGCATGAGCACGATCCTGGCGGAGGGTCCCCGCCGCTTCGGCGGCGCCACGACGAACCTTTCGAACGCCGCGATGAAGTCGCCCACGGACGGCAGCGGTGGAATCGGCGAGGACATGGCTTCACCCCCGGCGGCCCGGAACCGGACCGGCACGTTCATTCACAACGACGCGCGACCGCGCGGTGAACAGCAGGGCGAGCGCCCCCGGAGTGCATCATCCTCAGCGCTCCCGAACAGCGCCACCACTCCTCGTCACCTCACAGCGTGTCCCGCCGTGGCCATGACCGTGACCGGGCCCGCCGCCCTTCCCGTCGCATACAGGAACACCGTGCCGCGCCGGCCCGGCCGCACGGTTCCGCCGCTGGTCCGGGCCGGTCCGGTCACGGTGACGCGCCAGCCATGGGGGTCGGGCGGCAGGGAGAGCTCGCTGGTTCCTCCGGGCGAGGGCAGATAGGTGAGCCGGTAGGAGCGCGCGCCGGGATCGTACGCCTCGGCGCGGGGCGTATCGGCCACAGCGGGGGCGTACGGGCGGGCCGTGCGCTCCTTGTTGGGGCGGAAGCTCCCTTGCCGGTCCATGGCGCAGTACGTCCCCCCGTAACACCACTGCCAGCTCGCCCACCCGGACGCGTAGCGCCCGATGGAGGCGATGGCGTCCTCGTAGAACCGGCCCATGTTCGGCAACGAGCTGTCGAGCGGGCCCCACTCCCCCACCACCACGGGCACGCGCTGCTCGCGCGGGTAGTGGACGACGGCCGCCTCGTAGGCCGCCAGCCAGCCGGAAGCGGGGTCGTAGTCCCGGCCCAGCTCCATCGCGGCGTTGTAGAAGTGCGGCGCGTAGACGATCTTCGGGTCGGCCACCCGGCCCAGGCCCGTGGGCTTGCCCTCGCCCGCCGCCGGGGTGGGCTCGATGAAGATCCAGTGCTTCCGGTCCACCTCGCGGATCGCCCGCGCGAGGCGCCGGTACATGGGGGTGACCTGGGTGGCCTCGATGCGGCGGGCGGCCGTGAACAGGTCCTCGCCGGGGCGCATCCGGCCCATGGGCTCGTTGATCAGGTCATAGCCCAGGACGGCCGGGTGGCCGGCGAGGCGGCCGGCCAGGACCCGCCACATCCGCTCCTGGGCGAGGCGCAGGTCGGCGTCCTCGTAGAGGTGCTCGAACGCGGCCTGGACGGCCGGTTCGAAGTACTCGGCGAACCAGTCGTCGGGGTGCTGCCGGTAGGGCAGCCCGTCGGTGCGGGTGGCCCACGCGGGGATGCCCCGGTGGCCGCCGAAGGCCGGTCCGTAGACGTCCTGGTGGGCGTCGATCAGCACCCGGACCCGGTACTTCGCCGCCCAGTCCAGGACGCGTCCGATCTTCCGCAGATACGTTTCGCTGTATTCACCGCGCCGGGGTTCCAGGTCGTCCCAGAAGACCGCCAGCCGGGCGAAGTCGAACCCTCTGCCCGCCATGTCGCGCAGCGAGCGCTCGGTGATGTCCTCCAGGGCGCGTTCGCCCCGGTGCTCCTTGTCCGCGAGGTTCCAGCCCCGCAGGGTGAGCGCCCGGCCGTGCTCGTCGGTCAGCCGGGGGATTTCGGGGCCGGGGCGAGCGTGAGCCTCGGCGGCTCCGGCGGTTTCGGGCGCGAGAAGGGTCAGGAGACAGGTGATCGCGGCAAGGAACGCCGCCGTGCGCGAGCGTCTCTTCGGCATCCGCCGTTCATACCGTCAGCACGACCTTCCCGAACAGATCGCCGCTGTTCATCTTTTCGAAGCCTTCACGCGCCCGGTCCAGGGGCAGCACCGTGTCGATCACCGGCCGGACGCCCGTGGCCGCACAGAAGGCGAGCAGGTCGGACAGCTCCTCCTTGGTGCCCATCGTCACGCCCGCGACATGGAGTTCATGGAAGAAGATCCGTGTCAGCTCGGCCGCCGGGGGACGGTCGCCGCTGGTCGCACCGGAGATCACCAAAGTGCCGCCGGGCCTGAGCGACTTGACCGAGTGCGACCAGGTGGCCGCGCCCACCGTCTCGACGACCACGTCCACGCGGTGCGGCAGCCGCGCCCCCGGCTCGTACGCCGCCTCCGCGCCCAGCTCCACGGCGCGCTCGCGCTTGGCCGCGTCGCGGCTGGTCGCGAAGACCCGCAGCCCGGCAGCCGCGCCCAGCACGATCGCCGCCGTGGCCACCCCGCCGCCGGCGCCCTGCACCAGCACGCTCTGCCCGGGCCGCGCGCACGCCTTGGTGAACAGCATCCGGTAGGCGGTCAGCCAGGCCGTGGGCAGGCAGGTGGCCTCCTCGAAGGACAGCTCCTTCGGCTTGGGCAGCACGTTCCAGGAAGGCACGGCGACCCGCTCGGCGAAGGTGCCCTGATAGCGCTCGGTGAGGATCGAGCGCGGCTCGTCGGGCCCCACGCCGTGGCCGGTCTCGCCGATGACGGAGTGGAGGACGACCTCGTCGCCGTGCTCGTCGACGCCCGCCGCGTCACAGCCGAGGATCATCGGCAGCGCGTCCTCGCCGATCCCCACGCCGCGCAGCGTCCACAGGTCGTGGTGGTTGAGCGAGGCGGCCTTGACGTTGACGATCGTCCAGCCGGGGCGTGCCACGGGCTCGGGGCGCTCCCCCAGTTCGAGGCCGTTCAGAGGCTGGTCGCGGTCGATGCGTGCGGCGTAGGCGGCGAACATGAGCCGAACCTAGTGGCGGGGCGCGGCGGAGGAAACCACATGGCGCTGTGACACGCGCCGCGTCGTGATCGGGCGCGTGGTGTCTTGACCGGGCGCGTGGTGTCTTGACCGGGTGCGGGGTGTCTTGACCGTGGGCCGACCGGACTGTTGGCTTCCTCCGCGCACTCCACGCGCACACGCGCGTATCCGCGAGGCGCGACCACGCGAGGGGGACCACCATGCGACGTTCCAGACGCGCCACCGCCACAGCCGCGTTACTCGTCGGCTGCACCGCCGTCCTGCCCCTGACCGGCGCCGGTACGGCGGGCGCCGCCGCGCCGGGGGCCCTCGCCCGCGTCGAGCGGGTGAACACCGCCTCCGACGGCGCCCAGGCGAACGCCGAGAGCATCGGCGCGAGGATCAGCGCGGACGGCCGTTTCGTCACGTTCGAGACCGGCGCCACGAACCTCGTGCCCGGCGCCACCGAGCCGATGCGCCGTGTCTATGTGAAGGACCTGCGCACCGGCCGCACCGAGCTCGCCAGCGTCGCCTCCGACGGCACGCCCGCCGACAGGTCGTCGTGGACGACGTCGATCAGCGGTGACGGCAGGTACGTCGCCTTCGACTCCGAGGCCAAGAACCTGGCCCCGAACCGCAATCCGGGCGACTACTACGACGTGTTCGTCCACGACCGGGTCACGGGCCGCACCGAGGTGCTCGTCGAGAACAAGGGCACGAAGCCCGCGCACAGTTCGGCCCCGTCCATCAGCGCCGACGGCCGCTACGTCGCCTTCTCCTCCGACCGGGACGACCTGGTGCCCGGTGACACCAACGGCCGCACGGACGTGTTCGTCCGCGACCGCCTGCGCGGCACCACGAAGCGGGTGAGCGTCACGAGCGACGGCGCCCAGGCCGACGGCTTCTCCGTCTCCCCCGAGATCAGCGCGGACGGCGGCAAGGTCGCCTTCCTGAGCATGTCCGACCTGGTCACGCCGCCCGGCGGGGAGAAGGCGCTCCAACGGCCGCGCGCCCGGGGCCTGTACGTCCACGACCTGCGCACCGGCCGCGTCCAGCGCGGCGCCCCGTCCCGCGACGGCGGGGGCGTGGCGGTCGACGGCGACTTCGCGCTGAGCCCCGACGGCCGGTACTCGCTCTTCTCCTCCGCCTCCGACGCCGTGGTGGAGAACGACACCAACGGCAAGGCCGACGTCTTCGCCACGGACCTGCTCACCGGCGTCACCCGGCGCGTCAGCGTCGCGGCCGACGGCTCGCAGGCCGACGACAGCTCGTACCGGGGCGCGGTCATGAGCGGCGACGACCGGCACGTGTTCTTCATGTCCCTGGCCGCCAACCTCGTGCCCGGTGACACCAACGGCGTCGAGGACGTCTTCGCCAAGGACCTCGTGACCGGCGCCGTCGAACGGGTCAGCGTCGCCGCCGACGGCTCCCAGGCCGACGGCTGGTCCGGCGGCCCGAGCGTCGACCTGACCGGGCGCACGCTCGTCTTCGGCAGCGCCGCGGACAACCTCGTGCCCGGCGACACCAACAAGGTGTACGACGCCTTCGTCCGCCGGAGCCGGTGACGCGCCCGGTCCGCCCGGCATGAACGGCGAAGGGCCGGTCCGGACCCCACGGTCCGGACCGGCCCTCCCCGTCAAGGCTCGGGGCGTCAGCGTCGCGCGACGCCGTCCGCCCGCGCCGCCGCGGCCACGGCGGCGGTGACCGCCGGGGCGACCCGCTCGTCGAACGGCGAGGGGATCACCTTGTCCGCGCTCAGCTCGTCCGCCACCACGGCGGCCAGCGCCTCGGCCGCCGCGATCTTCATACCCTCCGTGATCCGCGACGCCCGCACCTGGAGGGCACCCGCGAAGATGCCGGGGAAGGCGAGGACGTTGTTGATCTGGTTGGGGAAGTCGCTGCGCCCGGTGGCGACGACGGCCGCGTACTTGTGGGCGACGTCCGGGTGGATCTCCGGGTTCGGGTTGGCCATCGCGAAGATCAGGCAGTTCTCGGCCATCTTCGCGACCGCCGGCTCCGGCACCGTGCCGCCGGAGACGCCGATGAAGACGTCCGCACCGTCCAGCGCCACCTCCAACGGCCCCGTCAGACCGGCCTTGTTGGTGAAACCGGCCAGCTCGCGCTTGACGTCCGTCAGGTCGGCGCGGTCGCCGGAGACGATGCCCTTGCGGTCGCACACGGCGACGTCGCCGATGCCCGCCTCCACCAGGATCCGGGCGATGGCCACACCGGCCGCGCCCGCGCCCGAGATCACCGCGCGCAGCTCGCCGAGCGTACGGCCCGTCAGCCGCGCGGCGTTGCGCAGCGCTGCCAGGGTGACGACGGCGGTGCCGTGCTGGTCGTCGTGGAAGACGGGGATGTCCACGCGCTCCTGGAGCCGGCGCTCGATCTCGAAGCAGCGCGGCGCGGAGATGTCCTCCAGGTTGATGCCGCCGAAGGAGGGCGCCATGCGGGCGACGGTGTCGATGAGTTCGTCGACGTCACGGCAGTCGAGGGCGATCGGGACCGCGTCCACGCCGCCGAACTGCTTGAAGAGGATGGCCTTGCCCTCCATCACGGGCAGGGACGCCTCGGGGCCGATGTCCCCCAGGCCGAGCACCGCGCTGCCGTCCGTCACGACCGCGACGACCTGCGACTTCCAGGTGTAGTCGTACACCAGCTCCGGCTGTTCGGCGATGGCGCTGCACACCTTGGCGACCCCCGGCGTGTAGGCGAGGGACAGGTCGTCCTTCCCCCGGAGGGGAACGGTCGCCTGAACCGCCATCTTGCCGCCACGGTGCAGCGCGAAGGCCGGATCGAAGAACTCTGCGCGAGCCCCTTCGTCCGTGCCGCTGTCGCTGCGAGGATTCACGATCTCCGCTGCCACTTTTCTTGACCCCTTTGTCGTAAGTGCAGATCGAGGGTAACCGCCTCTGGGTGTGGGAGGCGGGTCGGGCACATGTCCGAACCATGTCCGGACCCCGGACGGCGGATGACTTCCGTGCGACGGGGCGGTACGGACAAAGCGGGCGCGCCGCACATGCGCGCCCTGAGCCCCGGGTGAGGGGTGTAACTGGTCTTTCTACCGGAAGACCAGTACGGCCGACGAGTGAGTTCCGGGCCCCGGTGGCGCGAACCCGACACGCGATCACGGCGGAAACGTGTCAACTGGTCCTGGACGCGCCAAGGTGTCCACGAAGTGAGACGCAGCGGGCGTGACCTGCGTCTCGCGCCAGGAAGCCGATCAGAACAGACACAGCAGCCCAAGGGGTGTGAACCGCCCGGTAACGAATGGGGATCACCCGTTATCCGATTTTGACATGGCTGGCCCCCCGAATGGGGCAGTCCGGATGGCAAGATGCGCAGACCGCACGAGGTCGCGTCGCACGAGGAAGTGTGCTGCGACTTCTTCCGCGGTTTCGCGTGATTGCCGAATTACCTGTCGTATACCCCCTCAACCGCAGGAGGAACGAGCAATGACCGCAAGCACCACCCCTCGCCCGGCTGCCGCCTGGAGTCGTTTGGCCGCCGTCGGCGCGATCGCGGTCGCCGGCACCCTGCTGCTGACCGGTTGCGGCGACCAGAGGAACAAGACCGGCAACGAGTCGGGTCAGTCGGCCGCCCAGGGCGCCTCGGCCCCGCTCTTCGCCAAGCTCCCGAAGAGCATCCAGGACGCCAAGGTGATCAAGGTCGGGTCCGATATCGCCTACCCGCCCGTCGAGTTCAAGAAGGACGGCAAGACGGTCGGTATCGACCCCGACATCGCCGCCGCCCTGGGCAAGCAGCTCGGGGTCAAGGTCGAGTTCAACAACGGCACCTTCGACGCCCTGCTGACCGGACTGCGATCCAAGCGTTACGACATCGCGATGTCCGCGATGACGGACACCAAGGACCGGCAGGAGGGCAACGACTCCAAGACCCACAAGAAGGTGGGCGAAGGCGTCGATTTCGTCGACTACTTCAACGCCGGTGTCTCGCTCTACACGAAGAAGGGCGAGACCAAGGGAATCAGCAGCTGGAGCGACCTCTGCGGCAAGAAGATCGCGGTCCAGCGCGGCACCGTCTCCGAGGACCTGGCCAAGGCCCAGTCGGAGAAGTGCGAGAAGGACGACAAGGACAAGATCGCCATGGAGGCGTTCGACAACGACCTCGAGGCCCAGACCCGCCTGAAGGCCGGTGGCGTCGACGCCGTCTCCAGCGACTTCCCGGTCGCGGCCTATGCGGTGAAGACCGCCGACGGCGGCAACGCCTTCGAGATCGTCGGCGACCAGGTGGAGGCCGCGCCGTACGGCATCGCCGTCTCCAAGGGCAACACCCAGCTGCGCGACGCCCTCAAGGAAGCGCTCGACGCGATCATCAAGAACGGCGAGTACGAGAAGGTCATCAAGACCTGGGGCGTCGATGCGGGCGCCATCAAGGAAGCGAAGATCAACGGCGGTTCCTGACCTTCGTTTGTCCTGGCTGTCCCCCCTCCTCGTATGGCAAACGCTGAAAGGCATCCCCCGTGACCGCTTCCCCCGACAAGCCCGACAAGGCGTCCGAGCCCGACAAGGGGCCGGAGCCTGCCAAGACTCCTGCGGCCGGCCAGACCGACAAGGCGTCTGAGCCCGACAAGACGCCTGCGGCCGACACCGACAAGGCAGCGGAATCCTCGAAGGCCGAGCAGCCGGAGAAGAAGGCTTCGGCTGACAAGACGAGCGAGCCGGAGCAGAAGGCCCCGGCCGACCCGCCCGCCGACGACCCGCCCGCCGACCCGCCCGCCGGCAAGGCCACCGCGGCGGCGGAGCCGGGCGAGCCCGAGGCCATCAAGGCCATTCCGGTCCGCCACTACGGCCGGTGGATCTCCGCCGTCGTCGTGCTGGCCCTCCTCGGCCTGATCGTCAACGCCTTCGCCTCGGCGAACGTCCACTACAGCGCGATCCCGGACTACATCTTCGACTCCTCCGTCGTCTCGGGCCTCGGCAAGACCGTCCTGATCTCGCTGCTCGCGATGCTGCTGGGCCTGGTCCTCGGCATCGTCCTGGCCGTGATGCGGCTGTCGAAGAACCCGGTGACCTCATCGGTCTCCTGGCTCTACATCTGGTTCTTCCGGGGCACCCCGGTCTACGTCCAGCTGCTGCTGTGGTTCAACCTGGCGCTGATCTTCCCCTACATCAACCTCGGCCCGATCTACCGGGACGAGATGAGCGACTTCATGACCCCCTTCATGGCCGCGCTGCTCGGCCTGGGGCTCAACGAGGCCGCCTACATGTCCGAGATCGTCCGTGCCGGCATCCAGTCGGTCGACGAGGGCCAGACCGAGGCCGCCCACGCGCTCGGCATGAGCCAGGGCAGGACGCTGCGCCGGATCGTGCTGCCGCAGGCGATGCGCGTGATCGTGCCGCCGACGGGCAACGAGTTCATCAACATGCTCAAGACCTCGTCGCTGGCCGCGGCGGCGGCCCAGTACCTGGAGCTGCTGCGCTCCACCTCCGACATCGGGCAGACGACCGGTGCGACAGTGGAGATGCTGTTCCTCGCCGCCACCTGGTACCTCATCCTGACCAGCGTCTTCAGCGTCGGCCAGTTCTATCTCGAGCGGCGTTTCGCCCGTGGCGCGCTGCGCAGCCTGCCGCTCACCCCGTGGCAGAAGGTCAGGGCCAACCTGGCGGCCTTCGGCAACCGTTCCAAGGGAGGCGTCAGCGCATGAACGCGATGGTGAAGGCGCAGGACGTCCACAAGTCCTACGGCGCCGTGCAGGTCCTCAAGGGCATCGACCTGGAGGTCGCCCCGCGCGAGGTGTTCTGCCTCATCGGCCCCTCCGGTTCGGGCAAGTCGACCTTCCTGCGGTGCATCAACCACCTGGAGAAGATCAACGCCGGCCGGCTCTACGTCGACGGCCAGCTCGTCGGCTACCGCCAGAAGGGCGACAAGCTCTACGAGCTCAAGGACAGCGAGGTCGCCCAGAACCGCCGGGACATCGGCATGGTGTTCCAGCGCTTCAACCTCTTCCCGCACATGACGGCGCTGGCCAACATCATGGAGGCGCCGATCCAGGTCAAGGGCGAGACGAAGGCCGTGGCCCGGGAGCGCGCCCTGAAGCTCCTCGACCGCGTCGGCCTCGCCGACAAGGCCGGCAACTACCCCTCCCAGCTCTCCGGCGGCCAGCAGCAGCGCGTGGCCATCGCCCGGGCGCTGGCGATGGAGCCGAAGCTGATGCTCTTCGACGAGCCGACGTCGGCGCTGGACCCGGAGCTGGTCGGTGACGTCCTCGACGTCATGCGGGGCCTGGCCGAGGACGGCATGACGATGATCGTGGTCACCCATGAGATGGGCTTCGCCCGGGAGGTCGGCGACTCGGTCGTCTTCATGGACCAGGGCGTCGTGGTGGAGTCGGGCCACCCGAGGGACGTGCTGACCAATCCCCAGCACGACCGGACGAAGTCGTTCCTGTCGAAGGTGCTGTAGTCCGCCGGGACGCGGTGGCCGCCGGCGGGGTGCGGCGAGGGGCGGTACGGCCGAGGGCCGTGCCGCCCCTCGGCACGAGCGCCACGACATCCTTGTAATACCCTCGAAGCAGAATCGGCCATTACTGGTCGACGACAGCGACCTCGGCCCGGCGGCGTAAGGACTACAAGTGGAACTGGCCTCTTACTCGGACTTCGCCGTGCGGCTGGTCAACACCGAGCAGCCCACGCGCGGCACCGACACCCTCACCACCCTCGACGCGGCCCGCGAGCTGTTCGGGACCGCGTCGCAGGCCGCCCGCCGGCTCGTCGACGGCGACCTGACCCGGATGCGCGCGGCCCGGGCCCGGCTGCGCGCCGTCTTCGAGGCCGCGTCGGAGGGCGACGAGGTACGGGCGGTGGACCTGCTCAACGCGCTGCTGATGGAGTTCCCCGTCAGCCCCCAGATCTCGGGCCACGAGTACCGGGACGAGGACGGCCGCCCCAAGTGGCACATGCACATCGCCGACCACGCGGCCAACGCGGGCGCCGTCTACACCGCCACCGCGAGCATGGGCCTGGCCGTCCACCTCACCGAGTACGGCGTCGACCGCCTCGGCATCTGCCAGGCCGCGCCCTGCCGCAACGCCTACCTCGACACCTCGACCAACCGCTCCCGGCGCTACTGCTCCGACCGCTGTGCCACCCGGGCGAACGTCGCCGCCTACCGGGCCCGCAAGCGCCTGGAGAACGCCCGCCCCGCCGTCCCGGCCGAGCGCAGCGGCCGCACGGCCTCGGTCGCCCAGGACAGCAGCGCGCCCGCCGACCGCTGACCGGCCCCGGGCGGCGGCCGCAGCCGCAGCCACGCCCGGGCCACCACGAACTCCTCCGGCACCGCGCCGAACTCCCGGCTGTCGTTCTCCACCAGCGGGTTGTCGCCCATCACCCACCAGCCGCCGTCGCGCCGCTCCACCGCGCGTTTGACGATCAGCAGGTCCTGGCGGAACGGGTGGCGCAGCACCACCACGTCCCCCGGCCGCACCGGGGCCCCGTACCGCACGATCAGCTGATCGCCGGGGTTGAGCGTGGGCACCATCGAGGGGTTGTACACCTCGGCCAGCCCGACGCGCAGCAGCCCGCGGCGCTCCCGCTCCTGCTCGTGGCCGCGCTCGTCCAGCTGGTCCTGCATCACGGCAACCTCCGCGTCCGTCGTTCCGCCAGTACCGGACTGACACTGGACTTTTGTCCTAAGCCCCCCGGGGCCCCCGAGAAAAGCCTTCCCGCACCGAGTAATCTCGCACCTGAGAAGACGATCACGAGGAAGGACAGCACATGCTCTCCCGCCTGTTCGCCCCCAAGGTGAAGGTCAGCGCCCACTGCGACCTCCCCTGCGGTGTGTACGACCCGGCCCAGGCCCGCATCGAGGCCGAGTCGGTCAAGGCCGTCCAGGAGAAGTACCAGGCCAACGAGGACGCGGCGTTCCGCGCCCGCGCGATCCTCATCAAGGAGCAGCGCGCCGAGCTGGCCAAGCACCACGTCTCGGTGCTCTGGAGCGACTATTTCAAGGCCCCGCACTTCGAGAAGTACCCCCAGCTGCACCAGCTGGTCAACGACACGCTGAAGGCCCTGAGCGCCGCGAAGGCGTCCACGGACCCGAAGACGGGTGAGAAGGCGCTGGAGCTCATCGCCGAGATCGACCGCATCTTCTGGGAGACGAAGAAGGCCTGACGCCTTCTTCCTCCCGCCATGCGCGCCGAGGGGCGCCACCGGTTCCCGACCGGGGGCGCCCCTTCGGTGTGTGCGGGCCGTGAACCGCCGTACGCCGCAGGCGCTGTGCTCAGCGCGGTCCCAGGCGCCAGAGCGAGGTGACCTCGGCGGCTCGGGCGGCGTGCAGAGGGTCGTCCGGGTCGCTCGCCCGTGAGTGCCGAGGCGCGATGTCCAGTCGGCCCAGGACCTGGAGCCCGGAGCGGTCGATGAGCTCCAGCAGGTCCTCGCGGGTCCGCAGGCCGAGGTGCTCGGCGAGGTCCGAGAGGATCAGCCAGCCCTCGCCTCCCGGCTCCAGGTGCCGGGGCAGCAGCCGGAGGAACTCGCGCAGCATGCGGCCACCGGGGTCGTACACCGCCGATTCCAGCGCGGAGGTGGGCTTGGCCGGCAGCCACGGCGGGTTGCACACCACGAGCGAGGCGCGGCCCTCCGCGGGGAACAGGTCCGCCTCGACCACCCGTACCCGGTCGGCCAGGCCCAGCCGGGCGATGTTGTCCTCCGCGCAGGCCAGGGCGCGCGGGTTCTGGTCCGTGGCGACGACGCTGCCGACACCGCGCCGGGCGAGCACCGCCGCGAGGACGCCCGAGCCCGTACCGATGTCGAACGCCACCGACCGCGCGGGGTCCCCGGGCGGCAGGGGCGCCTGCGCCACCAGGTCGACGTACTCCCCGCGCACCGGGGAGAAGACGCCGTAGTACGGGTGGATCCTCGCGCCGAGGGCGGGCACCTCGACGCCCTTGCGCCGCCACTCGTGCGCTCCGACCATGCCCAGCAGGGACACCAGCGAGCAGACGAACGGCCGGTCGAGAGGGCAGCCGGCCCCGGCGCAGGCCTCGCGGACGTCCGGGGCGCGCCGCAGGTCGGCCACGGCGCCCTCGTCCAGCCGGATCAGGAGGCTGCCGAGGACGCGGGCGCGCAGCGCGCGGGCCTGGCGGTGCTGGTTGAAGGCGATGGCGGGGTCGTCCGCGAACCGGCGTCGCTTGCGGTCGGCCCGGCGCCCCATCGCCGACAGCAGCTGGCGGGCGTTCTGGAAGTCACCGGTCCACAGGATCGCGGTGCCTTCGGAGGCCATGCGGTAGGCGGTGTCCGCCTTGAGCCGGTCGTCGGCGACGACGACGGTGCGCGGCGGCGGGGCGGCGTTCTCCGCGTACCACAGCGCGGAGTGGGCGAGACCCTCGGCGTCAGTCCAGGTGATCTCGTGCTCAACGTTCGTCATCAGGCCCTGTTTTCCCCTCGCCACCGACCGATCCACCCTACCTGAGCTGCCCTGACGTGCCGGGTCGGCGGACGGTCCGTGCCTCGCGCTGACAAAAGTCACGGCCGCTTGAGGACGCTTCGCTCTGCTGCCGGAGTGGGCCCTCCCGTGAGTCTGTACCCATGCAGACACTCACCCCCGCCCCCACGACAGAGACCGCGCCCGCCGGGGAGGGCCGGGCGCTGGCGCAGAGCCTGACGCCGCTGGTCGTGGACGCCGTGGTGCCCATGGCCGGGTACTACGTCCTGACCGGCGGTTTCGGCATGGGCACCGTCGCCGCTCTCGCCTGGACGAGCGTCCTCCCGGCGGCGCGCTCGCTCTGGTCGGTCGTCAAGGACCGTCGGCTCAACGCGCTCGCCACCCTGATGCTCGTCGTCAACGCCATCGGCCTGGCGATGAGCGCTGTCACGGGCGACGCCCGGCTGATGCTCGCCAAGGACAGCGCCGGCAGCGGGATGATCGGCGCGGCCGTGCTGGTCTCCGTGCTCGCCGGGCGTCCGATGATGACCGCGGGTCTCAAGCCGTGGATCACCAAGGGCGGCAACCTCGCGAAGACCGCCGCGTGGGAGCGGCTCTCGCGTGAATCCGCGCGCTTCCGCCGCGCCGAGCGCCGCTTCTCCCTCGTGTGGGGCACCGCCCTGCTGGCCGAGTCGGTCTCCCGGGTGGTCGCGGCGTACACCCTGCCCGCGCACACGGTGGTGTGGCTGGGCAACGTGCTCGCGGGGGCGGCGGTGGTCCTCGCGATCGTGATGACGGGATGGCTGGCCGTGGACCCGATGGAGAAGATGGTGGCGGCGGAGGCCGAAAAAGGGCACGAGGTTCCGTAGGAAGCCCTCGGCTTAATCGATGGCCTGGACCAATTCCGGCCGATTGGATGATCGAAAACATCCAATCGACGAGGGATCCATGCGCGACGTGTTCTTCCTGGCCCTGCCGGGGTTGCTGGCTGCCGGCGGCATCGCCGGAATGGTGTGGGCCGTGGTGCGGATGCGGCGGCTGAACGCCGCCTGGCGCGGCGGGGTCACGGCCGAGGGGGTGTGCGTCAGCGCGTATGTGGTCACCACGAGCCGGGGGCACGGGCACGGGAACATCGGCGGGTCGAGTCACAGCACGTGGCACCACGTCTACGAATTCACCACCCCGGAAGGGGAGGTGCGGCGGTTCGAGGAAGGCGGCGGGCCGCGCACGGTGGTGGGCGGGGACCGGGTTGTCGTCCGCTATCCGCAGGGGCGGCCCGACCGGGCCACGGCCATTCCGCCCGGCGAGCGGAACAAGACCCTCTTCGCCACGGGCTGTCTGCTCGCCTTCCTGACGGTCTTCGTCCTGGGGGCGCTCTCGTTCATCGGCTTCTATCTGACGGTCTTCCGGCCGGTGGCGGACACGGTGGAGGACCGGGTCAGGGACACGGTCCGTCATGTCCGGGAGAGCCCGGAGCCCGGACCGCCCGGCGGGACCCCGACCGGAGCCCCGACCGGATTCCCCCCGGGCTTCCCCACGGGATTCCCGACCGGCGTTCCCGGCGACTGGCCGAGCGACATGCCGCCGCCCCCGCCCCTGCGGTAACCACAGTCCTGACAGGGCAACGGTGCATCCCCGCGACGCGTGCCGTTCAGGCGCGCGTCGCCGCCCCGCCACCGGCCGTCGTGAGCATGCCACGCATGAGCGAAACGATCACGGCCCGCCGAGCCGCCGCGACCGTCGTGGCCGCCGCCGCGCTGGCCATGGCGGGTACGGCCGCCACCCCCGCCGAGGCGGCCACCGCGCGGACGTCCGGCACCGCCGGCCTCAAGGGCATCGACCACGACGCGTGGATCCGCGACGTCCGGGCGGTCGTCGACCGGGCCGAGCCCTACGTCGCCGAGCGCGCCGCGCACGCGGACGGGCGGAAGCAGGCCGTCGTCCTGGACATCGACAACACCTCGCTGGAGACGGACTTCCACTGGGCCACCGTGCCCACGCCCGCCGTCGCGCCCGTCCTGGAGCTCGCGCGCTTCGCGCACGAGCGCGGGGCGGCCGTCTTCTTCGTCACCGCGCGCCCCGGCGTGCTCACCCCGGCCACCGAGTGGAACCTGCGCAAGGTCGGCTACCCGGTCGACGGCCTGTACGTGCGGCACCTCCCGGACCTCTTCCAGGACGTGAGCACGTACAAGACCGCCAAGCGGGCGGAGATCGAGGCCAAGGGCTACACGATCGTCGCCAACATCGGGAACAACACCACCGACCTCGTCGGCGGGCACGCGGAGCGGACCTTCAAGCTGCCGGACTACGACGGCAAGCTCTCCTGAATCACCATGGGTACTCTCAGCGCCGCTTCCGGCGGTCGTACCAGGCGATACCCAGGGCCGCCAGGACGATCTGGACCACCCAGACGAGCCAGGTGATGCCCTTGGTGTCGTAGAGACCGAGCGGATGAGAGATGAGGGCGCCCACGAAGGCCGCCACGATGCCGATGACGACCGTCATCACGACGCCCACGTGCTGACGGCCCGGAACGACCAGCCGGCCCAGGACACCGATGAACGCGCCGATCACGATCGCACTGACGATTCCCGAGATTTCCATGACCTCCCCCTTGTGACCGGTTCCTGTCGATACACCCTGCCCATCCCGCGACGGGTGCATGTCGGACCGCCCACCCGGCGCGATGCCTAGACTGGGGGCCTTCCGGGCGTGCGCACCGCCGCGGGACATCACGGGGATGGGAGAGCGACAGTGACGGCAGGCGTCGGGAGCTTCGGGAGTCTCGAAGGGTCCCTCGACGGCACATGCGACCCGTCGGCCGAGGTGCTGGCCGAGGCGGCCGCCGCCTTCGGTCTGCTCGCCTCCTCCGCCCGGCTGCACCTGGTCTGGGCGCTGGCCCAGGGCGAGAGCGACGTCAGCGGGCTGGCCGAGCGGGTCGGCGGCGCGCTGCCCGCCATCAGCCAGCACCTGGCGAAACTGAAGCTCGCCGGCCTGGTGCGCTCCCGGCGCGAGGGCCGCCGGGTCGTCTACCTGGTGGACGACCCCGACGTGGTGACCATCGTCCGGCTCATGGTCGGCCAGCTCGCCGACCGCAGGGCCGAGACCGCCGACACCGGGGTGAACGCCGGCGCCGGACGCCTCCGTGGCCTGGGCGCCTGAGGCCCGTACGGCCCCCGGCCGGGACACGGGCGGCACCTCGCTGGAGGTGCTGCGCGCCCTGGAGAGCGGGCCCCGAGGGCTGACCGAGGCCGAGGCCGACGCACGCCTCGCGCGCCACGGCGAGAACGTCTTCCCCGGCCGCCGCCCGGCCTCCTGGCCGCGCCGCTTCGCGCGCAGCCTGCGCGACCCCTTCACCGCCGTCCTGCTCTTCCTCGGCCTGGTCTCCTCGGTCATGGCCTCCTGGGGCACGGCCTGCGTCATCGCCGTCCTGGTCACGGTCAGCTGCGTGCTGCGGGCGACCGGCGAGCACCGCGCCGACCGCTCGGCGGCCGGCCTGCGCGAGCTGGTCGCCACCACCGCCACCGTCCGCCGCCGGGCCACCGAGTCCGCGCCCCCGGCCACCCGGGAACTGCCCGTCGAACAGCTCGTCCCGGGCGACCTGGTCCTCCTCGGCCCCGGCGACCTCGTCCCCGCCGACCTGCGCCTGCTGCGCGCCACGGGGCTGACCGTCCACGAGGCGGCGCTGACGGGCGAGTCGGCGCCGGCCGACAAGTCCGCCCCGGGCGCCACCACCGCGACCGCGCCGGGCCACCTGTGCCTCCAGGGCAGCAGCGTCGTCTCGGGCACCGGCAGCGGCGTCGTCGTCGCCACCGGACGCGACACCGTCCTCTCCGGCGCCCTCCCGGCCGACGGCCCGGACACGGGCCCCGGACCCGGCGGGCGCGGTCGCCTCCCCCGTCCCTTCGACCGGTCGGTCAACGGCATCGCCTGGACCCTCATCCGGTTCATGCTGCTCACCGCGCCCCTCGTCCTCCTCGCCGACGCCCTCGTGCGCGGCCGGGGGCTCGCGACCCTGCCGTTCGCCGTCGCCGTCGCCGTCGGGCTGACGCCCGAGATGCTGCCCGTGATCGTCACCTCCGCGCTGGCACGCGGCGCCGCGCTGCTCGCCCGCGACGGCGAGGTGATAGTCCGCCGGCTGCCCGCCCTCCACGACCTGGGCGCGGTCGACGTGCTGTGCGTGGACAAGACCGGCACCCTCACCGAGGACCGGCCCGTCCTCGCCCTCGCCGAGGACGCCGCCGGCCACGCCGACCGGGACGTCCTGCGCTGGGCCGCCGTCAACGCCCTGTGGACCCTCCACCTGGCCGAGCTGCCCGTGCCCGACGCCCTCGACGAGGCCGTCCTCGAAGCCGACGCCACGGACGTGCTCGCACACGGCGACGAACCCCCGTTCGCCCTCTTCGAGGGCGTCGACGCGCTGCCCTGCGGACCCGGCCGCCGGCTGTCCACCGCCGTCGTCCGCCTCCCCGGCGACCCCCGCTTCGCCCTCGCCGGCACCCACACGCTCGTCGTCAAGGGCGCCCCCGAGGACGTCCTGGACCGCTGCGCCCTCGACCCCGCCGAACGGGCCCGGCTCACCCGCCGCGCGGACGACCTGGCCGCCGAGGGCCTGCGCGTCCTGGCCGTCGCCCGCGCCGAGCGCCCCGCGCGCGACCGCCCGTACACCGAGGCCGACGAGCGCGACCTGACCTTCACCGGCTTCGTGGGCCTCGCCGACGCCCCCGCGCCCACCGCCGCCGAGGCCCTCGCCGCCCTCGCCCGGAACGGCGTCACCGTCAAGGTCCTCACCGGCGACCACCCGGGCACCGCCGCCCGGGTCTGCCGCGAACTGGGGCTGGACCCCGGCACCCCCGTCACGGGCGAGCGCATCGACGAACTCGACGACGCGCGGCTCGCCCGCCTCGCCGCCGGCACCACCGTCTTCGCCCGCTGCGCCCCCGCCCACAAGGCCCGCGTCGTCCGCGCCCTGCGCGGCGCGGGGCACGCCACGGGCTTCCTCGGCGACGGCGTCAACGACCTGGCCGCCCTCCACGCCGCCGACGTCGGCGTCTGCCCGCGCGACGGCGTGGACGTGGCCCGGGAGGCGGCCGACGTCGTCCTCGCCTCGAAGGACCTCACCTCCCTCGACCGGGCCATCGTCGCCGGCCGGGGCGCCACCGCGAACATCTCCGCCTATCTGCGGATCACCCTGTCGTCGAACTTCGGCAACGTGATCGCGATGCTGGTGGCCGGGCTGATGCTGCCGTTCCTGCCGATGCTGCCGGCGCAGGTGCTCGTCCAGAACCTCTTCTTCGACGCGGCCCAGCTCGCCCTCGCCTTCGACCGCCAGGACGACCGCGCCCACACCCGCCCGGCGGTGCTGCGCCCCCGCGCCCTGCTCCGCTTCGTGACCGGCTTCGGCCTGCTCAACGCCACGGCCGACCTCGCGACGTTCGCGGTGCTCGCGCTGGCGGTGCGGTCGCTGGGGGCGGAGGCGGGGCAGGACGCGTTCCACGCGGGCTGGTTCACGGAGAACCTGCTGACGCAGGCGATGGTGATGGCGCTGCTGCGGTCGGGACGACTGCGGGCGCCGCGGCCCGTGCGGGCGGCTGTCGCGGGGCTGGCGATCGTCGGCCTGTTGCTGCCGCTGTCGCCGCTGGGGGCGATGCTGTCCATGTCACCGTTGCCGACGCTCTATTACGGGCTGCTGGCGTTGGTTCTGGCGGTGTACGGCGGGGTGTTGTGGGTGGCCCGGTCACGCGCCCGCGCGTGACCGGGGGTTCCAGGGGGCGGAGCCCCCTGGGAAACGGTGAAAGGGCGGGGACGGGGTCTCACCAGCCCCCGCCACCGAAGTCGCCCCCGCCGCCTCCGAAGTCCCCGCCGCCTCCCCCGTCGCCCCATCCTCCCCCGCCGCCGAAATCATCCGGGTTGAAGTCGGCGCCGGTGTCGTCCCCGCCCTCCGGGCCGGAGTAGTCGGAGCCGGGGGCCGCGTAGGCCGGGCCGGTCATCAGCCCGCCCAGCATCGTCCCCACCAGCAGCCCCGGCAGCAGGCCGCCCCCGAAGTAGCCGCCCGCCCAGGGGCCGTACGCGGGGCCCGCGTTCCAGTACGGCTGGGGACCGGCCTCGGTCTGGACCTGGCGGGTCATGGGCTCCTGGCCGTCCGCGAGCCGCGCCGTGTCCGCCGCGCAGGCCGGGACGGTGCGGAGCGCGCCGCCGGGCGGCGCCCACTGGACGTCCTGGACGGACGGCCCGTGGCGCGGGTCGAAGAAGCAGGGCAGCCGGCGCTCCGGCAGCGGCGCCCCCGCGCGGCGCGCGGCCAGCGTCGCCAGGGCGAAGCGGCCGTTGTCGAGGGTCTCGGTGACCCCTTGGACCTCCTCCGGCCTCCCCGCCGCCGCCATCCGGGACTTGGCGTCCTCGTACGCGTCCAGCGCCCGCGCGTAGTCCGCGCGCATCTCGTCCGTGGCGCCCGCCTCGGAGGGCGAGAAGTCCAGCCGGTCGAGCTCCTCGCCGAACGCGGTGATGTCCTCGTCGACGACCACGCGCAGCTTGTCCAGCTCGGCGCGCTCGCGCTCCTCGCGCCTGCGCTTGTTGCGCCGGTAGAGGGCGTACGCCCCGGCGCCGCCCGCGACGACGACCGCGCCGCCGGTGATCAGGCCCGTGGCGCCGATGCCCTTGGTGCCGCCGCCCCAGGAGCCGGGGGCGTGGCCCCTGGCCGTCCGCTCGGCCTGGTCGACGAAGGCGTTCAGCTGCGTCTTCGCGTCGCCGCCGGACCGCTGGACGGACCCGACGAGGTTGCTCACGGCGTTGCGGGAGACCACCGAGCGGTCGGCGGCCGCGTTGAACTTGTCGCCGAGGTGGACGGCGTAGACGCCCGCGATCCCGACCTTGGTGCGCAGGTCGCGCAGCACCGTGCTCTGCGGGAACTCGGGGGCGTTGGGCAGCACGGCGACGAAGACCGGCTTGTCCGCGTCCTTGATCTTCTTCGCCAGGGCCTCGGCGTCGGCGGCGGGCAGTTGTGCCGCGGCCCTGGGGTCGACGTAGACGGGGCCCTTGCGCAGCGCCTGGGCCGCGGCGTCCAGGCCGGTGTCGGCGGCGTGCGCGGCGGGAGCGTACAGCAGCGCGCCGGCGCAGGTCAGCAGGGCTGCGATCAAGGGGACGAGCCAGGTCCGGAACGGCCTGGCGGGCACCCGGGGGACAGCGACGGCGGACATGGCATGGCTCCTCGGCGTCTTCACGGTCTACTGTGCACCTAACACCAAAACGGATCAATCAGGCATATCGTTTCCCCTGTGTCTCGGCCGTCTCGTCTCAGCTCGTCTCAGCTCGTCTCAGCTCGTCTCAGCCGTAGGAGAGGTTGGCACAGGGGTCGTCGTCGGCCGAGCGGGCGCCACCGGGGGCCCCGGACGGAGATGAGGGACCGGACGGAGACGAGGACGCCGACGGCGCGGGCGTGGCCGAAGGCGCCTCCGCGTAGTCCCGCCCGAGCGTGATCACGACACCGCTGATGTCGGCGCCGCGCACGAACGCCCCCGGGAAGAGCCGGGCGACGGTCCGCGCGTCGCCCGCCGCGCCCGGCCCGAACTCGATCACCGTGCCCGTCGCGTCCTGCGAGCCGGCCGTGGCGGTGTCCGTGACGTCGAAGCCGCTGCTCTTGAGAGAGGCGGCGGCGCGGGCGGCGAGCCCGTCCACGGTGGTGCCGTTGCGGACGGAGACCTTCACCCCGGCGCCGGAGACGGACTCCGAGGGCGAGGGGCCACCCCCGGCCCCCTTCCGGCCCGCGCCCTTCCCGCCCGCGTCCTTGCCGTCGATCGTCCGGTCCGCCCGGATCGAGGCCCACAGGGCGTCCGCGTCGGGCTGGACGACCGCCACGCGGTTGCCGTCGTAGCGCCAGGGCAGGGTCATGAACTTCATGTCGTGGAGGTCGATGTTCTTCAGGGACATCGCGAACGACAGCATCTTGTCGGCCGAGCCCAGCCCCGGGTCCACGGTCATCGACTTGGTGGCCGCGTCGGCGAGCGGGAGCAGGGTGCCGGGTTTGAAGCCCTGGGAGCGGACCTTCTTGATCATCGAGGAGAGGAAGGCCTGCTGCCGCTGGATGCGCCCTATGTCGGAGCCGTCGCCGATGCCGTGCCGCACCCGTACGTAGTCCAGCGCCTTCTGTCCGGAGACGGTCTGCCGGCCCTGGTGGAAGAGGAGTTCGCCGCGCGAGCCGAGGTTGGGGTTGAGGTCGCCCCGGTAGACGTCCTTGGGGACGCACACGTCGACGCCGCCCACGGCGGACGTCATCGCGGAGAAGCCCGCGAAGTCGACGACGACCGTGTGGTCGACGCGCAGCCCGGTGAGGCGCTCGACGGTGTTCTGGGTGCAGGCGGGGTTGCCCTTGGGCGAGCCGCCCACGGTGAAGGCGGAGTTGAACATCACATGCTGCTGCTCGGCCGTCCAACTGCCGTCGGGAAGCAGGCAGGGCGGGATGTCCACGAGGGTGTCCCGGGGGATGGAGACGGCCACGGCGTGCTCGCCGTCGCCGTAGACGTGCAGCAGGAAGGCGGTGTCCGAGCGACCGACGTCGCCCTCGCCGCCCCCCAGCCCGGCATTGTCGCCGGCCCGTGAATCGGAGCCGATCACCAGGACGTTCCGGCCGGACGCCCCCGCGCCGGGACGGTTCTTGGACAGGCCGTCGGCGTCGAACGTGCTGATGTTGCCGTCGATCCGCAGGTACACCCATCCGGCGCCGGCGACGAGCAGCAGGAGGAACGACACCGCGGCCACGGTGACGACCCGCACCCGACGCTTCGGCCTGCCTCGCGCGCCCGTCATGTCCGTACCCTCATCGCTCCCCCGGTTCGTGCCGTTCTGCCCGGTAGGACGGGCTGTCACGAACTTTGGTTGTCCAGTTGCGCAATCTAGCAAGTATTGTGTGGACAGCCATCAGGTCAGAACGTCACAAGAGTCGGTAGAGATCGGTAGAGAGGCGGTGGAGCCGTCATGCTGCGGAACGCACTGGAGCCCTGGCATCTCCTCGTGGTCGTGCTCGTCATGGTCGTCCTGTTCGGGTCGAAGAAACTGCCTGAAACGGCACGGGCCCTCGGTAAATCCATGCGCATTCTCAAGAGCGAGACGAAGGCGATGAAGGACGACGCTGCCGAAGCGCCCGTCCCCGCCTCCGCCACCGCTCCCGCCGCCACCTCCGCGGCCCCGTCCGCCACCCCCGCCCCCCACGTCGCACAGGGAAGCGCCGTCGACAGCGCCCGGTGACCTCCAGGTCACCTGTACGACCCTTGCGGTACACCCGCCCCTGGTGTCCTTCGTGCGTCCGAGCATCCCGCCCGGACCTCCAGGAAGGAATATCCCATGGGTTCTCGTCCGTACCGACGCCGTCTCGTGTGGGGCGCCGCCGCGCTGCTCGTCGCCGGGATCGCGGTGCCCGCCGCGGCCTCGGCGGCCGAGCACCACGGCTCGTCGGACGTCTCGAGCCGCACCCCGAAGAACGCCAAGAACGTCATCCTGCTGATCGGTGACGGCATGGGCGACTCGGAGATCACCCTGGCCCGCGACTACACCGTGGGGGCGGGCGGCCGGCTCGACATGGACAAGTTCCCGATGACGGGCGCCTACACGACGTACTCCGTCGACAAGGACGGCAAGCCCGACTACGTCACCGACTCGGCCGCCAGCGGCACCGGCTGGGCGACCGGCCGCAAGACGGTCAACGGCCGGATATCCAAGACGCCCGGCACCGACAAGCCGATGACCACCATCCTGGAGCTGGCCCAGCGCAACGGCCTGGCCACCGGCAGCGTCACCACCGCCGAGCTGACCGACGCCACCCCGGCCGTCCTCGCCTCGCACGCCACCGACCGCAGCTGCCAGGGCCCGGCCGACATGAAGGCCTGCCCGAACGACACGATCGCCAAGGGTGGCCCGGGCTCGATCGCCGAGCAGAGCGTCAACCACAAGGTCGACGTCCTCCTGGGCGGCGGTAGGAACCGCTTCGACCAGAAGATCACCGAGGGCCGCTACCAGGGCCTGACCGTCGCCCAGCAGGCCGAGAAGCTGGGCTACCAGATCGTGACCGACGCCAAGGGCCTGTCCGCGGCGAAGTCCGGCAAGCCCGTCCTCGGCCTCTTCGCCCCCGGCAACGTCCCCGTCGAGTGGACGGGCAAGAACGCCGCCGTCGGCGGCACCGCCGCCCAGCGCTGTGTGACGAGCAACCCCGAGCGCAAGGCCGGCACCCCGGACCTGGAGAGCCAGACCCGCAAGGCGCTGGAGCTGCTGAACACCGGCAAGGGCAAGAAGAACGGCTTCTTCCTCCAGGTCGAGGGCGCCTCCATCGACAAGCGCGACCACGCCGCCGACCCCTGCGGCCAGATCGGCGAGACCGCCGCCTTCGACCGCGCGGTCAAGGCCGCCCGCGAGTACGCCGCCAAGCACCCCGACACCCTGGTCGTCACCACCGCCGACCACGGCCACAGCAGCCAGATCGTGCCGCTGGAGGCCAACCCGCCCGGCCTGTCCTCGACCCTGGTCACCAACGAGGGCCGGCAGCTGAAGGTGAACTACTCCACCAACACGCCGGGCCAGTCCCAGGAGCACACCGGCACCGAGGTCCGGATCGCCGCCCAGGGCCCGCAGTCCCAGCGCGTCCTCGGCGTCACCGACCAGACCGAGCTGTTCACGACGATCCGCACGGCGCTGTCGCTGCGCTGACCCACCGTCCGGTGACCGACCCGTAGGGTCAGGGCCCGGCCGCCCCGGCGGGCGGGCCCTGTGCGTTTCTCACCACTTACCCGCCGGAACATTGGCGGATCGCGTACCCCTCCGCCGCCGTGCGGCGTTGAAACTGGGAGATCCCGATTCCGCGCCCGCAGGAGGAACGCCGATGACCGGGTCCCGCGTACTGGCCCTCGGCCACTACCAGCCGGCCAGGGTGCTCACCAACGACGAGCTGGCCGCCATGGTCGACACCAGCGACGAGTGGATCCGCACCCGCGTCGGCATCCGCACCCGCCGGGTCGCCGAGCCCAGCGAGACGGTCGCCGACATGGCCGTCCAGGCCGCCGCCAAGGCCCTGGCCAACAGCGGGCTGGCCCCCGCCGACATCGATCTCGTCCTCGTCGCGACCTGCACGGCCGTCGACCGCAGCCCCAACACGGCCGCCCGCGTCGCCGCCGCGCTGGGCCTGCCCTCCCCGGCCGTCATGGACATCAACGTCGTCTGCGCCGGCTTCACCCACGCCCTCGCCACCGCCGACCACGCCATCCGCGCCGGGTCGGCGACGAACGCGCTGGTCGTCGGCGTGGAGAAGTTCACGGACGTCGCGGACTGGACCGACCGCACCACCTGCGTCCTGGTCGGCGACGGCGCCGGCGCGGCCGTGGTCACGGCCTCGGCCGAGCCGGAGATCGGCCCGGTCGTCTGGGGCTCGGTGCCGGAGATGGGCCACGCCGTACGGATCGAGGGCACGCCGTCGCGCTTCGCGCAGGAGGGCCAGAGCGTCTACCGCTGGGCCACGACGCAGCTGCCGCCGATCGCCCGCACGGTCTGCGAGCGGGCCGGGATCGCCCCGGAGGAGCTGGCGGCGGTCGTCCTCCACCAGGCGAACCTGCGCATCATCGAGCCGGTGGCCCGGAAGCTGGGCGCGGTGAACGCGATCGTCGCCAGCGACGTCACCGAGTCCGGCAACACGTCGGCGGCGAGCATCCCGCTGGCGCTGTCGAAGCTCGTGGCCTCCGGCCGGGTGGCGCCCGGCGCGCCGATCCTGCTGTTCGGCTTCGGCGGCAACCTGTCGTACGCGGGCCAGGTCATCCGCTGCCCGTAGGGGTACGGGCTCTCAGGGCTGCTCACGCAGGTACAGCGCCCCGCAGGAGTGGCACATCGGCACGTCCGGGCGGCCCCAGTCGTCCGTCGACCGCGCGGCGGCGGCGTGCTCCAGCTCCCGTCCGCACATCGCGGTCGTCGCGCCGTCCTCCCGGACCACGTGCCAGATCTTGATCTCCGCCCGGGGGTCGGCGGCGGCCCTGCCGTCGATGTACTCGGCCCGCAGCTCATGCTCCATGGCACCCACGATGCCCGGCGAGGCGCCACCCCGCGAGTCAGCCCCATCCCCCGGGGGCAACCCCCGGACCCCCGGCCGCCACCGGGGGCACCCCGCGTCAGAAGACGGACCACCCGGTAAGAGTCGTGAAGTGGTCCAGCGCCGCGACGCCCGCGACCGAGTTCCCCCGGGCGTCGAGCCCCGGGCTCCACACACACAGCGTGCAGCGTCCCGGTATCACCGCGACGATGCCGCCGCCCACACCGCTCTTGCCCGGCAGACCCACACGGTAGGCGAAGTCGCCGGCCGCGTCGTACGTGCCGCACGTCAGCATCACGGCGTTGATCTGCTTGGCCTCGCGGCGCGGCAGCAGCCGCGTCCCGTCGGCCCGCAGCCCGTGCCGGGCCAGGAAGCCGCTCGCCAGCGCCAGGTCCCGGCAGCTCATCTCGACGGAGCACTGCCAGAAGTAGTGCTCCAGAACGGTCGGCACGGGGTTGTCGAGATTGCCGTAGCTGGCCATGAAATGGGCCAGCGCCGCGTTGCGGTCGCCGTGCTCGGACTCGGACCTGGCCACCGCCGCGTCGAAGGAGACGTCCGGGTTGCCGCTCTCCGCCCGCAGGAACTCCAGCATCGTCGTGCTGGCGTCCCCGGTCAGCGTCTGCAGCCGGTCGGTGACGACCAGCGCACCGGCGTTGATGAACGGATTGCGCGGGATGCCGTGCTCGTACTCGAGCTGCACCAGCGAGTTGAAGGGGTTGCCGGAGGGCTCGGTGCCCACCCGCTCCCAGATCCGGTCGCCGCCCTCCGCCAGCACCAGCGCGAGGCTGAACGCCTTGGAGATGGACTGCACCGAGAAGGGCCGCTCCCAGTCCCCCACGCCGTACACCTGGCCGTCGACATCCGCGACGGCGATGCCGAACTGTCCGGTGTCCACCTCGGCGAGGGCGGGGATGTAGTCGGCTACCTGCCCGCGACCGATCAGCGGCCGGGCGAATTCGGCGACTTCTTCAAGGACGGCCTGGTAGTCCAATGGTGCTCTGCGCTTTCCTGGCGGTGTCACCGACGTCGTCGTCGGCGACCGCAAGAGTACAAAATGGACTGCGTGACCAGCGACAATCCCCCCGCCACGGCCGGTCTCGCGGCGCTGCGGCCGTGCCTGCCCTCCCCGCTCACGGAGCTCGCGGACGACCGATTCGCCGAGCGGGGCCTGCGGCTGCTGCTCAAGCGGGACGACCTGATACACCCGGACCTGCCCAGGAGTAAACCCACTGGTGTTTGCGGGTCTGACCTGGGGAATTAATCGGTTTGGCCCGCGATCACCCCGATTTAGGGTGGCTCTCATGGGCAGAACGACCGACCCGGCCAAACTGTGTGACCTGTACCTCAGGCGCAGCACCTTGCAGGACGACAAGGACACGCTGAGGGCGCATGAGCGTGATCTCAGGGAGCGGGCACAGCGCGAGGGGCTGACCGTCCGGGAGGTGTGGACGGACGAGGTGTCCGCTTTCAAGGCGGGCGTGGCGCGCGAGAACTTCGACAAGGCCATTGCCGCCGTGGTCGCTGGCGAAGTCCGTCACCTCCTGGTCTGGAAACTCGACCGACTGAGCCGCCGGGGCATGCGGCAGGTGGGTGATGTCCTCGATACCTTCGAGAGCCGGAGCGCCCGCTTGGTCGCGCACATGGACGGGCTGGACAGCTCCGTACCGCAGCACCGGGGGCTGTTCGCGTGGCTGGCTGAGCAGGCGCGCGCCGAGTCGTACAACACCAGCGTGAGGACCAGGGCGACCAAGGCGGAGAAGAAGCGCCAGGGCGCGTGGCCGGGTGGACAGCCGCCCTACGGTCTGCGCGTGCGGAAGGGGAAGAAGGCGACGGAGCGCCACCCCAAGGAGTACGAGACGGCACGCCGCATAGCCGACATGCTGTTGGCCGGGGAATCCGCCAGCATCGTCGCCGAGAAGCTCAACGCGGACGGACTGACGACTCGGCGGGGCGGAAAGTGGCGGTCGTCCACGATCACGCAGCTTGCTCACTCCCCCGCATGGGCGGGCCTGATGCCCGTGCACGACCGGTACACGGACGACAAGGGACGAGAGCGTTGGCGAGCGACGCAAGAGCCCCTGATGGGCGAGGACGGGCACCCCGTGCGCGTCGGGGAGGGAGTCATAACCGTGGGCGAGCGAGCTCGAATACAGGCCGCCCTGAGACTGCGTACGTCTGAGTCCATGGCGAACGGTCGCCGGGGCAAGCCTGCTGCTCAGTCGTTGCTCTCTGGCCTGCTGAAGTGCGGACGCTGCGGCGGCAACATGACCAAGGGCGGGCCTCAGTACCGCTGCTATCGGCGTGTGAACATGGGCACGACCGTATGCAAGGGCATGTCGGTCCTGGTGGACGCTGCGGACGATGCCATGGCGTACGCATTTGTCACGCGTGTGACGGCACTGCCGGATGACGACGACCTGTTGATAGACCTTGCCGTCCGTTGGCTGGCCGTGGAGGACCCGGAGAAGGATGCCCGGCGCACGGAACTCACACTTGCGATAGACGACACTCAGGCCCGCGTGGACGCCCTTGACGAAGCCCACTTCGTGCAGGGGCGATTCAAAGGACCCAAAGGACAGCAGCGCTACGGCCACTTGCGCGACGCGATCACCTCGCAGCTTGACACGCTGGAGGCGGAGTTGGCCGAACTGACTCAGGCGATCGATATCACGATCCTGCGCGACGGCGAGATGATGCGATACGCGTGGGAGGCCGCCGATCAAGAGCGTGCCCGGATGCTGCTCCGCGTCGTGATGCACTCCGTGACGCTGCTCCCCTCGCGCGGACAGGGCTGTAAAGACCCGGTCCTGACGCGCTTTCGCTTCCACTGGGTGGGTGAGGACCCGGAGCCGGTAGAGACAGCGCCCTAAGCCCCCTTGACGCCCTTCCGAGGGCCCGATACGGCCCGTCGCTGGGGATATCCCTGGTGGCGGGCCGTTCGTGCGTTCTAGGGTGCTGCAGCATCTGAGGATTCACTCTCATGCCTGCACGCGGTCACACAGCGCTCCCTCGGGCCCCGCCGACTCTGAGCTTGGGCCGAGACTGCCCTACAGCGGGCCGAGCGGTGCTGGAGTGACGGTTTACACCACTTTTTTAGAACACATAGAAAAAATACAAAGAAAGAGAGAACGGCGTCTCAAACAACACCCCATCACCCTTGGCCGCTACGGGAAACCTTCGCTCTCCCGTCCGTAATGAGAGAGCGCCAACACCAAAACGAAGCGACCCCAGGCAAGGTTTGCTCTCCACTACAGCCCGGGAGAGAGGCCAGTTCACCCGCCCGATGCGGCGGCGAGCTGCCCTGCTCCCCACTGATCACGGAAGAGGGACCCAAACCACCGAACATACGGCGGCCGTACGGCATGACGCTGCTGCACGGCTCCGCTGGCGACTCCGTGAACGGGGGCATGGCTGGTGTGACTGGTGTCTGGGTGACTTCCCCGCGGACGTGGTCGACGTGGACCATGTGCGGCCGTTGGCGCTGGGTGGTGAGGACGTTGACGGGAACGTTCAAGTGCTGTGCCGCGAGTGCCACGGGCTGAAGACGCTCACAGAGTTCGGCACCCCCACCTAGCGGCTCGTCCACCAGGCGGCCCCGGTGCCAGTAGCCGCAGCTATGGCGGTGATTAGCCATACGGGGATGCGCTCGACGATCACATGGAGCCCTCCACAGCGGAGCTCGAACTGAGGGTGTCGCCTGATGCTGGTCTTGGAGGTCATGCCGACAGTCCACCACCTATTCGTAGGCAGGCATTTGCCGCACCGTCACAGGGAGCCGCATCTTTCGGCTTGCCAGTTCGGATGCCTGTCATGCCCTTCGGCGTACTGACCAGGCCGTATGGCGCTGTCGGCATGCCCATACCCGTGTGCGGGTCGCCATTGAAGGGGGCGCCGAACTTGCCGTGGGCGTGCAGCTTGACGCCCCCCATGCCGAAACAGCCCCACCCCTTGTTCGGAGGTACCCCCATGCCGCGTAGACCCCGCCCCCCTTGCTCGATCCCCGGGTGTCCTGAGCTGACCCGTGCTGGTGGTCGCTGTGAGCGTCACGAACGGGAGGCCAACAAGCTGCGCGGGACGACCATG
>NZ_JBTOLC010000051.1:0-38994 GCF_054551825.1 Streptomyces sp. L500
CACCATGATCCGAAGCTTACAGCCAAATGAGATGACTTCTCAGTCGCCAGTCCTATTCAGCAAGCTCGGCAGCGTGGTCCGGCACATACGTCTGCTGATCCCGAGGAGGCCGCTGGTACCCCGTGGAGGGCGGACGTGACGGCAGCTCAAGGACCGGCCGCGGTACTTCGTGATACGGGACGGTCGAGAGCAGGTGAGCGATCATGTTGATGCGGGCCGAGTACTTGTCGTCGCTCTCGACGACGTACCACGGTGCCTCCGGGATGTCGGTGTGTACGAACATCTCGTCCTTGGCCCGGGAGTACGCCTCCCAGCGGGAAATCGACTCCAGATCCATCGCCGACAGCTTCCAGCGTCGCGTCGGGTCTCCCAGTCGATTGCGGAACCTCTGTTCCTGCACCGCGTCGCTCACCGAGAACCAGTACTTGCGCAGCAGGATCCCGTCTTCGACCAGGAGTCGTTCGAAGACGGGGCAGTCACGCAGGAAGCGTGCGTACTCCTCGTCGGTGCAGAAGCCCATGACGTGCTCGACTCCGGCGCGGTTGTACCAGCTCCGGTCGAACAGGACGATTTCCCCGGCCGCCGGCAAGTGCTCCACGTAACGCTGGAAATACCACTGGGTGCGTTCCCGTTCCGTCGGGACGGGCAGTGCGGCGATCCGGGCGATCCGCGGGTTGAGACGCTCGGACACCCGTTTGATTATGCTCCCCTTGCCCGCCGCGTCGCGTCCCTCGAACACGACGACGAGCCGCTCGCCTTCGGCACGCACCCACTCCTGGAGCTTGACCAGCTCCACCTGCAGCCGCAACAGCTCACGCTCGTAGATCGGGCGCGAGAGCCGTCGTGGCCCATCCCCGTCCGCCACTGCCATCGCCTCCAAACCGTCCCCTCAGGCTACGGGGCGAGCCGCCCCGGGCGCCCTCATAGGGACCGGACGGCCCCGGACGCCCTCCGAACGGCCCTGGCGATGCCGGCGGGCAAGGAGCAGGCTGGGGAGAAGTTGCAGGCAGGTTCCCCCGTCCCCTTTCGGAGGCAGTCATGCGGGACGTTACGACGACGACCGGTCCCACAGACGAGGAGCTGCGGGTCCTGGATGCCCATTGGCGGGCCGCGAACTACCTGGCCGTGGGGCAGATCTACCTGATGGGCAACCCCTTGTTGCGGGAGCCGCCGCCCGGAACCACTGCGGATCCCGAAGATCTCCGAGCACCCGTCCTCCTACGGCTTCCCTCCCCGCCACCCGCCGATGCACAGCTTCCTGGGCGTGCCCATCCGTGTCCGCGACCAGGTCTTCGGCAACCTCTACCTCACCGAGAAGCACGGAGGAGCGGACTTCACGGACGAGGACGAGGCCATGCTCTCCACCCTCGCCGTCGCCGCCGGCGTCGCCATCGACAACGCGCGGCTGTACGAGGAGTCCACGCGGCGGGAACGCTGGCTGCGGGCGAGCGCCGAAGTGACGACCAGACTGATGTCCGGTACACCGCGCACGGACGTCACCACTCTGATCGCCGAGCTGGCGAAGGAGATCACCGGCGCCGAACTGGCCGCCTTCTCCGTGCCGCTCCCGGACGGCGCGTCCTTGACCGCCGAAGTGACCATCGGGGCACGCGGCGACGAGCTGCGCGGTCTGGTGATCCCAGCGGAGGGAACGCTGGTGGGACTGGCATTCCGTCAGGGCGACCCCGTACGCGGCCATGACGTCACCGACGATCCACGGATACCGCTGGCTCCCAAGCGGTTGACGGGACTTGGCCCGGCGGTCGCCGTCCCCGTGAAGTCCGGTGACGACGTACGCGGCGTGCTGCTGCTGGTCCGGGACCGAGGACGACTGGAGTTCGCGGACGAGGAGGTCGAGCCTCTGCTCACCTTCGCCGGGCAGGCGGCCCTGGCCATGGAACTGGCCGGACGACGCGCGGACGCCGAGCAGCTCGCGCTGCTGGAGGACCACGACCGGATCGCCCGCGATCTGCACGACCTGGCGATCCAGCGGCTCTTCGCGACCGGCATGACGCTGCAGAGCGCCGACCGGTTCATCGACCACCCCGAGGCGTCGGAACGGGTCCGCCGGGCGGTGAACGACCTTGACGAAACCATCAAGATCATCCGCTCGACGATCTTCGGGCTGCGAGCGCGCGAGACGGCACCGCAGCACGGCCTGCGCACCCGCGTGGTCCAGACCGTCAACGCGGCCGGCGGCGCTCTCGGCTTCGCGCCCGGCCTGCGCATGGAGGGCCTGCTGGACATCGAGGTGCCCCGCCGCATCGCCGACGACGCGGTGGCCGTCCTGGGCGAAACCCTGACCAATATCGCCCGGCACGCGCACGCCGGCACGGTGGACATCTCCGTCGTCAACAACGGCCGGGAACTGGTGGTCACCGTCACCGACAACGGCGTCGGGATTCCGGAGGGCGCGCGCCGCAGCGGCCTGCGCAATATCGCCGAACGAGCCGAGAACCACGGCGGGGAACTGCGCCTCACGGCCCCGGCCGACGGCGGCACGACACTGGTCTGGCGGGTTCCGCTCGACGTTCCCCCGGGGGCCGGCGGAAGGCGTGCGGATCAGCAGGGGCTGACCGGTCCCACCGGATAGGGCCGATGGACCCACGCGTCACAGTCGTCTCCGAGGGACAGTGACAGCAGAAGGACGAACATCGCGCACGGGCCGCGAACCCGCACCGGCCCGACCCGGAGGTGACCGGCGATGATGTTCTGGTACGGCCACAATGTCGGCGGCTGGGGCTGGGTCGCCATGTCGATCGGCATGATCCTCTTCTGGGCGCTGATCATCACCGCCCTCGTGCTGCTCTTCCGCACACTCAGCCGGCCCCACGAGCACGCCCGTACGCCCGCTCCCCCCGCACCCACGCCCGAGCAGATCCTGGCCGAGCGCTTCGCCCGCAGCGAGATCGACGAGGAGGAGTACCAACACCGCCTTGCCGTATTGCGTTCCTCAGGCCCACGTACACCGCCAGTGGCCTGAATCGGGTGCGCACGGTAAGTGCACTGTTCACTCATCTCCGCTTGCCCCCCGGTAACCGGCCATGGGCGGACCATCCGCCTCACACGGGTGACGGGCGGGCCACCAACGTGTTGTCGCTGGTCCGCCCGGCGAGATGGTCGGCGATGTTGTCCGCCGTGGTCTGCACGATCTGCCCGACCGCGTCCCTGGTGAAGTACGCCTGGTGCGAGCTGATCAGAACGTTCCTGAACGTCATCAGCCGGGCAAGGGTGTCGTCGGTCATGACCTCGAGGGACTTGTCGAAGAAGAAGACACCCGCCTCCTCCTCGTACACATCCAGACCGACACCCTCCAGCCGCCCGGCCCGCAAGGTCTCGACCAGCGCGTGGGCGTCCAGCAGGCCCCCGCGGCTGGTGTTGATCAAAATGGCGTCGTCCTTCATCAACGCCAGCGCCCCGGCGTCGACGACGTGATAGGTCTCGGGCACCAACGGCGCGTGCAGGCTGAGCAGGTCGGATTCGGCGAACAGGCGCTTGCGGTCGACGTATTCCATGCCCAGCGCCTCGCACTCCTCGTTCGGTGCGACGTCATGACCGACCAGCCGCATCCCGAACCCCGCGGCGATACGGGCGAACGCAGTACCGATCTTGCCGGTGCCGAGCACTCCCGCGGTCCGCCCATGGAAGTCCCGGCCCATGAGGCCGTTCAGACGGAAGTCGAAGTCACGCGTGCGGGCGACGGCCCGCGGGACCCTGCGGTCGACCGCGAGCGCGAGGGCCCACGCGAACTCGGCGACGGAATAAGGCGAGTAGAACGACACCCGGGACACGGCCAGACCCAGCTCCCGGGCCGCGTCCACATCGATGTTGTTGTAGCCCGTGGCGCGTTGGGTGATCAGCTCCGTACCGCCTTCGGCGAGGGTCCGCAGGACGTTCTCGTCCAGGATGTCGTTGACACTGCTGCAGACGATCCTGCGCCCGGTCGCCGTCGCCACCGTGTCCGCGTCGAGGATGAGGTCCAGGCATCGCAGGTCGTGGTCCCGGCCGAGCGCGCGCTCCAGCAGCGGCCTCTCGTCGGTGGTCACTCCGTACGCGACGATTCCCGCCATAATCCGGTGCTCCTTGTCGTGCGTGGGCGGCTGTTCACTCAGCCGTGATGGCCCGGCGGCTCGTGGTGCGCTGCCGCCTCCGTGGCGATCACGGCGGCCTGGATGCGCCTCTCGACGCCGAGCTTGGCGAGCAGACGCGAGATGTGGTTCTTGACGGTCTTCTCGGAGAGGAACAGCTGCTTGCCGATCTCGCGGTTGGTGAGCCCCTCACCGATCAGCCCGAGGATGTCGCGCTCGCGTGGCGACAGGCCGGCCAGCCGATCGTCCTCGGGTTCGCTCTCGCCCTCACCCCGCAGACTGTTCATCAGCCGGGTGGTGGTGGCCGGGTCCAGCAGCGACTGGCCGGAGGCGACCGTGCGGACGGCGGCGACGAGATCGGAACCCTTGATCTGCTTGAGGACATAGCCGGCGGCCCCGGCCATGATCGCGTCGAGCAGGGCGTCGTCATCGTCGAAGGACGTGAGCATCAGGCAGGCGAGACCCGGCACGTGGGAGCGCAGCTCCCGGCACACGGTGATGCCGTCGCCGTCGGGCAGCCGCACGTCCAGCACCGCGACATCCGGGCGGAGGGCCGGGCCCCGGGCCAGAGCACGTTCGATGGTGCCGGCCTCTCCGACGATGGTGATGTCGTCCTCGGCGTCCAGCAGGTCGTGGATGCCCCGCCGGACGACTTCGTGGTCGTCCAGCAGGAACACCCGGATCGGCCGCTCCCGCGAGAAAGTCATTGTCTGATCCATAACCGGCTCCCTGCAGACGATCGGCCTGACGGCCGCGCCAGGGCCGGGCTCCTACGAGGATGATCCCGTGTTCCCCTGCCCGGCATGGGCCGAATGGTCCATAAGCGTGACGACCGGCCCAAACGGACCGGGACACTCCACCGCCGCTCCGCGGCCTTGTCCCGTCCGGCCCGGGCCACAGGGCCGGGTGACCCATGGCCGGGCCGCGGCCACGCGGGATGGTGGATGAAGGAGAAGAACGCAAAAAGACGGTGAAGCACCGCCGGGACAAGGAGGCCCGTCATGGCAGGCTCATCGACATCCAGGCACCGGTCAGGTCTGCCGGAGCTGATGGAGTGGCTGGGGGCAGGGTTCCCCGACGTGCCGGTGGTCCGGAGCCACCGGGATTCCCACGTGATCCCGATCGAGGTCACGGACGAGGACGAGAAGTACGTGCTGCGCGCCGAGCTGCCCGGCATGGACCCGGAGAAGGACATCGAGATCACGGTCGAGGGCGCCACCCTGACCGTCAGGGCCGAGCACTCCGAGAGCACGGAAGACAAGCGGCACTCGGAATTCCGCTACGGCTCGTTCGAGCGGTCCGTCCGGCTGCCGTTCCCGATCCCGGACGAGGGCCTCGAAGCCGAATACCGCGACGGCATCCTCACGGTGACCGTCCCGCGAGCGGCCGAGGAAGCACCGGCCACTCGCACCGTTCCGGTCCGGCGTGCCGGCTGAGCGGCCGACCGCCGGGCTGCAGAGGCGCCGGGCCGTCCGAGTGGCAAGGCTTCCGGCGAAGGCCCGCATTCCCCGTATTCACAAGGCAAGGCGGTGGGAACGATGGAGCTTCCCCTGGTCGTAGGCGTGGACGGATCCGACGGCAGCCTGACGGCCCTGGACTGGGCGGTGGACGAAGCAGCTCGCCTCAAGCTGCCACTGCGGATCGTGTACGCGTCACTGTGGGAGCGCTACGAAGGGTCGGTTCCGACGTTCGGCAGCGAGCGACCCGTGGACGAGGTCATGACCGAGCGGATCATCGCCTCGGCCGAGCAGCGGGCCCGGAAGCGGGCGCCGGACGTGAAAGTGCACCCCGTGGTGATGCCCGAGGACGCCGTCACCGCCCTGGTGCGGGAGTCCCGCGAGGCAGCCGCCCTGGTCACCGGTTCTTCGGGACGCGGGGCCCTCAAGGGCCTGCTGCTCGGCTCGGTGGGTCTGTCCGTGGCCGGCCGCGCTCACTGCCCGGTCGTGGTGGTGCGCGGTGAGGAACGGAACGTGCAGGGCACGTGCGGCCGGGTCGTCTTCGGAGCCGGTGATCCCAACGAGTCCGCTGCCGCCGCGCGGTTCGCCTTTCGGGAGGCAGACGCACGCGGGTGCGAGGTCCGTGCCGTACGGGCGTGGCGTTGCGCCGAGCAGCGGCCCGCGGACCGTACCGGAGTGGCGGGCGATACCGCCTACGCACACGAGGAGCGAGCCTCCGCTTTCCTGGCCGACATGCTGGACCAGTTGCAGAGCGACTATCCGGAGGTCACTGTCGAGTGCGTGACCGCCGAGGGTCCCGCGCACAAGGTGCTTCTCGATCAGTCGGCGGATGCCGACCTCCTGGTCCTCGGATCCGCCAAGCGGCAGGGGCACTTCGGCCTCCAGCTGGGCCGCGTCAGCCACACCGCACTGCACCACTCGGTCTGTCCGGTCGCCGTTGTCCCCCACGCGTGAGGCGGCACGAACTCAGCCGGCCAGGAGATCCTGTTCCGGCACCGGGCCTCGACGCGACCTCCCCGGTCAGCCGGAGCGCGGCGCCGCGGCTTCGTGTCCGAGGTGTGGGACGTGGGCGTCGGGCCCCGTCGTCGGGCTCTCGACGACGAGGCGGTCTCCGAGGTGCGCGCGCATGGAGCATCACCGCTCTCCGGCTCGTCCGCCCCGGCGCCGACGCCGTCGCACCAGCGCCTCCGCAGCCCCCGCCGGTGCGGATCCGGGCCCGCCCCCGCGGGATCCACCCGGCACCGGTCACGAAGTGGACGACTCCCTCAGGAATCGGACCAGCTGAGCGAGAAGGCTGGAGTGCCGGCTTCGGGAGGCGCGACGCCGGTGACGCTCTGCGCGGACACCAGCCCGACACCAGTATCGACAGAACCGCTGCCGGCGACTTGGCAGACCACGCGGTACTCCTCCACCTGGCACGATCCCACCCGCGCCTGGTTGCTGGTCTCTACCAGGTCGAACGACGTCTTCCCGCTCGTATCGAAGCGCGCGCCGTTGACAGCGCGCGCCACCAGCAGGAACGAGTCGCTGTAGCTGCAGGGACCCTGGCCGCAGGTCACCTTCGGATAGAACGACACCGTGCCGCCCGGCGACACCGGGGGACCGCTCGGCAGCCGCCAGTCGGCCGCCGCGAACGCCTGCCCGTGTGACACCGTCAGGGCCGCGGCACACGCCAGCGCCACCACAGCGGACCTGCGTCCCGCCGCTTTCCTCGACCGAAACACGGCTGCCTCCTCCCTTGGGTGGAAGCTCCCCGGAAACGGGAGTCAAGGCCAGCAGAACGCATACCGTCGGTCACCAACAGGGCACGGACACCTTTTCACCCATACGAGTGCGTTGCGCTCATATATCCCAACACCCGGACCCGTCGGCAGGAGGGCCGGGTGTCCCCCGGCCTGGCCCGACCGGCTCAATCCAAGGCCGCACCGGCCTGCCACGCTGAAAACAAGGACGCCCAGGACTTCGCAAGAGAAGGAGCGGGACGATGCTGCAGCACCGAACGGTCGACGAGCTCATGACCCGGAAGGTGGTCCAGGTACGCCAGGACACGCCCTTCAAGGAGATCGTCAGGGAGCTCGCGGAGAACGACGTCACCGCCGTGCCGGTCGTGGCCCCTGACGGGCGGGTGATCGGCGTGGTGTCCGAGGCGGACCTGATGCGCAAGTCCGCCGACCAGCCCGACCCCTTCGGCCGCGTACCCGTCCCGAACCTTGCGGAATGGGAGCGAGCCAAGGCCGAGGGGGCCAGGGCGGAAGAGCTGATGTCCGCCCCTCCGGTGTGCGCCCGGCCGGAGTGGAACGTCGTGGAGACGGCCCGGCTCATGACCGTACAGGGCGTGAAGCGGCTGCCGGTGGTCGACGAGACCGACAAGCTGGTCGGCATCATCAGCCGCGCCGACATCCTGCGAGTGTTCCTGCGCGAGGACACCGCGATCCGGGACGAGATCCACCACGACCTGCTGCAGCACACTCTGGGCCTGGCTCCGTCCGCCGTGACCGCCGAGGTCTCGGAAGGGCAGGTCACCCTCACCGGAACGGTCGAGACGCGCAGCATGATCCCCGTCATCGAGCGGCTGTGCCGCTCCGTCGACGGCGTGGTCGCGGTCCACCAGCGCCTCACGTACACGAGTGACGACACGGGCGGCCGCTTCCCCGGGAGCCGGTGATGAACAGCGCCCAGCGCACCGTCGGCGACGTCATGACACAGACGGTCGTGGCAGTAAGCCGTACCGCCCTCTACAAGGAGATCGTCAAGACACTCGCGGACTGGAAGGTCAGCGCGATGCCGGTCCTGGAGGGCGAAGGCCGGGTCGTCGGGGTCGTCTCCGAAGCCGACCTGCTGCCGAAGGAGGAGTTCAAGGGCCGCGACCCCTCCCGCTTCGAGCAGCTCCGCCGCATCGACGACCTGGTCAAGGCCGGCGCGGCAACCGCCGAGGACCTGATGAGCACGCCCGCGATCACGATCCACGCGAACGCGACCATGGCGGAGGCCGCCCGGGTGATGGCCCGCAAGGGCGTCAAGCACCTGCCCGTCGTGGACGCGGAGGGCATGCTCACCGGCATCGTCAGCCGCAGCGACCTGCTCAAGGTGTACCTGCGTGACGACGAGGACATCGCCCGGGAGGTACGCGACGAGGTCCTCGCACGGCTGTTCCGCAATCGGAAGCCGACCGTGGAAGCCCACGTGGCGGAGGGGGTCGTCACCCTCTCCGGTTCGCTGGACGATGCGGCACTGGTCCCGCTCGTCGCACGGCTCGTACGCGCGGTGGAAGGCGTCGTGAACGTCGAACTGCAGCTGACCGCGCCCACCACCAAACACCGGATCCCGGAGCCTCCGGTCGTGGGCCCGCAGTTCTGAGGTCCCGCCCCGCTGAACGGCCGATCAGCGCTGGCGCAGGGCCGCTCCGTCTGATCGCCTGGAAGGTGAGCGACCGAGCCGCGTCGACGACGCGGCTCGCGGGTCACCGATGGGCGAACGTGCGGAGGAGCGGCCGTGCACGACGAAGGGATGCCATCCGGCGGTTCAGCGGATGCCTCGTCCCGCGGCGGCGACACCATGGCCACCCGCGCCTCACTGCGCCGCGAGCAGCTCGGGATGACACAGGGAGAGCTGGCCAACCGGGCCGGCATGTCCGTCGCCTACCTTCGCCAGCTGGAGAAATTCAGCGGCGACTTCGACCCCGCCGCCGTCATGCGGCTCGCCGCCGCGCTGGAGATGTCCTACGAGGAGTTGATCGAGGGCCGCCGCGACGCTCCACCAGGTCAGCCAGGGGCAGCAGCCCACCCCACGCTCATGCGGCTGTCGGAGCGCGAGTGCTGGGAAAGACTCGGCACCCACGGCATCGGCCGCCTGAGCCTGTCGGCCGACACCGGCCCTGTCATCCTCCCGGTCAACTTCGTGGTCGACGGACACACCATCGTCTACCGCACGGACCCGGAAGGTGCGGCGGCGGCAGCTGCCGGAGGCCAGCTGGCCTTCGAGACCGACCACATCGACGAGCATCTGAGGAACGGCTGGAGCGTCCTCGTGGTCGGGCCCGCGCAGCACGTCACCGACCCGGACGAGGTACACACGCTGGCGGAGCGGCCAGGGGCGGAGCCTTGGGCGGGCGGCGCACGGAACCTGTGGATCCGCATCGTGCCGAGCCAGATCAGCGGACGCACCATCCGCACGGCCTGACCCACTGGTCCCTTGCCCCGGTGCACGGCCGTGCATTGCTGGAAGCGGGAAAGGAGGGACACCATGGGTACCAGCACACTCACCGTGACCTTCGCAGGCGGCGAGTCCTATCGTGTCTCGTCGCACAGTCACGGGCTCACCGTGGGCCAGCCTCTCGACGCCGGCGGCACCGGTCTCGGTCCGACACCGGTGGACCTCTTTGTGACTTCACCTGCCACACGCATCGCTTTCTACGCCCCCGTGTGGTGCAGCGCTTCGACCAGGCCGTACATGAACGCACCGTTCGCATGACGCCGCAGCGCCGGACACTCCTCTGCGCGTCATCGAGGTGGAACAGGACGGTGATCCAGCGAGCCGGCCGCTCGGCATCTCCGGCGGGCGCGTCGGGGATCATGCGGGCCGCCATCCGGTGGAAGCCCGCTGCGCTACGCCCTGTCCGGCGGATCATGCCGTGCCCCGTAGGGGCGCGGGGCCGTGACACCGTGCGGCTCCGCCGCGCGGGCGCGACAAGCCACGACGCGCCCGCGGATCGCCCGGACCCCGGGGCGGCGTGTCGGCTGCGGGCCGTCGCCGGCCGATCGCGCAGTTCCCCGCGCCCCTAAGGGGCGCCGTGGTAGCGCGTGACGAAGAGCCGCCGGACACGGCCCAAGGCGTGCACGCCCGGTCGCATCCCTTGCCAAGGACGTCGCGGCCGCCCACGCCTCGAGCCGCCGCCCGATCTCCTCCACCCGCGGGTGAACCCGGCCCGGAACAGCAACGTCAAAATTGGTGCGTACGCCGGGGCACAGACGCACACTGTCCGCCGGACGTGTGCCGGGCGCGCCGGCAGTGCTGCCGGATCACTTGATGGACGGGTTTGCCCGCCACGGGCCCGGACGGGCGTCCGCCGGCCTTCAGCATGGGAGGAGCGCGCCCCCGGTGACACGGTCGCCTCGCACCTTGTCGCCAGAGAGGTTCTCCGTCCGACGAGGAGGGCTGGTAGCGGCCCTTGCCGGGGCGGAGAGTACGGCACCCGGCCAGGACTGGCAGACCTGCGGCGACCGTCGGTGGTGAGCGGTCGGTGACGGCGAAGGGATGACGATGAGTACTGCCCACACGGCTGCTTTAGGTGATGAGGACTCTGCCCGGCCGATCAGAACGGTCGCGGGGACCGGGGACGCGGCATTCGGCGGGGACAAAGGCCCCGCCGCTGCAGCTCAGTTGAACGGTCCGTACGGGATCGCCGTCGACAGCACCGGCACCTTCTACTTCTCCGATCACCACAACCACCGGGTCCGGAAGATCACGACTGACGGGAGGATCCGGACGGTCGCGGGGACCGGGGAGCCGGGATTCAGCGGGGACGACGGCCCTGCCGTCTCGGCCCGGTTGAACTGTCCGCGTGAGGTGGCGGTGGACGGCGCAGGCGCCGTCTACATCGCCGATGCCGGCAATCACCGGATCCGGAAGGTCGCGGCGCCGAGGATGGCGGGGTTGCCCGAGTCGGGCACGGTGGTCTGCTGTTCCTCGTCGACCTCACCGGTGACGGACGCGCCGACATCGTCGGCTTCCACGACGACGGTGTCTGGGTATCCCTCCAGGACGAGGACGGCACGTTCCCCGATCCCCTGTACGTCCTCGACGACTTCGGGGTCGGCCAAGGGTGGAGCTCGGTCGAGGAGCACCCGCGGTTCCTGCTCAAGACCACCGGTGACGGAGCAGTGGACATCGTCGGGTTCGGCCCGCAGGGCGTGGTCGTCTCGCGCGGGCGCTGCGACGGCACGTTCGAGCCCTCCAAGCTCGTCCTGAACGACTTCGGGCTCGCCCAGGGCTGGACGGGTAAGAAGCACCTCCGCTTTCTCGCCGACGTCACCGGTGACGGCAACGCGGACATCGTCGGCTTCGGCGACGAGGGGGTCTGGGTGTCGCACAGCCGCGGCGACGGCCAGTTCGAGCAGGATCAGCTGGTGTGCCGGGGGTTCGGGCACAACGACGACGCCGGCGCCTGGCGGGTCGGCCGTCATCCCCGCTTCCTCGTCGACATCACCGGTGACGGACGCGCCGACATCGTCGGCTTCGGCGGCCCGGGTGTGTACGTGGCGCGAAACCTCTTCCGTCGTTTCAGGACCCGATAGCTGTCGTCCGCAACTCCGCGGGGAACAGGTGCCGTTCGGTCGGGTGCTGAGCCACGGCGGCGCTGCCGGCCGGCACCACGGCATGGAGGGCAAACGTGCGTGGGCGAGCTGATGTGGAACGGCCCGCTGGAGGACGCGGAGTCCTGGGACGGCTTCGCCGGCCGCCCCCAAGTGCTCCACCTGACGGACGCGGCCGAGCCCTCGCACCACCCCAGTGGCCGGGCGTGTCCTCACACCGTAGCCCGGCGATCCCGTCCCGTTGCCGAGGACCCATGGCCCCGGTCCTCGGACCGAGCGGCCCAAAGCCATACCCGGCTCCGGGCGTCAGTCTGATGAGTGGAGCGTCAGATGTGAAGGAGCTGAAGATGGTGGAGCACCGCACGGTCGCCGAGCTCATGACCCGGAACGTGGTCATCGTGCGCCCGGACACGCCGTTCAAGAGGATCGTCCGGGAACTCGCGGAGAACGACGTCACGGCCGTACCGGTCGTGGAGGGTGACGGCCGCGTGGTGGGCGTGGTCTCCGAGGCCGACCTGATCCGCAAGCCCGCCGGCCTGCCCGATCCCTTCGGTCTCCTGCCCCTCCCCCACCTCGGTCCCGCGAAGCGGGCGAAGGCCGAAGGCGCACGGGCCGACGAGCTCATGACCGCTCCCCCGGTCTGCGCCCGGCCCGGCTGGAACGTGGTGGAGACGGCCCGTCTGATGACGACGCGGCACGTCAAGCGTCTGCCCGTGGTCGACGAGGCCCTCAGACTGCTCGGGATCATCAGTCGTTCGGACATCCTGCGGGTCTACCTGCGTGACGATGCCGCCATCCGCTCCGAGATCGAACGCGACCTCCTGGTAGGGACCATGGGCCTGGCGCCGTCGGCGGTGACCGCCGAGGTGTCCGAGGGGCAGGTCACCCTCACCGGCACCGTGGGACCGGAAGACGCGGGCCTGATCCCCGTCATCGATCACCTGTGCCGCGCGGTGGACGGAGTCGTATCGGTCCACCAGCGCATCTCGTGCACCGGAAACGGCACGGAGGCGGCCTCCCCCGTCCGTGCCGTTTCCGGCAGTCCGCAGAGGAGGTAAGTGATGCGGTACACGCAGAGCAACGTCAGCGATGTGATGACCCAGACCGTGGTGGTGGTCAGCCGTACCGCCGTCTACAAGGAGCTCGTGCGGACGCTCGCGGAGTGGAAGGTCAGCGCGGTGCCCGTCCTGGAGGGCGAGAACCGTGTGATCGGGGTGGTCTCCGAGGCCGACCTCCTGTCGAAGGAGGAGCACAAGGGCCGCGAGCAGACCGACGTCGACGGGCTCCACCAACTGGGCGACCTGGCGAAAGCCGGCGCGAGGACGGCGGAGGACCTCATGAGCACCCCCGCCGTCACGGTGCACGGCGGCGCGACCGTCGCGGAAGCCGCACGCGCCATGGCCCACCGGGGCGTCAAGAGCCTGCCCGTCGTGGACGCGGAAGGCAGGCTCGTCGGCATCGTCAGCCGTAGCGACCTGCTCAAGGTCTACCTGCGCGGCGACGACGACATCGCCGCCGAGATCCGCGACGATGTCATCGTGCCGCTCTTCCCCCACCGGGAACCGACAGTGGAGATCCGCGTGGAGGAAGGCATCGTCACCCTCTCCGGGCACATGGCCGACACGGCGCTGATCCCGCTGGTGACACGACTGGTGCGAGCGGTCGAAGGCGTCGTCTCCGCCGACATCCGGCTGAACGCCCCCACCACCTGACCTCAAAGCAGGATGAAATATCCCGAATCCGGTAGGCGTCATGGAGGTGGTCATACGGAGCCGTACGGCGGCGGCACCGGCCTCCGGGACCGTCCGGCCCCGGAAGGAGGCCGTTGGCCCACCGTGTCACAGGGGCGTTCTCCCGCAGGCTATGAGCAATCGCGTCGGCCGTTTCCACGGCTCTCGGGCCACCGGGCCATAGGTTTTAGGAGTACTCATGCTTTCTCCCGAGTCGGCCTCGGTGATCCGGGCCACGCTTCCCACCGTGGGCGGCGCACTGGACGACATCACCGCCCGCTTCTACGCGACCATGTTCGCCGAGCACCCCGAACTGCTCGACGGCCTGTTCAACCGTGGTAACCAGGCCAGCGGTCACCAGCGCCGGGCGCTGGCCGGCTCGATCGCCGCGTTCGCGGGAGCGTTGCTGGCCGACCCCCACACGCGCCCGGACGTGCTGCTCGGCCGCATCGCCCACAAGCACGCGGCGGTCGGCGTCACCGACGAGCAGTACACGATCGTGCACAAGTACCTCTTCGCCGCCATCGCCGACGTCCTCGGCGACGCCGTCACACCGGAGGTGGCGGCGGCCTGGGACGAGGTGTATTGGCTCATGGCCGGTGCCCTGATCGCCCAGGAAGCCGGGCTCTACCACGAAGCCCAGGTGCGGCCGGGACAGTCCTGGCGCCGCTGGACCGTCGTCGAGCGGCGCGAGGAGACCCCGGACGCGGCGTCCTTCCTACTGCGCCCTGCCGACGGCGCGCCGGCACCGCGAGCCCGGGCGGGCCAGTACGTGAGCGTGCGGGTGCGCATGCCGGACGGGGTACACCAGCTGCGCCAGTACAGCATCTCCTCGGCACCCGGAGACGGGACGCGCCGAATCACCGTCAAACGGGTCCGGGGGGAGGGCGTTCCCGACGGCGAGGTGTCCAACCTCCTGCTGGACTCCGTACGGACGGGCGACGAACTCACCCTCTCGGCGCCCTTCGGCGACGTCGTCCTCGACGAGAGCGACCGGCCGCTGGCGCTGGTCTCGGCCGGCATCGGCTGCACGCCCATGGTCGGCATGCTCGAACACCTCGCGGCCACCGGCTCCACCCGACCGGTCATCGTCCTGCACGCCGACCGCTCCCCCGCCGACCACGCCCTGCGCGCCGACACCGACCGGCTGGTGAAAGCCCTGCCGACGGCCCGCTCCCTGTTCTGGTACGAGCGTCCCGGTGCCGAGGAGCCGACGGCCCCGACCGGGACCATGGGCCTCGACGACGTCGACGTGCCGAAGGACGCGAGCGTCTACCTGTGCGGCCCGCTCCCGTTCATGCGTGGGATGCGTGCCGAGTTGCTGCGGGCCGGGGTGCCGGCGCGCGACATCAGGTACGAGGTCTTCGGCCCCGACCTGTGGCTGGCCGACGCCACCGGGTGAGGCCGGTGCCCGTATGTGAGGAGTGGCGGGACCGGCTTCACCGTCCTCGCCACTCCTCACGCGTTGTTCCGGGTTTCAGCGGTACGCGGCCTCGTCGACGGTGAAGCGGATGAACTCCCCCTCGGGCCACCTGTCGCCGCCGAACCACCATCCGGCGCGGACGGTGCGTGGCAACGTGAAGTCACCGAAGCGGGCCTCTCCCTCGAAGACCGCGCCGAAGGGGTGCTTCCCGTAGCCGCGTCCGTCGGGGTCACCCCACCGGAGCAGTGAGGCCGACTCGAGGCGCCCGGAAGGTGACACGCGCACCGTCACGGCGAACTCCTCCCGGCCGACGCGCACATGCGCCACGGCCTGCCGGTCGTCGTCAGCCGGCTCCCAGCGGACCGCCGTCCCCCGCGCCGTCGCGGGTACGAGCGGGAACTCACAGGCCACGCGGCCGGCCGCGCCGCGGGTGACGTCGGGGCCGGAGCCCGACATGACGGGCACGGCGCGCAGCAGCCGCCAGCGCATCTCGCCGGTTCCGCCGCTGTAGCGGTCGTACCCGCTGACGGGCAGCCCGGCGAGGTGCGACCGGGCGGCCCAGACCAGCCCTCGCGGCGGTGCGAGAATCTGACGGGCGCGGAAGCGCCGCCACGTGCCCATCCGGATCTCGCCGTGCGTGACCAGCTCGACCGTTTCCAGCAGAGGCGCGCCCGGGGCGATGGCGTGGGCGAGCCACCTGGTCACGGGCGCGGGCAGGCCATCGGTCATGTGCGGGGCGAACCGGGCCGGGGACACCGTGGGGGCGGCCAAGGCGGCCCAGTCCCGCCGTACCCGCCCGGGCGGCGCGGGTACGGCTGGCGGGGCGCCGCCCGGCAGTCGCGCCGGGCTCGTCGTGTGGCTGCCGTGGTGCGGGATGAATCGGGTCATCTTCACCTCCATGGGTGCGGTCCCGTCAGCAGGGCCCACGAGCCGACACTGGCTGTCTCCCGCCGGCCCGCGCCAGGGCCGAACGGCACGGAAGGGGCGACCGCCGGCCCGTGGGGGCCGGTGGCCCGGCCCGGCCTGAGCCGCGCCGGAACCTCGGTGCCCTTCGCCCGAGGTCCGTTCGGTCCCCCACGGACCGGCGTCCGTCAGGCCCGAGGGACCTTCGGCCCCGTGACTCCGGCTCGCCGGAGGTCCGACGGTAGGGGGAGCGCGCTGAGCCGCAAGGACTCCTCGCCCTGGAGACGCGCAGGAGGGCTCGTCCGGGGTCGACGTCCGGTGGGCACCGGTCCGCTGGACCGACGGCCGGGGCGTCTCCCACCTGGGTTTCACCGATGTTCCCGGCAGCACGCCCAAGGGCGGACCGGTCCAGGTGTCGAAGCAGCTGCGCACATGACGGCCGCGGTCGCGCCGTCCCCATCACTTCTCCCCTTTCCGGAGGCTCTCATGCCCGGCACGATCACCGTCGGAGTGGACGGAACCGACCACGGCCTCGCGGCGGCGGACTGGGCGGCTGCCGAGGCATCGCGCCGCGACATGGCGCTGCGGCTCGTTCACGCGTGGGTGTGGCAACCACTGGACACCCCCGTCGCCGCGGACGCGGACGTACAGCGGCGGTGGGCGGCCGATGTCCTGCGCGAGGCGCGGGAGCGGGTGACCGCTGCCTTCCCCGCTCTGGCCGTGACCACAGAGCTGCTTCCGGCCGAGGCCGTGCCGGCGCTGCTCTCCGAGGCGGCCGAGGCCGACCTGCTCGCCCTCGGTTCCCGGGGCCATGGGACGGTGGTCGGTCATCTGCTCGGTTCCGTCGCTCTGAAGGTGCTGCGTCAAGCGGTCCGGCCGGTGGTCCTGGTACGCCCGGCGCGCCGGGACGGGCCCGGGCCGGCCATCGACGAGGTGGTCGTGGGCGTGCAGGAGGTGGACGGGACCGGCGGCCCGGTGCTGGAGTTCGCCTTCGCCGCGGCGGCGGCACGCGGTGCGCGGGTACGGGCCGTACGGGCCTGGAGCGTCCCGACGGTCTTCGCCTGGAGCCCGGGATCGCTGGACCTGGCCGACGAGGCCGGTGGCCTAGAGCGGCTCGAGCGCGAGCGGCTGTCCGAGGCCCTGCGCCCGTGGCGCGAGAAGTATCCGCGGGTCGAGGTCGTCGAACACGTCGAGACCGGCAGCGCGGCGGAGGTCCTGCTCTCCAACGCCCCCGGCGCCGCCCTGATGGTGGTGGGACGCCGTCTCCCCGGGGCCCACGACCTCCGGCGGATCGGCTCGGTCACCCACGCGGCGCCGCACCACGCGCCCTGCCCCGTCGCCGTAGTCCCCCACCTGTAGCCCTCTTCCCCCCCCGGGTCCCCCGGGTACCGGCCGGTGCTGCCGCCGGCTCCGGTCAGCGCCGACCGGGGCCGGTGGCCTTCTCCTCGTCTCCGGTGCGCAGACGACTGACCACGCCGGTGACACCGTCCACCCTCCACGCCTGTCGTACGGCCCCCGGGATGTCGACAGTGGCCGGCACCTGGCCGTCCAGCATGACGAGCCCGTCGCTGACCGCGACGCGCACGGCCCCCTCGGGTGCCCGTGTCGCCCGGGAGAACACCTGCCCCTCGACGTCCGCGCGGATCGCGGCGTCGGTGCGCAGGAAGAGACGCATCAGATCACCGCGGGTCACGATGCCGATCAGCCGGTCCTCCTCGTCCACGACGGGCAGCCGGTTGACACGGTGACGGTCCATGACGCGGGCGGCGTCGACCCCGCGCTGTTCGGGGTGCACGGTGATCGCGGGGCTGGACATCAGCTCCGCCGCCGTGGCCCGGCGATCGCGCGTCTTCGTCAGGTCCTTCTCCGAGACCACTCCCACGACCTTGTCGTCCCGGTCGAGCACCGGCACGCCGCTGACGCGGCGTCGGCGCAGCAACCGTACGAGGCCGTCGAAGGACGTCTCGGGGCGTGCGCGCGCCACACGGGACGTCATGAGCTCGCCGACGATCAGGCTCTGCACGGGGTGTCCCTCCTCTCCTGCCAGATCCTTTCGGGACGTGTTCACGAACCCGCCCGGAACGGACGACCATCGATCCCCTCCAGCCTGCCCCTCCGCCCGCTTCCGCGCAGGGGCCGACCGGTCCCGTGGCCGGTCCTTCCCGAGGCGGGGCCGAGCAGCCCCTCGGAGGCGCCGGACCGCGGCCGACCGGGCCCTTGCCGAGGGCTTCCGTACCGTGGGTACGAGGATGGGCCCGTACGCGGGGTTCTTGGGGCCGTTGGGCCCTGTCCGAACGGCCCCGGCCCGGGGCAGGCTGCACGACGGAACCCGTCGGGGACGACCTGACGGGACGAGGGTGATGGAGAGTGTGGGTATGCCGGACAGTGCCACGGAGCAGGCCAGGACGACCAGGGTCTTTCTGCTCGACGACCATGAGGTGGTGCGGCGCGGGGTCCACGACCTGCTGGACGCCGAACCCGGCCTGACCGTTGTCGGCGAGGCGGGCACCGCCGAACAGGCCCTGACCCGCATCCCGGCCCTGCGCCCGGACGTGGCCGTCCTGGACGTGCGGCTGCCCGACGGCGACGGCGTGTCGGTGTGCCGGGAGCTGCGCTCCCGCATGCCGGAACTCGCCTGCCTGATGCTGACCTCCTTCGACGACGAGGAGGCCCTGCTCGACGCCATCATGGCCGGTGCGGCCGGTTATGTGCTCAAGCAGATCAGCGGCACCGACCTGGTGACGGCGGTCCGCACGGTGGCGGCCGGGCAGTCGATGCTCGATCCCGGAGCCACCACCCGGCTGATGGCCCGGCTGCGCGACGGGGGGACGAGCAAGGAGCAGCCGCAGGCCCTGGCGGGCCTGACCGACCGCGAACGGGAGATCCTCGGCCTCATCGGTGAGGGGCTGACCAATCGCCAGATCGGCCAGAAGCTCTACCTGGCGGAGAAGACGGTCAAGAACCACATCTCCCGGCTGCTGGCCAAGCTCGGCGTCGAGCGGCGCGTGCAGGCCGCGGTCATCGCCACCGAGGCACTGGTCGCCGAGCAGCAGCCCCCGCACCCCGGGCAGGGACACGCGGGCTGACGCGGAAGGCTGCGAGGTCTAGGCGCGGCCGAGCGGCGCCGTCCACACCAGACGGCTGCCGCCCTCGGCGGGAGACTCGATCTCCAGGCCGCCGCCTACGGCCTCCGCCCGTTCCGCGAGGTTGCGCAGCCCGCTGCGGCGCCCTCCCTCGGGGATGCCGACGCCGTTGTCGGCCACCGTCAGCAGCACCCGGTCGGCCGTGGCCCGCAAGCCCACCTCCACTCGCGTGGCGTGGGCGTGCCGGGCGACGTTGCTCAGGGCCTCGACGAGCACGGCGACGACGTGATCGGCCACTTGTGCCGAGACGTCGGTGTCCAGCAGGCCCTCCATGCTCAGCCGCGGCGGGAATCCGAGGTGGGTGGCGGCCTCGCCCACGGCCCGGGCCGCACGGGCGCGCAGCAGCGGACCGGGCTCGGAGTCCTTCGCGCGCAGCCCGAAGATGGTCGATCGGATGATCTTGATGGTGTCGTCCAGGTCGCCGACGGCTCGGGTGACGCGCTCGGCGGCTCCCGAGTGGTCGATGAACCGGGCGGCGCTCTGCAAGGTCATGCCCGTGGCGAAGAGCCGCTGGATGGCCAGGTCGTGCAGGTCACGGGCGATGCGGTCACGGTCCTCCAGCAGCGCCAGTTGCTCGGCGTCACGTCGCCGGTCGGCCAGCTCCAGCGCGAGAGCCGCCTGACCGGCGAACACCTCCAGCGGCCGGATCTCGTCCTCGGTGAACGGCGTCCGGCCGGCGGCGCGGGCCAGCAACAGCACGCCCGGCACTGCCCCGGCCTCCGTCCCCAGCGGCACCGCGACCGCGGGCCCCAGGCCCTCGAAGCGCCGTGGACCGGCGGCGAACCGTGCGTCACCGGCCAGGTCGACGCTGACCGCCCGGGACCTCGAGCCGTAGGCCTGCCCGGAGAGCGTGCCCGCTATCGGGAGCACGAGCCCGGCGCGCTCCTCGGTTCTCGTCCCGATCGCCAGCTCGACCTGGAGCTCCGTGTCGGACACCGGCACGGAGACGTCCGCCAGCACCGCCCCGGTGATCTCCCGGGCCCGGACCGCGATCATTTCCAGGACGTCCTGGCGTGCCGTGCCCGACAACAGGCTGCTGGCGATCTCACCGCCCGCCTGGAGCCACAGGTGCTGCCGCTGCGCCGCCTCGTACAGGCGGGCGTTGTCGATGGCCACACCGGCGGCCACGGAGAGTGTGGTGAGAACCGCCTCGTCCTCGGCGTCGAACTCCTGCCCGCCGCGCTTGTCGGTCAGGTAGAGATTGCCGAAGACTTCGTCGCGCACCCGGATCGGCACGCCCAGGAACGTGAACATCGGCGGATGGTGGGCGGGAAATCCGTAGGAGGCCGGGTGCGCCCCGAGCTCCTTCAGACGCAGGGGCTCCGGCTTGCGGATGAGCTCTCCGAGGATGCCGTGACCGGAGGGGAAGGGGCCGATCGCGTCGATCTCCTCCTGCGAGAGGCCCACCGTCAGGAACTGCGACAGCGTGCGTCCGTCCGGGCCGATCACTCCCAGCGCCGCGTACTGGGCGTCGACCAGCACGGCCGCGGCTTCGACGATGCTGTTCAGGACGTGGGTGAGGTCCAGCTCACGTCCCACGGACAGCACCGCTTCCAGCAGGCTGTGCACCCGGTCGCGGGTGCCACGGGCGTCGTCGATCCGCGTCTGCAGCTCGTCCAGCAGCTCGTCCAGGCGCAACCGCGGCACACGCGACGGCTTTTTGTCCCTGTCCACCGGCACCCTCCTCGTACGTCACCGGGCCGGGAGGCCCCGCGAGGACTCACGGTAACCGTCCTCGCCGACGTATTGGCCACGGGTGCGCGAACCCGCCGCACCGGGCCGAACGGTCCGGAGAACCGGGACCGTTCGGCTCTTTCCCCTCCATCCCTTTTGGCGATCTTCTGTCAGGGCGACCGGGTGCGCCGTGTCGCGAGGGGGCGATATACCGAACGGAGTCGATCGTTGATCGCTGTGGTGGGACACCCGGACCTGGCCGCGGGCACCTCGCTCGCGGCCGACCTGTGCGATCTGCTGGAGCGCCGCACCACATGGGCCTCGGTTCTGGTGCGCGCCGGAGCGGGTCTGCCCGTGATGGTGGGCCGGGCCGTGCGTGAGGCCGGCCGCAAGCTCGTCGTGCTGCTGCCCGCGCCGGCCCCGGGCGTCGCCCCGCTCGCCCCACGCGACCGGGCGGCCGCCGGCGAGCTGCTGGTACTGGCCGAGCAGGTACACCTGTTGCCGTACGACCCCGCCGACCGCGACGCCTCCGTGAGCGCCGACGAGCACCTCATCACATCCTGCCGACAGGTGATCGCGGTCTGGGACGGCTCCCCGTCCAACGGCCGGGATGCCACGGCGCACCTCGTCGCCTTCGCCCGCGCCCGGGGCATCCCGGTGGAGGTCTTCTGGCCGGGCGGCGCCCTCCGCGAGGCCTGGGGCGCGACGGCGGGGTCCGGCGATGGGCGCCGCCGTCAGCCGACGGCCGCGCCGAGCACCATGAACCCGGCGACCGCGGCGAGCAGGACGCCCATGAGCGGGGCGACGAACCGCAGGTAACGGTCGTAGGGGACTTTCGCCAGAGCGAGCCCGCCCATGACCACCGCCGAGGTCGGGGTGATCAGGTTGATCCAGCCCGAGGCCGATTGGTAGGCGGTGACGACCAGGGACCGGCTGACGCCGGCGAAGTCGGCGAGCGGGGCGAGAATCGGCATGGCCAGGGCCGCGTGGCCGGAGGAGGACGGGACGAAGAAGGCCAGCGGCAGGTTGACGAGGAACATCAGCACCGCGAAGAACCCGGACGAGGTACCCGACACCGCGCTCTGGAGCCGGTCGAGGATGGTGTCGGTGACGCTGGCGTTGTTCATGATGACGGTGACGCCCCGAGCCAGCATAATGATCATGGCAGCGCCGATGAAGTCCCCGGCCCCCGCCACGATCGCGCTGGTGGTGCCCTTCTCGCCGAGTCCCGCGACGAGTCCGACGGCCACCGAGGCGACGATGAAGAGCGCCGCGAGTTCGGGGAAGTACCAGCCGAGGGTCGGCAGGAAGGTGACGTTCAGGTCGGCCCAGGGGATCACGGCGAAGATCATGAAGACGAAGGTCGCCGCGAAGACGAGCAGGACCAGGCGTTGACGCCCGCTGAGCCCTTCGGCCCCGGCGCCCTGCCCGCGCAGTTCGTCGTCCTCGGGCCGCGGGGCGACCAGGGAGCGAGAGGGCGAGGCGAGGACGCGGTTGGCGTAGCGGACCACGTAGCCGGCGGCCAGGGCGGTGAGCACGGCCCACATCACCAGCCGCAGGACGATGCCGTCGCCCGTACCGATGCCGGCGCTGTCGGAGGCGACGCCGGTGGCGAAGGGATTGACGGTGGAGGCGAGGGTTCCGACGCCGGCGCCGACCATGATGACCGTCGCCCCGACCATGCGGTCGTAGCCCAGCTTGAGCACGAGCGGGATCATCAGCCCGTAGAAGCCCAGCGTCTCCTCCGCCATGCCGTAGGTGGTGCCGCCGAGGGAGAACAGGGCCATCAGCACCACCAGCAGAAGCGTCCGGTGCCGCTGGAGCCGGTCGGCGAGGCGGGCCACTCCCGTGGTCAGGGCGCCGGTGCGCAGGGTGACGGTGATGAAGGCGCCGACGGCCAGGACGAAGAGGAAGACGCCCGCGGCACCGAAGAAGGTGCCGCTGCCACCGGGGGCGGTGAGGGCCGAGTGGTCGTCGGTGACGCCGTAGAGCCCGTTGACCGGGGAGAGGAAGAGGTCCTTGAGCCGGGCGCCGAATCCCTGGGTGAGGTGGACGGAGTGGTAGGTGCCCGGAACGGGGCCGCCGTCCTTCGTCTCGTACCGGCCGGAGGGGATGACGAAGGTCAGGGCCCACACGGCGAGCGTGACGACGGCCAGCACCGTGAACGCGGAGGGGAAGCGGAGGGCTCTCTTACGGGGTGCGGCGGGGCCTTCGGGGGCCCCGCCGCCGGCCGGTACGGCCGGGGCGGGGGTGGGCGTCGAGGTGCTCATGGCCGGTCCTGCCACTGGTCGCCCGCGTCCTCGAAGGGGCGGCCGCTCGGCGTGACGACCGTGCCCGCGGTGCCGGCGAGGAGGGCGGCGGCGTCCTGGAGCGAGCCGATGGCGGCCGTGCCGCCGGTGAGTTCCACGAACCGGCAAACGGCCTCGACCTTGGGGCCCATCGAGCCCGCGGGGAACTCCTCGGCCCGCAGCCGGCCCGGTGTGGTGTGCCGGATCGGTTCGGCGTGGGGGGTGCCGTAGCCGCGGACGACCTCGGGCACGTCGGTGAGCAGCAGCAGGGCGTCGGCGTCGAGTGCCTCGGCGAGGAGGGCGGCGGTGAGGTCCTTGTCGACGACCGCCTCGACGCCGGTCAGCCGGCCGGCCTCGTCGCGTATGACGGGGACGCCGCCGCCTCCGGCACAGACGGCGACCGCGCCGGAGGTCAGCAGCAGCCGGATGAGACGGGTCTCGACGACGCGCTGGGGGTCCGGCGACGGTACGACCCGGCGCCAGTGGTCGCCGTCCCGCCGTACGGTCCACCCGCGTTCGACGGCGAGGCGTTCGGCCTCCTCCCGCTCGTAGACGGGGCCGACGAACTTGGTGGGGTGGTCGAAGGCGGGGTCGGCGGCGGAGACGAGGGTCTGGTTGAGCAGGGCGCAGACCTGACGACCGGGCAGGGCGTTCTGGAGGGACTGGAGGAGCCAGTAGCCGATCATGCCCTGGGTCTCGGCTCCCAGGACGTCGAAGGGGTAGGGCGAGGTGAGGGTGTGGTCGGCGGCGCTCTGCAGGGCGAGCAGGCCGACCTGGGGGCCGTTGCCGTGGGTGATGACCAGTTCGTGCCGGTGGGCGAGGGGGGCGAGGGCGGTCACGGCAGCCTTGACGTTGGCGTGCTGCACGGTTGCGTCCGGGCGGTCTCCCCTGCGCAGCAGGGCGTTCCCGCCGAGCGCGACGACGACGCGCATGAGGTCTCCTTGGACCGGTGGTGAGGGGGTGGGTGGTTCTAGTGGCCGAGGGTGGCGACGAGGACGGCCTTGATGGTGTGCAGCCGGTTCTCGGCCTGGTCGAAGACGACGGAGTGCGAGGACTCGAAGACTTCGTCGGTGACTTCCAGGGCGGTCATGCCGGTGCGGGCGAGAATCTCGGCGCCCACGGTGGTCTCGCTGTCGTGGAAGGCCGGCAGGCAGTGCATGAACTTGACCCGGGGGTTGCCCGTCGCCCCGACCACGTCCATGGTCACCTGGTAGGGCTTGAGGAGTTCGACGCGCTCGTCCCAGATCTCCTTGGGCTCGCCCATGGAGACCCAGACGTCGGTGTAGAGGAAGTCGGCTCCGGCGACGCCCTCGGCGACGTCGTCGGTGACGGTGATGCGCGCGCCGGTGTCCTCGGCCAGGCGCAGGGCCTCCTTGAGGACGTCGGGGCTGTTGCGCAGGCTCGCCGGGCCGATCATGCGGACGTCCATGCCGAGCATGGCACCCATGACCAGAAGGGAGTTGCCGACGTTGTTGCGGGCGTCGCCGAGGTAGGCGAAGGAGATCTCGTGCAACGGCTTGTCGGTGTTCTCCCACATCGTCAGCGCGTCGGCGAGGGACTGGGTGGGGTGCCATTCGTCGGTCAGGCCGTTCCACACCGGGACTCCCGAGTGGTCGGCGAGTTCTTCGACGGCGCGCTGGCTGCTGCCGCGGTACTCGATGCCGTCGTACATGCGGCCCAGGACGCGGGCGGTGTCCTTGATGGACTCCTTGTGGCCGATCTGGGAGCCGGTGGGCTCGAGGTAGGTGACGTGGGCGCCCTGCTGGCGCGCGGCCACCTCGAAGGCGCAGCGGGTCCGGGTGGAGGTCTTCTCGAAGATCAGGGCGATGTTGCGGCCGCGGAGGCGCTGCTGTTCGGTGCCGTTGTCACGGGCGGACTTCAGCTGTGCGGACAGGTCCAGCAGGTAGCGGAACTCCGCGGGGGTGAAGTCCAGTTCCTTGAGGAAGCTGCGGTGACGGAGGTCGAGAGCCATGGCCGGTTTCTCCTTGAAGAGTGGGTGCGGGGGTCAGACGGCGTCGCGCTGGATGGGGCAGCTCATGCAGCGGGGGCCACCACGGCCGCGGCCGAGCTCGCTGCCGCGGATGGTGATGACCTCGATGCCGCTGCGGCGCAGGTGGGTGTTGGTGGTGACGTTGCGTTCGTAGGCGACGACGACGCCGGGTTCGACGGCCAGGACGTTGCAGCCGTCGTCCCACTGCTCGCGTTCGGCCGAGTGGACGTCCTGCGTCGCGGTGTGGACGGTGATCGAGGGCAGCCCCAGGGCGTCGGCGATGGCGTGGTGCATCTCCTGCGGGGCGTGGTCGGTGATGCGGAGCCTCTCGCCGTCACCGCCCGGCTCGATGGTGACCGAGGGGAGCATGCCCAGACCGGCGTACTGGGTGAAGGTGTCACCGCTGACCATGGTCATCACGGTGTCGAGGTGCATGAAGCTGCGCTTCTTGGGCATCTCCAGGGCCACCACCCGGCGGGCCGAGCCGGCCGCGAACATCCGCAGCGCCAGCTGCTCGACGGCCTGCGGGGTGGTGCGCTCGCTCATGCCCACCAGGACGGCGCCGTTGCCGATGACCAGGACGTCACCCCCCTCGATGGTGGACGGGTGGTCGGTCTGCCCGCCTGACCACCGCTGGAACTCCTGCTTCTCGAACAGCGGGTGATGCGCGTAGATCGCCTCGAAGTGGACGGTCTCGCGGCGGCGTGCCGCCTTCTTCATCGGGTTGACGCTCACCCCGTCGTACACCCAGCAGGAGGTGTCACGTGTGAAGAGGTGATTGGGCAGCGGGGCCAGGACGAAGTCGTCGGGAGCCATGGTGTGGAGGCGGACGCTGGAGACGGCGCCGAGGCGGCTCATCAGCTCGCGCTTGGTCACCCCGCCGATGAGGCTCTGGGCAAGCTCGGCGGGGGCCATGGCGTCGAAGGCGGCCCGCATGCGGTCGGTGGCCAGGGGGCCGAACTCCCGCTCGTCGAAGACCCGGTCGTGCACCAGGGTGCGGGCGGCGGGCGTGGCGAGGGTCTCGGTGAGCAGGTCGGTCAGGTAGTGCACTTTGACGCCCCGGTCACGCAGGGCGTCGGCGAACGCGTCGTGCTCCTCGCGGGCGCGCTTGACCCACAGGACGTCGTCGAAGAGCAACTCATCCTTGTTCGTGGGGGTCAGCCGCTTCAACTCGAGGTCGGGGCGGTGCAGGATCACCTGCCGCAGTCGGCCGGCCTCGGAATCCACGTGGAAGGTCATGGGGGGGGCTCCTGAACGGAGTGGAAATGGAATGGAGTGGAATGGAGTGGGCTCGGGTTTCCGGACGGAACCCGACGCGCTCGCCTCCAGGGCCGTGAAGGCCCGGGCCTTCACGGCCCCTGTTCGAACGGTTCCACGGTGTCACGGCGGACTCAGGCTTCCGGGCCGCCACAGGTCCCCAAGAGCGGCCCGGGGGACCCCACTTCCGCAGGGACCACTTGCGTCACACCCGGGACCATCGGCCCGGGAACCCCCGGCCCAGGGACCGCCTCCCGCCGCCGGGGACCGATGATCCACGGCCGTGGCGCGTCTGCTGCCCGACTCCGCCGCCCCGGCCCGTTGGCCTCCGTGACGCTCCGGGAGTCGCCGGCCGACCTGCGTAACGACGACGGCCCGTCCTGCTCGCGCGGCTTCGCCCTCACGCGCGCGGACATGGCCGTCCCGGCCGTCCGGCGCGAGCAGGAGTGGAGTTTCAGCGGTGACGGCCGGCACAGGCTCCGCGTGCGCTACACCGGCGAGCGTCTCCTCCATCCGGAGGGCACGGTCACGTTCGTCTCCCGCGAGCGTGTCTCCGGCGGTGGGCCGCAGAAGCCTTAGGGCGTGCCGGTGCCCGGCGCCCGGCGCCGGTGCCGGTGCCGGTGTCGGTGTCGTTGGGCGGTGCACCGACAGCGGCGGCCTCAAGCTCGCGCGCTCCGATGGCCTGATCAGTATCGGCGGCACATGACGACAAGGACCTCTACGCCAAAGGCGCCCTGCCCCTCGCCCTCCTCGACGGACGCATGCGCGCCGTCTACCCGCATGACCCGCCCAAGGGCCGTCCGGCCGGAGCGGCACCCACCACACCGGCCGGGACGTCGGTCCGGGTTCAGGCGTGGGGCACCACGGCCACCGGACAGGGAGCGTGGTGCAGGGCCGCGTGGGCGACCGAGCCCACACGCCGTACGCCGTGCCCCCCGGTGGCGTGCCGCCCGACCACCAGGAGGGAGGCCGACTCACTTTGGGAGAGCAGGGCCTCCGCGGCACTGCCCAGTTCCACGTGCTCGGTGACCTCCACCCGCGGGTACCTCTCGCGCCAGGGACGCATGGCGTCGGCCAGGCGCTGTCGCTGCAGCTCCTCCAGGCCGCCGGCCTCGGCGGCGAGGTAGTAGGAGCCCGCACTCCAGGCGAATGCCGGCGGGATCGTCCACGCCTGCACGGCCCGGACGCGTGCCCCACGGGCCGCAGCGGCCTCGAAGGCGAACTCCAGCGCGGGCGCGGCGCTGCCGTCCTCCACGTCCGGTACGCCCACGACCACCTCCCCCGCCCCGTCCACCACGCGCCCTGCGTCCTGCGGACGTGGCCGGCGTACGAGGACGACCGGTGCGGTCGCCGCGCGCAGGACCCGCAGCGCGGTCGAGCCGATCAGGTGGCCGACGAGCGTGCCGTGGCCGCGCGAGCCCAGGACCAGCATGTCTGCCTCGACGGCCTCGGCCACCAGGGCCGGCATCGGGTCGTCGGGCAGGAGCCGGGTACCGACCTCCAGTTCCGGGTGGGCCGCCTTCACCCGGCGCTCGCCCTCCGTCAGTACGTCCTGAGCCCACTTCTGCTGGACGTCGGCGTCGGTGGCGATCGGCACGTCCAGGGGCCGCCACACCCAGGCGTGCACCAGGCGCAGCGCAGCGCCGCGGCGTGCCGCCTCGGCGGCCGCCCAGTCGGCGGCGGCGAGACTGTGATCGGTTCCGTCGATTCCGACGGTGATGGTGCGGGGCATCGGTGCCTCCGGTTGAGGGGCGGGAAGTGCTCGTCACCACTCTTCGGCACAGGACGGCACGAGGCCGAGGGCTGGAGGTCCCTCTTCATAGGGCCGGGAAGGCCGTGCGTGCCGGGCACCGGACCCTGCCGGCGAGCGGATCACGGGGCGGGCTCGTAGCGGCAGGCCCGCAGGCCGTTGTCCACCGTCCGCGGTCCGCCGCTCGGCGTGATCGCGCGCTTGAGCAGGGCGTCGGTCGGCAGGACCACGGTCAGCTCACGGTCGCGGTCGCGGTCACGGTCGATCCGGCCGGGGGCGAGGGGGCGACGTCGCGTCAGGTAACCGGAACCAGGGCCACGGGGCAGTGGGCGTGGTGCAGCACGGCGTGGGTGACGGGGCCGAGTTGGAGACCGAGCGGGTGCCGGGGCCGGTGGGTGGCGAGGACCACGACGTCTGCGTCGGCGCTCGCCTCGACGAGGGCCTGCCCCGCGCCCTGGTACACCGACTCGGTACGGACCTCGACGTCCGGGAACTCCTCGCGCAGCACGGCCGTCGCGAACGCCGGCACGGCGGCCTGGCACCGCCTCTGATCGTCGGATCCCTCCCAGTACAGCTCCGCGGCGGGCAGGACGCCCGGTACCCCCCGGTGCTGCCAGGCGTGCAGCACGCGCAGCGCGGCACCGCGCCGCCGCGCCTCCTCGAAGCCGAACCGCACGGCATCGTCGTCCGCCTCCGAGGCGAGACCCACCAGGACGACGCCACGGGAGGGAGCGTTCCCGCCACGCACCACCAGCAACGGCCCGGTGCAGTGAGCGGCCACCCGCAGCCCGACCGAGCCCAGCAGCAGACCGGTGAAGCCGCCGTGCCCCCGGGTGCCGACCACGGTCAGGCCGGCGCCGCGCCCCGCCCGGACCAGGGCACGGGCCGCCGGCTCGGTGGTGAGGTGCGGCATGGTCCGCAGGTCCGGGAAGCGGGAGCGAACCCGTTCCAGGGCCGCGTCCATGACGGTACGACCGGCGTCGTAGAGCATCTGTCCCTCGTCCGGCCTCGTCCCCGCGGCCGGCGGCTGCCGCTTCTCACGGGGGTCCGTGTCGGCCTTCGGGAGGTGCAGACCCCAGGGCCAGCCGCAGACGACCTCCAGCGAGGCAGTACGCCGCTCGGCTTCCTCGGCAGCCCTGTCGAGGGCCAACAGCGCCGGATCCGAACCGTCGAAACCGACCACCACGCGCTCGGCGTGCGGAGCATCTGTCCGAAGCATCATGTTCTCCAAGGGCGATGGGCCGCGCGGCGACGGCCAGGGCGCGGTGACCAGGTGCGGGCGGGCCCACCGGGAGGCGTAGGCGGGGACGGTCGCGGCGCCGTACGGGGGTGAGGGCCGGCGATGTGGCCGGACCCGGTCCCGTCACCGGTGGACCCGTTACCCAGGTTCGGCCACCGGGGGCCTTCGCCCCAGGGGCCGTACGGTCCAAGTGGGGCCCGAAGGTCCCCGTCTCGCGGCCGCGGCCGAGCCGCTGTCCGAAGCCGTGACGGCGGGGGCAGCGCCCAGAGCTCCGCGCACGTGCCCGCATCAACGCACCACGCGACGACTACACTCACGGTCACCCAGCGGCAGATGCGGCATCGCGTTGGTGCGGGGGAACCCGCGGAACCATTTTTTGGTCGCAGGCTCTATCCCTGCTCAGTGCTGGGGACGTGGACCGTATCCGGTCGAACATCGCCCGCCAACGGACAGGGGCTACGCCTTGACCCGCGGCCACCGCGCGATCTTCGGGAGTCCACACAACCCTCGATGATCACTCGGTGGCCGTACCTATTCCCAGCCCCGCTCCTGCGTCGCTTCGGGTGCGATGCAACACCGTGTCCTATGCGGTGCCGGGACCGTCAAGGAAGCGAAACAGCACGGCGGCCTCCGCGCGGAGCCGCGCGGCTCGGTCAGCGTGCGCGGGCGCAGTCAACTGTGCTGCGGCCTCCAGACGCTCGGCGGCCTCGGCGCGCACGACATCCACCACACCGTGCTCGCTCAGCTCACGCCGCGGTACTTCGGTGGCGCCGGCACCAACCGGCGACTGCTCAAGGGCCACGCTTCGGAGCTCAGCTTCGTCCACGGGCACGGCCTCAGCGTTGTCCAGCGCGGCAAGTGCCGCGCGCAGGGCGCTCACTGCGGCCTTGTCACGGGCGCGCATCGCTTCCGGCAGTGCTTGACGCATGCGAAGACGTAAAGACATGCCGGTGACCCTATGGCGGCGCCCCTGGACCCACAACGCGATGAAGGACGTTTCAGTCGGCGAGCCCGGGGGCGTGGCCAGGCTGGGGGTGGAGGGCCGGCGGTGGAGGGCCAGTCGGGGTCACAGAGGTTGGAGAGGCGGCAACAGCACGCCATTCGGGTGAATTATGCCCCTAAGCCTGTTCTTGTGTGGTGTGTCGGCTTCTTCTGTGGGTGTCACGGCGTTTCGCCGGGGCCGCTCGCGCGACATTGCCGCGCCATCCGGTGCGACGGGCGAGCTGTCGAAGCCCGAGAAAGGGAGTGCGCGATGGAGCAGAACGACATCGTGCAGGAGATGGTGTACGAGTCGCCGGAGCTGGTGGAGGTCGGCGGCTTCACCGAGGTAACGCTGGGCGGGGGATCCATGTGGGCGGATTACCTCACCGCCATGGACTACTGACCGCCCCGTGCCTGGCGTGGTGAGTTTCACGTTCCTTCCCGATACCGACGACGCGGTCTGCGCGGCCCGTGTCCTGTGTGAGATGCCGGGTGCGCAGGTGATCGCGCATGCTTCGGGCCGGCCGTGGCTGGTGGGTCGCTGGCCGGCAGGGGAAGTCCGTGTCGCCGCGGCCGGGTCGACACGAGTGGTGGTGGCCGGGTACAGCCCGGTCACCACCACAGAACTGACGAAGGCCGCCGCGCGCCTGTCCGATCCGCGGTCCGCGGATGCCGTGGCGCGCCCCGGCTGGGGGGCTGTGCGCATCTTCTGGTGAGCCTTGCCGGCCGTGTCCGTGTCCAGGGGACGGCCTCGGGAGCGCGGGCCGTCTTCCACGCCTGCCTGGGCCGGTTCACCCTTGCGGGCGACCAGCCGGAGACCTTGGCCCGTCTGAGCGGTGCCGTCCTCGACGAGGAGTTGCTGGCGGCGCGTCTGCTCAGCCCGCTCTTACCGCATCCACTGCGCGAACGCCCTGTGTGGCGTGGGGTGGAGCAGGTGCCGCCGGATCACTGGCTGCTGATCGAACCTGACGGCAGCTCCAGCGCGGTGCGCTGGTGGCACCCACCCGCTGCCGAGTTGACGTTGCACCAGGGCGTACCGAGGGTGCGGCAACGGCTGATCGAAGCCGTGAGGGGACGGGTGGCCGCTGCCGGTGCCGTGGTCAGCAGCGACCTGTCCGGTGGACTGGACTCCGCGTCGGTGACCTGTCTGGCCGCCCAGGCGGCCGCGCGGTTGGTCACCGTGCGGGTGGCGGAGCTCGATCCGGGCAGCGACGACGCGCGGTGGGCCGGCCGGATCGCCCGACACCTGCCACAAGGTGAAAGCGTGCTGCTGGAGTACGGGCAGGTGCCGACGATGTTCGCCGGCCTCGACACAGGCGCGGGTATCTCCCTGGCCGGGGAGCCCGTGTCCTGGGTGCGTACAGGGGCGAGGTTCGCCGACACCTGCCGCCGTGTGGCCGCCTTGGGCTCGACACTGCACCTGTGCGGTCACGGGGGCGACGAGCTCTTCCACCTTCCGCCCGCCCACCTGCACTCCCTGATCCGCACCCACCCCCGCGCCGGGCTACGGCATGCGCACGGCCGCCGGGCCATCGCCCACTGGCCGCTGACGGCCACCTGGCGGGCGCTGGCCGATCCCCGCGGCTTCCCCGCCTGGCTGGCCCACTCGGCGCGGAACCTGCGGGCTCCGCAACCATCGCCCTACCAGCCACAGCTGGGCTGGACCGCCCCACTGCGCCTGCCCGCCTGGGTGTCCGACGACGCAGTCCACGCGGTCCGCCGACTCCTGCTGGACGCCGCGCAGAACGAGCCCGAACCACTGGACACCGGGCGCGGCCCCCACACCACCCTGGACCTGATGCGAGCCGCCGGCGCAATGATCCGCCAGGCGCACCGGATCGCCGCCACCCACGGCGTGCGTCTCGCAGCCCCCTACCTCGACGACCACGTCATCGAAGCAGCCCTCGCCGTGCGCCCGGACCAGCGCGGAGGCCCGGCCCGCTACAAGCCCCTGCTCGCCGAAGCCATGCGCGGCATCGTGCCCGAGGACATTCTCGCCCGGAGAACCAAGGGCAACTTCGGCGAGGACTCCTACGACGGACTCCGCCACCACCGCAACACCCTGCTCGAACTGTTCAACGGCTCGGAACTCGCCCGCCGCGGACTGGTGGACGACCACGCCGTCCAAGCCGGCCTACGCACTGCTCACCCCATGCTCGCCGGTCTCTCACTGGAGCCCACGCTCGCCTGCGAGACGTGGCTGCGCTCCCTCACCCGCTCCGGGCCCTCGCTCCCGGTCTCTCAAGGAGCAGCGTGACCTTCTCGCTGAAACCTCACGTCACCGCGACCGCCATCGAACACGGCACGGTCCTGCTCGACCAGCGCCGAGGCCGCTACTTCCAGCTCAACACCACCGGCGGCCTCATCCTGCGTACGCTCCTGGACAACGGCAGCCCCGAACAGGTGGCCACCATGCTGACCGAGCACTACGGCATCACCCTGCAACAGGCCCGCGGCGACATAACCCGGCTCCTCAACGCCCTGACCGCCGCGCGACTGGTCACCACATGAGCACCCCGTGCGCTCTCGAACCCGGCACGCCACCTCCCTGGCACCGCCGCGCCGCCGCGCGCCTCGCGGTCGCTGCCGCCCGCTTCATCGCGGCCCTGCCCCCGCGCCGCATCCGCACCACCCTGACACTTTTGCGTACCGGCGCCGCCCCGGCCACGGCCCCCCAGGCCCAGAGCGCCCGAGACGCCGTCGTCGCCGTCAGCCTCCGCTGCGCGGGCCAAGGCTGTCTTCAACGGTCCATCGCCACCGCCCTGCTGTGCCGCCTGGGTGGTACCTGGCCCACGTGGTGTACCGGCGTACGCACGGCTCCCTTCCGCGCCCACGCCTGGGTCGAAGCCGACGGCGTCCCGATCGGGGAAGCCGAACCGCCCGGCTACTACACCCCCACCCTCACCGTCCCACCCTCCAGGCGCCTCTGAGCCGCTTCACATCCGGGCCGCCGTTCCGTCGGCGAGGCGCAGACACGAGGAGGTCCTGCGCCGGCGCCAACGCTCCGGCAAGGGCGACGAGCCGGAAGGCTGAGGCACGGGTCAGCCGCTGGGGGCTTCTTAGCCCAGGTGTCGGTGCGGGGCCGGCCTCCTTGAGGCGGGCGGTGGCGGCGGTGACCTGCTCGGTGGTCTCGACCTCGACGCCGAGGTGGTCCAGGCGGGTGTCCTCCCCGCCCTCGCCTTCGATCAGGACGAGCTTGAGCGGCGGCTCGGCGATCGCGAAGTTCGCGTAGCCGGGGCGGCGCTTGGCGGGCTCGGTTCCGAACGGCTTGGAGTAAAAGGCGACGGAGCCTTCGAGGTCGGCAACGCGAAGGGCGAGCTGAACGCGGGACATGGCGGTCTCCCCGATCCTAGGTATTGATTCGACAGTTATCGATATTGCCGACGTTGCCACTCGCATAGATAGCTGTCAACATAGACGCATGTCGAATCTGGAACTGCCGGTGCTGGACCAGGACGACGCGGCCGCGTGCTGCTCGCCGATGGTCCGCGAGCCTCTGGGCGAAGAGGCCGCCCTCGTCCTGGCGAAAATGTTCAAGGCCCTATCCGACCCGGTGCGGCTGCGGCTGTTGTCGCTGATCGCCTCGCATGAGGGCGGTGAAGCCTGTGTCTGCGACCTGACCGGCCCGTTCGACGTGTCCCAGCCGACGATCTCCCACCACCTCAAGGTCCTGCGCGAGGCCGGGCTGGTCGGCTCCGAGCGCCGGGGGACCTGGGTCTATTACTGGGTGCTGCCCGCCGCGCTGGCCAAGCTCTCCGCTCTGCTCCAGGCCCCCGCCCGGGAGGCCGGATGACCGCGATGGCTCCGCTGGGCCGCCGGGCGGCGGTGGAGTTCACCGGGACCGCCTCGCTGGTCGCCGTGGTGGTCGGCTCCGGCATCCAGGCCGCCAAGCTGTCCAGCGACGTCGGCGTCCAGCTGCAGGCCAACTCGCTCGCGACCGTGTTCGGCCTCGGCGCTCTGATCCTGCTGCTCGGTCCGGTCTCCGGAGCCCACTTCAACCCGGCCGTGACCCTGGCCGCGTGGTGGACCGGACGCCGCGGTGGCCAGGGGCCGGGCCTGCGGGAGGTCGCCGCCTATGTCCCGGCCCAGACCGTCGGGGCGATCGTCGGGGCGATGCTGGCGAACGCGATGTTCGCCGAGCCGCTCGTGACCTGGTCGACGCATGACCGCCGGGCGCCTCATCTGTGGCTGGGCGAGGTCGTCGCGACCGCCGGCCTGATCCTGATGATCTTCGGCCTGGCCCGCGTCGGCCGCGCGCACTTCGCCCCCGTCGCGGTCGCCTCGTTCATCGGCGCCGCCTACTGGTTCACCTCCAGCACATCCTTCGCCAACCCGGCGGTGACGATCGGCCGCGCGTTCACCAACACCTTCGCCGGTATCGCCCCCGCCTCGGTGCTGCCGTTCATCGGTGCCCAGCTCGTCGGCCTGGCCGCCGGCGTCGCGCTGGTCGCCGTGCTGTTCGGCCGCCCGACGCCCGCCGTCGAGGACGCCGTCGTGCCCCATGCCGGCCACCGGCCTGCCCAAGTCGCCCGCTGACCCCAGCCCCGCCGCCCCGAAGATCAAGGACCCCTTTTCGTGAGCACTCCCGCTGTCCCCTCCGTGCTGTTCGTCTGCGTGCACAACGCAGGCCGCTCCCAGATGGCCGCCGCCTTCCTCACCCGCCTCGGCGGCGAGAAGGTGCAGGTCCGCTCCGCCGGCTCCGCCCCCGCCGAGGCCGTGAACCCCGCGGTGGTCGAAGCCCTGGCCGAGGTCGGCATCGACATCTCCGCCGAGATCCCGAAGGTCCTGACCGCCGAGGCGGTCCAAGCCTCCGATGTGGTCATCACCATGGGCTGCGGCGACGCCTGCCCGTACTTCCCCGGCAAGCAGTATCTGGACTGGCAGCTCGACGACCCGGCCGGCCAGGGCGTCGACGCCGTCCGACCGATCCGCGACCAGATCGAGCACCGCATCCGCGACCTCCTCACCGACCTCGGCATCCCGGCCCAACCCTGACCGCCGCCGGGCCCCCCGGAGCCCCGCTCAAATCCGTTTTACAGTCCCCGGCGGACCGAACCTGATGACGGGTGCGGTGCAGAGCCCGCTCGGCTGGAGAACAAGGATGGCGCGTCGTTTCAGCCGCTCGGATGCGTCCGAGCGCGTCGCCGGACTGCGCGAAGCAGCAGATGCGGTGCGCGGCGAGGAGCTCGTCGTGCTGCGCACCGACACGGTCTACGGAGTGGGCGCGGACGCCTTCGGCCCGGCGGCGGTCAGGCGTCTGCTGGACGCCAAGGGACGAGGGCGGAACATGCCCTCGCCCCTGCTCGTCGACTCTCGGCTCTCCCGGTGACCTGGAAGACCTGGTCGACGACCTGCCGGAGCAGGCGAGGCAGATGGTGGCCGTCTACCTGGACGCGGGCCCCACGCCGGCCGCCGTGCCGCCCTCGATCGTGGACATGAGCGGCGACGCTCCCGTCCTGCTGCGAGCGGGCGCGGTCGGCGCCGACCAGCTCCGCCCGCTCGCACCCGGTCTTCAGGAACGCTGAGCTCCGCCCGTCACGAGGCCAAGTCGGCCGCCACGTCGTCGAGGCCGCGGACGATCACCAGCCGAGCGGTCCCGTCAGCCGGCCGGTAGGACAGACCCGCCACCGCGGCGCGCCCGGCGTCCACCGCCTCCGCGAGGACGCGGGAGCGGTCCAGCAGCAGGTCTACGGTGTGCGTATGTGATCGGCAAGGAAGTCCTGGTCTTCTGTGCTCCCGGCGGCGCGGACGGCCGGCACGCTGGGCGTCACCCGTTCGATCACGTCCCGTACGTAGCCGCCGGCCGTCGTGCCGTCCTGAACGGCGGAGCGGGTTGCCGCGACCGCGCCGCACGCGTCGTGGCCGAGCGCCACGACCAGGGGCGCGCCGAGCACGCTCACTCCGTACTCGATGCTGCCCAGTACCTCCGGTCCCTCCCACATCATCGTCATGGGCGAGAGATACCGCTGGGCGCAGACCGCCCGATCTCCGCCTCCTCACTTCAGTGGCTTCCCGTCTGCCGCCCGGCATGCCGGAGTCGTCGCGGTCGTGTGGGGGACCGTGCACAGGTACAGGGGGCGTTCGGCCAGGGCCTGGTCGTCGGAGGGGATGTGGAAGGGGCGGTCCTGGGCGACGGTGTCCTTGACGTCGACGCTGTTGCGCAGTTGCTGCAGCACATTGGAGGCGCGCGGGGGAAGCTTGGTGCCCGTCCAGGTGCGGTAGATGGCTGCTGCCGCGGCGCGGAAGGAGTCGCTGCCGGCCGCGTGGTCGCTGTGGTGGTCGGATGAGAAGGCGATGTACGACAGGTCGACCGCCGTGTAACGGTCGAGGTGGGCGAACTCCGGGATCTCCGGATACTCGATGAGGGTGTCGACATCGGAGGCCAGGAACGGGAACGGTGTGCCGGCGGCGCTTCCGCACTCGGCCTGCACTTGGTTGAGGATCTTGGGGAGCTGGCTGCCCCGGGCGGCGAAGAGCGTGATGCCGTTGTCCCGGTTCAGGGCACAGATCTTCTTGGCCAGCTCGGGCAGGGCGCTGACCACGCCGGGCTGACCGAAGTCCGGCGTACGGACGACCTCCGGCTCCACGAGCTCGACTCCTTGGCCCGCCAGCTCGCTGCTGAGGTCCTGGCGGAGGTTGAGGCTGTAGCGATCCTTGTCGTCGTAGATGATGAGGGCCTTCTTGCGCTTGAGCTCCATGACGCGCCGGGTCAGGGCCCGGGCGAAGTGGCGGTTCGTGGGCTGGGTCTGGAAGTAGTTGGGGGTCTCGGTGGTCATGAAGTCACCGGATACCGCGGCCCCGATGACCGGCAGGTCGGGTGAGAGGCGATTGATCGTGTCGACGGACGCCTGACGGCTCTGCGAGATGCCGATGACGGCCAAGATGCTCGTACCGTCGCCGGCCAGCGCGTTGAGCCGGTCGACGGCTTTCGGCCCCTGAGCGAACGCGTAGCCGGCGTTGGCGACCAACAGCCGGAGGTACGGCCGCTCGGCATCGCCGACCGCTTGCTTGTTGAACTCGCGCTGGGCGTCGGCGGCGCCTTCGAGCTGGAGGACCCCGGCGGGAGTGAGCTGTTCGCCCTTGCCCTGTGGGTCGGCGGTCAGCGGGGACAGGAAGACCACCGTACGGTGCGCGCCGCGGTCGGCCACCCGGTTCTGGGCCCGGATCCGGTCCTGGAGCGTACGGAGCGGCTCCTGGCTGCCGCCGTCCGTGAAGTAACAGCCTTCCGAAGCCGTGTCGACACCCACCCGTACCCCCTGGGCGGCCCACATGTCGTGGCAGGCGTCCTGACGGGCCCAGTTCACCACGGGGACGGCGCCGGCCAGCACCGCGACGGTCACCAGGACGCCCAGATACGCGGACGGCCACGGCACCGAGCGCGGGGACACCGCCACGTTGATGTCGAGCCAGTCGCTCACCTCCGACTGGTCGTCCCCGGACAGGCGGACGCGCAGTTGCCCGTCCACCACCCCGGCGCCGGCGGAGCGGGCCCGGCCCTCCAGCAACGGCCGCAGGCAGTCGGCCGCCGCGGCCGGCGTCTGCACGCGCCCACGACTACCCGGGCCGTCCCCGCCTTCCTGCCCGTCGCGAGCACCCGGTAGTTGGTCCCCGAGAACACGGTCCGCGGCCAGTACCAGCAGCGGCAGTCCACGCCTGTGCAACTTGACCAGGCCGTCCAGCAGTCTGCGGGTGGCCGTGCTCGGTTCGTCCACACGCGGCAGCAAGACGATGAACGGCCACGCCCGGCGCCGGCGCCGTGGCAGCAGGATGCCTCTGCGGGCCGCGCGCACCAGGTCCACCGCCAGCGCTTCGAGCAGCAGGGACTGCCGCAGTGCCGCACGGTTGCGCAACTCGCCGTTCTTGCTCAGTGATACCGCCGCGGACAGGAAGCGGCTCGCCGCCGGACCGCCGGCGCTGCGCACCTTCGGGGCGTACCAGCGCAGACGCCGGGTGCCGTTCAGCCAGGTGCGGTAGACCCACTCCAGGGGCCAGGCCACCAGGACTGTGGCGATCGCACCCAGCCGCTCGCTGACCTGCCCGGCTCCACCGGTGCTGATGAAGGACCGCAGCCCCTTCAGGCCGGGCGTGTCGTTCTCCCAGGCCACGCAGAGCTTCTCGGCCAGCGTACGGCGCTGGGCGCGCGCGGCACCGGCGCCCGCGTCGATGTCCAGCACCCTGCGGCAGGTCCAGTAGGTGGACAGCGTCAGTCCGCCGGTGGCCTCGGGCATGGTCTGTTCCAGCTGCCTGGTCAGCTCGTCGAGCAGCACGACGTCGGGCTCGGCGGAACGCTGCGCCTGCTCCACAAGCGCCTCGCCGAGCAGCGCATGCGGGGCCACGGCCGCTCCGCTCGCATCGCGCAGCCGGTCGCGGTAGCCGGTGACGAACGCGGCGCCCCGCTCGTGGTTCCCTTCGAGGACGACCGCCGGCAGCTCCCGTCTGCCCACTGGCCGCCTGACGAGCCCGTCCAGCACGGTCACGAGTTCCTTGACGCCCGTCAGCGGTGGAATCCTGCCCATACCGCCCCCCTTACACACTGTTACTTGAAGGGGGGAACTCTCCCACCGGTAAGGGGCTCGGGCGGTCCATCCTTCGCTATTGACCGTCTTTGCAAGAAACCACTCCATGGGAGGGTGTCCTACGATCGCGGAGTGCCTGCACCGGCCTGGCGGACCAACCAGGCCACACATCCGTGGTTCCGGCTCGCACGGCCATCAACCTCGCAGCGACGACGAAACCGCTGGGATGCCCTCAGGCCGGGC
>NZ_JBTOLC010000052.1:0-37397 GCF_054551825.1 Streptomyces sp. L500
AGACCGAGCCTGAATGAACCAGTGCACCGCACACCGGGCTCATCACCGGGAACGCGGAGAAAAACGCGGCCACAGCCATGGTTTTTCTCCGCGTTTTGTGGCAGCGGCTCCGAGCGGGTGGCCGAGTACCGCCCCTGGGCGGAGCTGTCATGGGTTCCTCGGGAAGGTTCGCTGCTCAGCGCGCTCCCACATCTTCGCCGGCTGTCTCCGGGAGCGTCAGGGCGGATCGGCCCACATGCGCCATGGGGCGTGCCGGGCGGCAAGCAGCTCATCGCCTTCCTCCGGGCCGTACCCCTCTGTGACCCCTGGCAACCCTCGTCCTCCGCTCGATCCCACCGCTGCCTTGACTACTGATCAAGGAGTGACATGCGGAACGACGATTCGGTCGCCATTGTCGGAATGGGGTGCCGGTTCCCCGGCGGAATCAACTCTCCGGAGACCTTCTGGGACTTCCTCGTAGGTGGCAAGGTGGCGGTCGAACCGACACCTGAGGACCGGTGGCGGCCCTACACCAAGATCAATCCTGAGTTCTCCGAGGCGTTGCGGAAAGCGGACCGGCCAGGCAACTTCATCGGTGACGTCGACGGTTTCGACGCCGAGTTCTTCGGCATCACACCGCGCGAGGCCGAGTTCATGGACCCACAGCAGCGTCTGGTCCTCGAGGTCGCGTGGGAGGCCCTGGAGCACGCGGGTATGCCCCCTCGGTCCGTGGGCGGCTCCGACGCGGGCGTGTACATCGGAACCTGCTCGGACGACTACGGCCGGCGGCTCCTGGAAGACCTGCCGAGGATCGAGCCGTGGACCGGCATCGGTGCCCAGCTGACCGGCATAGCCAACCGGGTCTCCCATGTGCTGGACCTGCACGGTCCCAGCTTCGTGCTGGACTCGGCATGTTCCGCTTCCCTGGTGGCCATCCACCTGGCGTGCCAGGCGTTGCTGACAGGCGAGACGTCGCTCGCGCTCGCAGGGGGCGTGAACATCATTCTCTCGCCCGCCTACACCCTGACGCTGGAGGCGGCCGGTGCACTGTCCCCGGACGGTCGCAGCAAGCCCTTCGACGCGGAGGGCGACGGATACGGACGGGCCGAGGGATGTGGTGTGCTCGTCCTGAAGCGCCTGTCCGACGCTCAACGCGATGGAGACCGCGTCCATGCGGTGATCAAGGGGTCCGCCGTCGCCCAGGACGGCCACACCAGCGGGATCATGGCCCCCAACCCGGACGCCCAGCGCGATCTGTTGCGTCTGGCGTGGCAGAAGGCCGGCCTGGACCCGGCCACGGCCGGATACATCGAGGCGCACGGAACGGGTACGCGGCTCGGCGACCCGGTGGAGGCTGCCGGCCTGCATGCGGTGTTCGGCCTCGGCCGTCCGGCCGATGAGCCGTGCCGCATAGGGTCGGTGAAGTCGAACATCGGGCACGCCGAGCCGGCCTCCGGAGTGGCCGGCGTCATCAAGGCCGCCTTGATGCTGCGCGAGGCCGAGATGGCGGCGACCGTGATGACCAGCGTCCCCAGCCCCGACATCCCGTGGGACGAGTGGGGGCTGGAGCTCGTCACGGAGCACCGGAAGTGGCCGCGCGGCGAGCATCCTCGACGTGCCGGGGTCTCCGGGTACGGCTACGGCGGGACGATCGGGCACATCGTGCTGGAGGAGGCTCCCGTGCGGGGCGAGCCCGACCCCCATGAGCTGAGTGCCCCGGGGCTGTTCCCCCTGTCCTACCGCTCCCGCGCGGGTGTGGCCGCTTATGCGCTGCGGCTGGCCGACTGGCTCGAGCGGCATCCCGAGGTTCCACTGTCGGCGGTCGGCCGTACGCTCACGGCGGGCCGGTCGCACCTGAGCCACCGTGCCGCGGTCGTGGCCAAGGACCACGGCACGCTGATCTCGGCATTGCGTGCCTTCGCCTCTGGCGAGGAGGCGACATCCGGCAGCGTCGTCGAGGGCAGGGCAACATCGGACACGGCACCGGTATGGGTCTTCTCAGGCCATGGTTCCCACTGGTCCGGCATGGGCGCGGGACTGCTCGACCACAGCACTCCCTTCACCGCCGTCATCGACAAACTCGACCCCGTCTTCCTTGACGAGCTCGGTTTCTCGGCCCGGCAGGCCATCGTCGAGGGAGACTTCGCCTCCGTCGACCGGGCCCAGTCGATGATCTTCGCGATGCAGGTCGCCCTGGCCGAAGTGTGGCGCTCGTACGGATATCGGCCGGCTGCCGTGATCGGTCATTCCGTCGGCGAGATCGCGGCCGCTGTGGTCGCCGGAGCCCTGAGCCTGGAGGACGGGGCCCGGCTCAGCTGCCGTCGTTCCGTTCTTCTCCGAGAGGTCGCGGGCCTGGGCGGCATGGCCATGGTGGGGCTGCCGTTCGAAGAGGTGGCCGCGCGGCTCGAGGGCCGGGACGGAGTGAGTGCGGCCATCGCCTCCTCTCCCACCTCGACGGTCGTCTCCGGAGACGCCGAGGAGATCGCCGACATGGTGAAGGAGTGGTCCGGTGACGGCATTCCGGTCCGGCCGGTCAACTCCGATGTGGCGTTCCACAGCTCTCACATGGACGCACTGGTCGAGGGCCTGCGGGAGGCCCTGGCGGACCTCCGCCCGCGAACTCCGGCCATCCCCCTGTACACCACGGCCCTGGAGGATCCCCGGGCTCGGGACGAGCACGATGCCGACTACTGAGCCGCGAACCTGCGCAACCCCGTACGACTGCGTGAAGCGGTCACCGCCGCCGTCGAAGACGGCCACCACCGGTTTCTGGAGGTATCCCCGCACCCCGTGGTCGCCCACTCGGTCGATGAGACCCTGTCGCACCTCGGGGCGTCGGACGCCCTCGTCGCTCACTCCCTGCGCCGCGACAAGCCGGAACTGCTGACGCTCCTGACCAATGCCGCGACGCTGTTCTGTCATGGCGCCGCGCCTGATTGGTCCCATGCGTACACCGGGGCCGAAATCGCCGAACTGCCTCCGATCGCATGGCAGCACCGGCGGCACTGGCTGGACGCGGTCCTGCCGGCTGCCGCTGTCAGCACACAACAGCACGACGTCACCGGCCACGCCCTGCTCGGCCGACCGGTGGACGTGGCGTCCTCCCGGCCGCTGCGCCTGTGGAACACCTATCTGGACGACGCCAGCCGCCCCTTCCCCGGCGGGCACGCGCTGCACGGCACATCCATCGTCCCGGCATCGTCGATCATCCATACCTTCCTCGAGACCGCCGCGGGCCCGGGTGCGGCCAAGGCCATTTTCGACGTGCACCTGCGGTTCCCCATCGCTCTGGCCACTCCGCGCGAGGTACAGGTCGTCCAGGACGATTCCACGCTGCGGCTCAGTACCCGCCCCGTCGACGCCTCCCAGGGGCCGGGCAACTGGCTGACGCACACCTACGCCTCCACCATGGGGGGCCACGCTTCCGCGTTTCCGGCGTCCATGGCCAAGGTCTTGCCTCCGGACGGTGTATCGGCCGCGGACCCCGGGATCGTGATGTCGCGTCTCGACGCCATCGGTGTCGAAGGCATCGCCTGGCCCTGGACGGTGGAGGAACTGCTGGTCGGCGACGCGGTGGTGCGCGCTCGCATCCACGCCCCGGCGGTATCCGGGGACCAGGTGACCTGGGCTCCGCTGCTGGACGCCGCTCTTGGCGTGGTCCCCATCATCTACGGGGGGCCGCCCACCGTCCGGATGCCGTCCCATATCCGTGAGGTACGTGTGGTGGGAGAAGCGCCCGAGGTCGGCATTGTCGACATCCATCTGGTCGATCCGGACACGGACACCGTGGACATCACGATCAGCGACGAGCAAGGTCGCTTGCTCGCCTGGCTGCCCGGCACCCGTTTCGGCGCGCTGCGGGACCGGGCCGCGCCTGCTGACACCGCCGCGCAGACGGAGTCCGGACACGCCGAAGAGCCCGTCTCCCAAGGCGGCACGGACGCACGCCTGGCATGGCACGAGCTGCCGCTGGAGATTCTCCCCGAGCGGATCGCCGACGAGATCGCTTCCCGCATGGCGCGGGAGATGAAGATTCCCCTCGATGAGCTGGACCGGGATCAGCCGCTCACCGAGCTCGGCCTCGATTCCGTGATGTCCGTCGTGGTGTGCGGCAAGCTGGAGAAGCTCCTAGTACTGCAATCACACTTGGGTGTGGTTGAGTTGACGTGTGACTGAGCTCGGGGTGGGGTTGGTTGAGGAGTGGGACGGGGTGCTGGCTGGGTTGCATGCCCGGTTTGCGTCGCGTTTCGCGAGGTCGGAGCCGCGGGGTCGGGCTCTTGCGTATATGCGGGGGCTGATCGCTCCGCTGGAGCGGAAGAACGGCTGGACGCTGGCGGAGCGGGCAGGGGACCGGTTGCCGATCGGGATGCAGCGCCTGCTGGGCGAGGCGGACTGGGACGCTGACGGGGTCCGTGACGACGTGCGCGGCTACGTCGTCGAGACGATCGGTGACAGGGACGCTGTCCTGATCGGCGACGACACCGGGTTCCTGAAGAAGGGCGTACGGTCTGCCGGCGTCCAGCGCCAATATTCCGGAACCGCCGGACGGACGGAGAACTGCCAGGTCGGCACCTTCCTGGCCTACGCCTCGTCCAAGGGGCGGGCTCTGATCGACCGGGAACTGTACGTGCCCGCCTCATGGACGGACGACCGTGAGCGGTGCCAGGACGCGGGGATCCCGGACGAGGTTCCCTTCGCGACGAAGACCGAACACTTCAAGGCCATGCTCAACCGTGCCATGGAGGCCGGGGTGCCGTTCGCGTGGGTCACCGCGGACGAGGCCTACGGGCAGTCGAAATCCCTGCGGTGGTGGATGGAACAGCGGGCGGTCCGCCACGTGATGTGCGTGAAGACCAGCGACACCGTCATCACGCGTGGCATGGGCGAACGGCGTGTCGACGAGCTGGTGGCCGGTCTCGCACCGCAGGCCTGGAAGCGTCTGTCCGCGGGAAAGGGATCCCACGGCGAGCGCATGTACCAGTGGGCGCGGATCCCGATCCGGATCTGGTGGGAGAACGGCCACGGCCACTGGGTCCTGGCCCGCCGCAGCCTCAAAGACCCGGCCGATATCGCCTACTACGTCTGCTACGGACCTGTCGGCACCCGGTTGAAAGACCTGGTCAGGGTTGCCGGCGCCCGCTGGGCCGTCGAGGAGTGCTTCCAGACCGCGAAGGGCGAGTGCGGCCTGGACCACTACCAGGTCCGCCTCTACCACGCCTGGTACCGGCACATCACCCTCGCCATGGCCGCGCTCGCCGCACTCACCGCCGTCCGCGCCCACGAACTCTCAAAAGGGGAAACAGCGGTGGCCTGATACCGCTGTCCGTGGCAGAGATACGCCGCCTCATCGGCCATCTCCTCCACCCCGCCCACCTCACCATCCACCACCATCTGGACTGGTCACACTGGCGAAGACTCAGCCAGACACGCGCCCGCAACAGTCACTACAAACAACGCGGACACATCCCATAACTGTGATTGCAGTACTAAGAGGGCTGAAGGAACGCCGTGTTCCTGTGACGTTCGCGCAGAAGGCGCCGCGGGCGGTGTGCCTTCCGCGTCGTGGCGATCTCCGGGTGCAGTAGCGGGGTGGTCGCAGGTCACCGTGGGCACACCCCGGTGGGGGGGCCGCCGGCAGGGTAGTTCCCGGTCCGGTCGCGTTTCGGCTGTGTGCCTGTGCCACCGCAGGCACGTTCACCCGGCACCGGGCCCGCAGTCCTGAGGAGGTCTCGCGGCGGATCACCCTGATCACCCCATGGGCGGTGAGCCGTGCCAGGAGTTTCGCGCCGGCCGAGGGGGAGCATCCCAACAGCCGTGCCACGGTCGTCGCCGGCCGTCCACGCTTGGTGTCCACCGCGCCCGCGCACAGCCGCAGCCACCCATCGGCCCGCGTCGTCAGGACCATCAGCAGGAAGCCGAGCCGGTCTGTCGCGGCCCCGCGTCCGCGCCGTCCCGCCAGCAGGCCGGGACGCGTGGCGGGCTTGCCCGAGGGAGCCCAGCCCGGCCCGAACAAGGACTCGCACAGTCGCAGTAGCGTCGCGAGGTCCGTTCGTGACAACGCAAGAGGGTGTTGTGGATCGTTGGCCTGGTGGGCGCGCCACAAAGGCATGGCTACGTATTCCAGCCCCCGGACATGTCCCGACGCGCTCGTCGTCGGCCGCGTCTTGAGAATGCCCGCTTCGCGGAGGGCCGGCAGCACTGCGTGATCGACGGTTGATTCGGAGACGCCGAGCCAGCGGCCCAGCTCGGCCGCCCATATGCGATTGCCGGACCACGTGGCGCTGGCCTTGGCCGTCAGCACCACTGCGCCGAGGCGCGCGGTGTCAGGTAATCCGGCCACGGTATCCAACAAGGCGCGGACCGCCTTGAGCAGACGCTGACTCATGTTCCGACCGAGACGGAGGGCGTCGACATGCGTGGGCTGCTGTGGCTCGTTCGGTCGTGTGGCCGCCAGGGCATCATGGCGCGGGGGAGCGGGGGGCGCTGATGGCTTGTCGCTGACCCCGTTCATCGGTGTGGTGCGGCGGGAGCGCCATTGCCGGTGCGGTGGTCGAGGTGCTGGGGGACGGGTTTTTCTGGACGCGGATGCTGACAGACTTCGGCCCGATCGGGCATGATGTGCCGTGTTCCTCTCATTGGGACACAGCGGCCCGCAGCTCGCGGGCCGTGCGCATTCCTCGTGGATTCGGGATCTCTGGGACTGCGTGCAACTCGGGCAGCCAGGCGCCAACCAGGCCGTTCGAGACGTCAGCTCGGTCGCCTAACCGAGCGGTGGCGTGATGGCCGCTGAGCCGGTGCTGCCAACACCGGGCGCGGCCGGGGGCGGCGTCGGCCGCCCCCTCACCGTTTAGGTCATCGCTCATTCCTCGTGTCGAGGGAACAGGGTGATGCAAGGAAAGCTGGCTGTGCGAGGCTGCGGACGGTGTGATGTCGCATGCCTGCTGAGGAGGCGAGCCCGCCCCGCAACGGCGGGCGCAAGGGCTGGGCCGGGCACGGCTCCGTTGGCCGTGCTGTACTGAGACACCGCGTGAGTCGGCTCCGACAGATAGTGCATCATGCACGTATCGGGGCGTGGGGTGTGCCCGTCTAGCCGGTCCGCCGCCCCGATACGGGGTGCGGCGGCGGGCTCCCCATGTGCCTTGCGGCTCGATACTGTTGGGCTGTGCACCTTGCGGTGTCCCGCCCTCGGTAGAGGTTGTCCGTACTGCTATGCCGACGCCTGTTCAGCATGTTTCCGTGGCCCCCCGTTGAGGTTTCCTCCCTCACCAGAAGGACCATAGGGCCCCAACATGCGGTGTTGCAACATGCTGCCTCAACGGTGCAGTATATTGCAACGGAAGGCGGGTGGCAGTGAATCAGAGTGGAGTACCCACGGAATCGTCGGAGGGACCTGCCTGCGACATGGCTCAGGCGGCGAAATCCACGATCGCCCAGAGGCTTCGATACATCCGCCGGCACCACCCCGAAGGCCCCTTCAGCCTGGCCAAGCTGGCTGAGCGCGCCAAGGTCTCCAAGCGCACCCTGGCCTCCGCGGAGTCCGCCGACGGGACGAACCTGACCATTGAGACCCTGATGAAGGTGGCTCAGAGCCTGGGCATCCGCCGCCCGGCCTACTTTCTCGACGAGCAGGTCTTCCACGAGGTCAACGCAGAGCTCGAGACCGTCAAGCAGCTGAAGCAGCAGTCCGTGCACGCCGTGGCACTGCGCACCGCCGCCGAGCCGGGGGGCTCCCCCGTCTCCGAACTCTCGGGCTTGGTCAGGAGCATCATCGCCGCCGCGAAGGCGGCCGACGACACGCTGCACAAACTCCCGGCCTCCGGCGGCTTCGAAGACGCCGACGCCCGGAGGAAGTAGTTCTGGCGGTGTGGTGGCGATGGGGTGCCCGTGGACGGCTCCGGCAACGGTGCGAGCAACGTGTCCGCTCGCTGGAGCTTCCCGCGGACGAGCAGGTCTCCGTGCGGGAACTGTGTGCGCGGATCAGCCGGAGGACGGGGCGCCCCATCCACCTTCTACCGCTCGAGCTGCCTGTCGGAAGCCCCGACGGCTTGTGGGTGTCGCTCGACGATACCGACTACATCGTCTACGAGCAGCTCCTTGCCCCGGTTCACCAACACCAGGTGGTTCTGCACGAGATCGGGCACCTGCTGTGCGGCCATCGGTCCAGCCCCGTGATGACGGCCGACGTCTCCCGGCTACTGCTGCCCTCGCTCGACCCCGACCTCGTCCGCAGAGTCCTCGGGCGCGAGCATTCCCACTCCGAGGCGGAGATCGAAGCCGAGCTCGTCGGATCACTCATCGGTCTGACGATCGGCACGTGGCATGAGGAACAGGTGCTCGACGTGCCGCCGGAGGCGCGGGAGATAGCGGCCCGTCTCTCCGCTCTGGAAGGGCCGGGAAGACCGGATCGAAGGAGAAATGAGTAACTTTCAGCAATCCCTGAACGGGACCTTATACCCCACATGTGCGGCTGTTTCCTTGCTGGCGCTCGTCTACAAATTACGGGTCCTGCTCACCGACCGATCCGTCGTCCAAGTCGCCCTGGTCGGAAACTTCCTCTTCCTGTTCCTGATCTACGCCGTCTCCACCCCGGCGCTATGGACAGTGACGAGCCGAGCCGTCGGGATTGTCAACTTCTCCGGGCTGTTCACCCAGAGCTGCGTCATCGTGCAGGTCGCCTTCCAGCAACTCGTCCTGCTGCACCTGTCACATGAACGCGGCACCGCCTGGCGGAAAGCGGTGCCACGCCTCATCGCCATTGGGATGATCCTCGCGGCAATGGTGATCCTGTTCCCCCTGACCGGCGACCGAAGCGAACAGTCCACACAGTTCGCCGTCACCCACGCCCAGTCCTACCCTCTCTACCTGAGCGTCTATTTGCTCGGATACGGTGCCAACCAGATCGACATGCTCTTCCTGGGGTGGAAACACGCCAAGGTCGCCCCGACTCCGTGGCTGCGCCGCGGTCTGTTGATGATCTCTCTGGCCGTCCCGTTCGGCCTCGTGTACGTCGCCTGCCGGGTAGCCGATATCGTCGCGGGCCGGCTGGGTGGTAGCGGCCAGGCGTGGGAGCCGGTCGCTGCCGTCGCCGTCGCCTTCTCAGCCGTCATCCGGGTCACCGGCTGGACTCTTCCCGACTGGGGTCCCTACCTCAGCCGGCTACGGCAGCACATCGAACGCCGCCGCGCTTACCGGGAACTCAAACCGCTCCACCGCGCGCTGACCGCCCAGGTCCCTACTTCGGTGCTTCCCCTCGATCGTGGCACGGACCTGCGCACCCGCCTCTACCGACTGATCGTCGAGATCCGGGACGCACAATGGGCCCTGCGAATCTGGGTGGACCAGGAAACGGCGGAAAGCGCCCGCCGCCAGGCCGTCGCGGCAGGTGTGCCCGAAGCGGACCTTCCCGCTGCCCTCGAGGCCGCTCACCTCGCCCTCGCACTGCGAGCCAAAGCCCGCGGCAGAAGACCGGCCACCCACATCACCTCCCCTCGGGTGACAGACCCACCAGACCTGGTGGCCGAGCTCGACTTCCAGCGCAGGCTGGCCCGGGCCTTCCGCGGACTGCCCACAGCCGCGCTTCCCCACACCGCCGACATGGTCACATCCGCACCCCTTCAGGAACCCGCGTGATCACCAACGAAACCCCGCCCATGCCGTTCGACGCGGCTTCCTTCAGCAACCCCCACCCCCTGTACGCACGCCTGCGAGAAGAAGGCCCCGTACACCGAGTGGCCAGTCCCGACGGTTCTCCCATCTGGCTGGTCACCCGTGAGACCGACGTCCGTGCCGCCATGAACGACCGACGCCTGAGCGTGAACAAGGCGTACTCCGGCACCGGATACAAGGGATTCACCTTGCCATCGGCCCTCGACACCAACCTGCTCAACATGGACGGGATGGACCACCTGCGGCTGCGTCGGCTGGTCTCCCAGACCTTCACTCCACGCCACGTCGAAGCCCTCAGGGGCCGCGTCCAGGCCGTCGCCGAGCAACTGGCCGACGGCCTCGCCGCAAGCGGTGAGGCCGACCTGGTCGCCGATTACGCCAACCCGCTGCCCCTGGCCGTCATCGGCGACCTCCTCGGCGTCCCGGACGAAATCCGCCGCCCTTTCTCACGGTGGGCAGGCGTCATGGTCGACCCCGCCTACCCGAGCCAGGTCGCCGAAGCCGTGGACCACATCCACCGCCACCTCCTGGAACTCGTGGCCCTGCGCCGCGACACCCCCGGCGACGACCTCCTCTCACGCCTGATCGCGACACGGGACCAAGGCGAGACGCTGACCGAGGACGAACTCGTCTCCCTCGGCTTCCTGCTCCTGTGGACGGGCAGCGAGAACACTCAGCACCTCATCAGCAGCGGACTGCTGATTCTGCTGCGCCACCCCGAACAGATGGCCGCCCTGCGCGCCGACACCGGGCTCCTTCCTGCCGCGGTGGAGGAAATCCTGCGTTTCACCCACGCCAACCAGCTGGCCATCCGCCGCTTCCCGACCGAGGACATACGGATCGGCGGTGTCACGATCCCCGCCGGCGACACGGTCATGCTGGCCTTGAGCTCGGCCAACCGCGACCCCGAACGCTTCACCGCACCCGACGAGTTCGACATCCGGCGCCAGGACAACGCGCACCTCGCCCTCGGCCACGGCATTCACTATTGCCTCGGGGCACCCCTGGCCAGGATGGAAACGCAGGTCGCGCTGGCCACTCTGCTGAATCGATTCCCTCGCATCGGCCTGGCAGTCCATGAAGACGGCCTCTCCTGGAGGGCGTCGTTCAGGTCGCATGCCCTCAGGAAGCTGCCGATCACCGTCAGCCAGGGCTGAACAGGCGCCTTCTCGTCCCACCTCTGGTCAGTTGCCTGTCAGCAGCAGGTCAGAGCCCTCGGGCAAAGTTCTTCCCAGCGGCGCCCTGCCCCAGGACCGGAGGTCCCTGCGGCAGGCCGCCCGGGAGAGGTACCCGAAGCGGCCCAACGGGGACCGGCAGCCAGTCACGCCGGCCGGGCGAAAGCCCACGCAGGTTCGAATCCTGCCCTCTCCGCCTCGCAGGGCCATCCCCTGCCGCCTTCGAAATCCGTCCTTGCCAGGCAGGAGTAGGCCTTGACCGCACACGGCATCCCGGCCGAAGCGGGCCGTCGCGTCACCGTGATCGCCAACCCCAGAGCAGGCTCCACCACTCAGGAACTGCTCTCCGACATCGAGAAGATCTGCCGCTCCCACGCGGGGCACACCGAGACCCTGTGGACCGAGTATCCCGGCCACGCCACGGAGCTGGCACGGCAACACGCGATCACCGCAAGCGGGCAACCGTCCGCCGTGATCATCTCCGTCGGAGGCGACGGCACCGCCCGCGAAGTCGTCACCGGACTGCTCGAGGCCCGCGACAGCGGGGCCACTCTGCCCGCGCTGCTCGTCCTGCCCGGCGGCACGGGCAATTCGAACTACCGGCACTTCTGGCAGGATGTTCCCTGGCAGACAGCCCTTGCCTCCGCCCTCACCGGCGAAGGCAGCGAACTGCGCGCCTATGACCTCGCCACGATCGCCGGAACCTCCCGCCTGGTCGTTCTCGGCGCCAGCACAGGACTGTTCGCCGAGGCCACCGCCGAAGCCCTCACCATCCCCGTCGCCGGCCGGGCCCGCTACCAGGCCGCCATCGACTCGGTCCTCACCCGCTTCACCCCCTACCCCGGGCGCGTCCTGGTCGACGGCCGCCCCGTCCACGTCGGGGACACCCTCCTCGTCAATGTCGGCGGCGGACGTTACCGCGCCGGCGTCTACGAGACCATGCCGTTCTCCGTGCCGGACGACGGACTGCTCGACGTCTGCGTCATCGGCTCCGGTATCCCCGCACGATCCGCGCTCGACCTCATGCGCCAGGGCGGCGCCCACGTGTCCTCGGAGCACGTCACCTACCAGCGTGGCAAACGCATCACCCTGGAACGCACCGACGGCCGGCCCCTGCGCTTCGAGCACGACGGCGAAGTGCTCCCCGGCGACGCCACCTCCCTCACGATCGACGTACTGCCGCGCGTACTGCCCGTTCTCGTCGCCGCCCAGCAGGCAAAGGCCCAAGCATGACCACCGAGGACCGCCGGATTCCGGCCGGCCCCCCCGACCCCGGACCACGCGGCGTACTGGAGGAACTGGCGGACTGGGCCAGCACCATGCGACTGGAGACGGTGCCACAGCGCGTCGTCGAGTTCGCCGCGAGCCAGATCCTGTCCCAGCTTGCGGCCATCCGGATAGGCCTACGCCAAAAGGAGGGCCGACGCCTCGTAGGAGCGCTCGGCGCACCCTTTCAGCGCGACACCGCACAATCCGCGCGAATCCTGGCGGGCGTGGGCGCATGGCTCAACCTCGACGACACCGCCTACGCGGGCCACCTGGCACCCTCGACCGTGGCGGTGCCCTTGGCCTTCGCCCACGCCCTCCGGCTCTCCGGGCACGACCTCCTGCGCTCGGTGATCGTGGCCAATGAATGCGCGTCCCGCATCACCGCATCCGCCACACTGGGGCCGTTCCGTGGCCAGACCGCCTTGCACACCCACCTGGTCGGCGCCGTCGCCGGACGCCTGGCCGGTGAGAACGCCCCCCGCGAACAATGGCGCAACGCCCTCTCCCTGGCCCTGAGCGCACCACCGTGGACCCTGATGCGCGGCTTCGTGACCAGCGACGCCCGGCTCCTGCACGTCCCCGCGGCCGTACGCATGGCCATGGACGCCTGTGACGCGGCGGCCGCCGGCCTCACCGGCGCCGGTGACATCATCGAGCATCCCGACGGGTTCCTCGCGAAGTTCGCCACCGTCCCGCTGCCCGAGGCCGTCACCGCCGGGCTCGGCCATCGCTGGCACACCGAGACCCTCTCCTTCAAGCTGCACCCCGGCGGACCCGGCATTGACGCCGCGATCGACTGCGCGGCCGAACTCCACTCGACGATGGGCGACTGGACCCCCGACGACGTGCGAGAGATCGTCGTCGAAGGCTCCCTCTACACCGTCTTCGCCGCACGCAAGGCCCAGCCGTACCTCGACGGGCCGCGCACGCCCATCGGAGCGATGGTGCTGACCACGCCCTACCCCGTGGCGACAGCGCTGCTGACAGGGCGCCTGGCCATCGAGGACTTCTACCCCCCGGCCCTGGACCGGTCCGAGCGCTGGACCCTGGCCTCGAAGGTCCGGCTGGTCCACAACGAGTCCATGACCAAAGCCCTGATGACCGGCGACGCCCCCGTGGGCGAGGCCATCCGCCAAGCCGGCCGGCGCAGCGCACAGTGGCTGAGGGACTTCGGCGGCAGCGACGTAGCGGACATGCCGGCACTGGTCGGTGAGTTGGGCCCACCGCTCGAGGACTTCACCCAAGCCGTGAAACCGACACCGGCGCGCGTCGAGGTGCACATGCACGACGGCCGTCGATTCAGCCGCGAACTGTCCATCCCCCACGGCGGCATCGGCCCTGATCTGCGTGGCCGGCACCGTGCCCTGGTGACGAACAAGTTCCTGGCGGCCGGAGGCCCCCAGGACGTCGCCGAAAGATGGTCATCCCTGGAGCGGCTCCGGCCGGAGGACCTGGCTCCCCTGCTCGAGAAGGCCCTGACCGACTGAGGGCACGGCACGCCAACGCTCACCGAAGGAGGAATTCGGACGTGCATGATCCGCACACCCTGCTCGCGCCCGACAACGCGGCGCAGCAGCGCCTGGCACGCAAGGGCTACGCCCTCGACCGCACTGCCCTCAGTGCCCTCGTCCGCGGGCGCGCGGAGGCCATCGCCACCCGCGACAGCCTGCGCGCAGAACTCAACACGATCTCCCGTCGGCTGCGCGGGTCCGGCACCGATGAGGACAGCCGCCGCGCCGGAGTCGAGGCGGCCCGCGAACTCAAAGAACGCATCCGCAAGGCCGAGCACACCCAGCGGACGCTGGACGCCGAGCTGAAAGACGTGCTGCTCGGCATTCCGAACACGCCGCTCGACGAGGTGCCCGATGGCACCCCGGACGACCCCGTCGTCGAGGTACGACGCTGGGGGCAGCCCCCGCGCTTCGACTTCACCCCCCGAGACCACGTCGAACTCGGGACGACCACGGGAATCCTCGACCTCGAGCGGGCCGGCAAGCTCTCCGGCACACGCTTCGCCGTCACCGTGCGGGCCGGGGCCCGTCTCGAGAGGGCGCTGGCCTCCTTCCTGCTCGACCTGCACACCGGGGAACACGGCTACCACGAGTACAGCGTCCCGCACCTGGTCACGCGGGAGACCATGACCGGCACCGGGCAACTGCCGAAGTTCGAGGCCGATCTCTTCAGGACACAGGTGGACGAGGACCGCGACCTCTACCTGATTCCCACCGCCGAGGTCCCCCTGGTCAACCTCTTCCGGGGCGAGACCCTCCCCGCCGCCGACCTGCCGCTGGCCCTGACCGCTCACACGGCTTGCTTCCGCTCCGAAGCAGGCTCCTACGGCAGGGACACTCGCGGCCTCATCCGGCTGCACCAGTTCGCCAAAGTGGAGCTCGTGCGGCTGTGCACCCAGCAGGACGCCGCCGATCAGCTTCAGCTGATGCTCTCCCACGCCGAGGAATGCCTCAAGCGCCTGGGACTGCACTACCGCGTCATCGAGCTGCGCGCCGGCGACCTCGGCTTCTCCGCCCGCCGCACGTATGACCTGGAGGTATGGCTGCCCAGCCAGGACACCTTCCGCGAGATCTCCTCGGTGTCGGACTGCGGCCCGTTCCAGGCCCGCCGAGCCGGCATCCAGGTGCGCCAGGGGAGCGGGCGGGAATATCCGGCCACGCTCAACGGCTCCGGGCTCCCCATCGGGCGGACGATGGTGGCCATCCTCGAGCAGTACCAGCAGGCCGACGGGTCGGTCATCGTTCCCCCCGCCCTGGTGCCCTACGCGGGCTTCAGCCGGATCGGGCCGGACGGCGCATGCGACTGACCAGGCCGTAAAGCCTTGGGGGGCTGCCGCCATCATGGCGGCAGCCCCCCAAGGCTTTCACACGGCCCTTCTCACGCGGACTGTCCGGCTGCGGCGGCGAGCAGCTCGTCCAGTTTGTGCAGTGCTTCGTCCGCGGCGGCCGCTGTCGCGGCGTTGTCGGGGTCGCCGCACAGCTGCACGAACAGATCCGCCGTGCGCTGCTGCGCGGTTTCCAGCGCGGTGGGGGCTGCGGTGTTCTCGCCTGACATGTTGCCTCCTTGATCGATGGTAAATGTCTGTCCGGTATCGGTGGGAGTACGGTTACATCGCGTTCGCGGCCCGCCAGACATTCACGAACCCGTCGATGCTCGCTTTGCCGTCGAAGGCGGCGTACTCGGTGAGGACCAGGCTCTGGTTCCACTTTTCCTTGTAGGCGAGCTGAGTCGAGGCGGGATAGACGATCTGGTTCTCCCACAGGTAGTGCATCAGCCACTTGAATCCCAGGCTGTGGCCTTCCACTTCCCGGTCGTCGTTCAGACTGGTGAAAGGGGTGAAGCCGAAGTGGAGCCAGGGCACCCCCTCACCACGGAATACTTCGATGGCGGCCTTGTTGATCGCTTCCATGACGCCTGCGGGGCTGTCGGGACGGCGCCGGCTCAGGTCGTGCATCCATCCGGGGTTCGATCCGTACACGGGGGAGTAGGACACGTAGCCGATCAGCTCCCCGTCCACATGGCCGACGAACAGCCGACGGTGCTCCTGCATGGCACCCCCGGTCTGCCCGACGAGGTACTCCAGCGGACGGGCACCTTCCCCCTTGATCGGCAGCCAGAGTCGGTCGATCTCGCGGACACCTTCCGCCCACTGCTCGTAATCGGCCTCAATGATGGTCAGACCACTGCGCAGCGCCCGTGAGATCTTGTTGCGCAGCTGCATGTACCGCGTGCCGGCCAGGGTGAAGGTATTGAGGTCGACGGCATAGGACGCTCCCACCTGATTGACGGTGAAGCCGTGGCGCGCGTAGATACGGGCATCCCGCTCCTGCAACTGGATCGCGCTCACGGTCAGCCCCCGGTCATGGGCGAACGCACGGAAACCCAGCAGGAGGTCCTCGTAGGACTCGTCCGGAGCGAACGGTCCACCGAACTGGATCAGATGACTTCCCGCAGGCCGGTAGACCACGACCCCGGGGCGGCCCGGCAGCGTGAAGTAGGAGTTCCCCTCATTGACGGCCAGGAACGAACTCGGGTTCTCGGATTCCGGGTATTCGCGTATGGCGGCCAGAACGTATTCGGCCGACACTGTGCCGGCCACGTCGCGAGTGGGTGTACTCATAAGAATCTCTCCTCGGTTCATGGTGACCAACTCCGTGATAGGGAGCGTCGCAGGGAGGCAGGGCAGAACCATGGTGCGGCCTGCGGTGAGACTTCATCAATAGCGATTCCGCTATGTGTTGGAGTGCGTCAGCGCGGTGTCATCGCGATGTCAGCAGGACGTTTCGGAATGTAGCCCCGAAAGATATGTCAGGAAGGCGTCAGCGGGTGGTCAGATCGCCATGCCAGGATCTCACCGCGAAATATGTGAACCGAGGCTCCACCCGATTGACCGGCTCTTCGAAACGAATGCTGGAGGATTCCGCGTATGCGCTCCCTCGATCTTGCACGTGAGACGACCGACCGTCTCCACCCCGGGCTGCTCAAGGGACTCTCGGACATCCCTTTGGCCGAGAGGGAGGCTCCCGGAAGCCCGGTCCTGGAGATCTTCAAGGCCCAGGGCGGAGCGGGCCTGCTGGTGCCGGCCGCCTACGGCGGGCTGGGAGCCGACGCGCTGGACGCCGTGCGTGTGACCCGCGCGCTGGGCGCCTGCTCACCCTCGCTCGCCGCCGCGGCCACGATGCACAACTTCACGGCCGCCATGCTGTTCGCCCTGGCCGACCGAGTCGTTCCCCCCAGCCCGTCACAGGTGGAACTGCTCTCCCGCATCGCGCCGGAAGGGCTGCTGCTGGCCTCGGGCTGGGCCGAGGGCCGCACTCAGCAGGACATCCTCAATCCGTCGGTGTCGGCCACCGCTGTCGAGGACGGGTTCGTACTCAACGGCTCGAAGAAGCCCTGCAGCCTCTCGCACTCCATGAACCTCCTCACCGCGAGCGTCATCCTGCCCCTCGAGGACGGCACCACCTCGCTGGCAGTCCTGCTCATCCCCGCGGACTCCAAGGGCATCTCGGTCCACCCCTTCTGGGACAGCCCCATCCTCGCGGCCTCCCAGAGCGACGAGGTCCGCCTGGAGAACGTGCACGTACCCGAGCACCTCGTCATCCGCGGCACGGCGGACGACCCCGAACGTCTCGACGACCTGCAGACCGCGGCGTTCGTCTGGTTCGAAATGCTGATCACCTCCGCCTACGTGGGCGCGGCCAGCGCTCTGACCGAGATGGTCATGAAGCGCGAGCGCGGCAGCGTCACCGACCGGGCCGCTCTGGGCATTCAGCTGGAGTCGGCCGTCTCCCTCACCGAGGGCCTGGCCCGCGCCGTGCGTGACGGGCTCGCCGGCGAGGAAGCCGTCGCCAACTGCCTGACCACGCGCTTCGCGGTCCAGAAGATACTGGCGGCCATCGCCGAGCAGGCGGTCGAGCTCCTCGGCGGCATCGCCTTCATCAAGTCCTCCGAAGTCGCCTACCTCTCCTCTGCGCTGCACCCCCTGGCGTTCCACCCGCCCGGCCGGACCAGTTCCTCCCCGCACCTGGTCGAGTACTTCAACGGTGGGCCCCTACAGATCTGACCCCGGCGTCACGCCACGACACGCACCGACGGGTGGTCTCACCATGGATCAAGTCAACTCATTCGAATCACCGACGACCGTTCGCCTGCACCGGACCGAATACCTCGCGGGCCTCGCGGTCTCCCTCGGATTCTTCATCGCCCACATCGGCGACGTCCGATGGCTTCCGGCGATCATCCTCTTCGTCTACATCGACCTCATCGGCTACATACCCGGGGCGATCGCCTACCACAAGAGTCCGGACAAACGGATCTCGAAGACCTACTACGTGCTGTACAACACGATGCACAGCCTCCTGACCCAGGGACTGGTCATCGGACTGTGGGTCCTGATCAGCGGCTGGGAATGGGCTCTACTGGTCATCCCGATCCACCTCTGCGCCGACCGCGGGGTGTTCGGCAACTTCATGAAGCCCTTCGCCCTGCCCTTCGAGCCCGTCGCGAACGAGGAATTCGCCAAGCTCTCGCAGAACCTCTTCGCCACCCCCGGGGCCCACGCCCGAACCACCTCCAGCCTCGTGGAGTCCGGACAGTGAGCCCCGCACAGGCCACCGGTACGGCACCCGCACCGGACAAGGCGACCGAAGCCGCGGAACAACTGATCCGCGACGTCTCACGCCGGCTCGTCACGGGAGTGGCCGTACTGACCGTGGCCCACCAGGACACGGTGCACGCCGCCACGGTGAGCACCGCCTGCGTGGTCTCACAGCGCCCGCTGACCATGTCGTTCAGCCTGCGCCGCGAGTCGCTCATGACGAGTCTGATCTCTCAGAGCCGTCAGTTCGTCGTCAACGTACTGACGGGACGCCAGGCCCTGTTGGCCGACTGGTTCGCCAACCCCCAGCGGCCCTCGGGCCACCGTCAGTTCGACCTCATCAAATGGGAAGCGGACCCCACCTCCGGCGCCCCTGTCCTCCAGGACTGCCTGGCCCGGCTCACCTGCCGGCTCACCGACCAGATCAAGGTCGGAGACGCCGACACCCTCTTGATCGCCACTGCCACCGACGCCCAGGCGGGCCCCGGCCGACCGCTGGTCAACTTCGCCGGCCACCTCCACGACGTCGAGTTCCGCGACGTGGTCCGGCGGCAGGGATGGCGCGCCCCCGGCGCCCCGGCAGGCCTGGAGTGAACACCCCGACCGCACCCCCGCGTTCTGAAAGGAAGCACCACGCCATGACCCTCCCCATTCCCACCGAAGCCGACTGGGACCAGGCTCCCTCGCTCCTCGACGGCGCCATGAACCTCGACCTGACAGCCGAGCAGTGCGACCTGTCGTACTGGTTCCAGGCCGTGGCTCAAGGAACTCTGCGCGATCGCGCGGCGACCGGCCACACGGCCGACGAAGTGACGCCTGAACACATGCGCAAGGACGGTCCACTGCGCGACGCCCAGATTCTCGAACTGGGGTGCCGCTCGGTCGCCGAAGCGGAGGGCACCCGTGCTCTGGCGTACTACGTCGCCCATGCCACCGGCCTGCCCGAGATGGATTTCTTCGCCACCCAGCTCATGGACGAGGCGCGGCACTCGATGGTGTTCCGCAATCACCTGGTCGAGATGGGTGTTCCCAAGGCCGATCTCCACGAGACCATCGCCAAGCTGTCCGTGGACTACAAGCGCGAAGTTCTCGACCCGATCCTGGAGTTCGCTCTCCAGTCGGTGCGTGACGACGACTTCATCGGTGGCGTGGCCATCTTCACGATCATCATCGAGGGCGTGCTCGCGCCGGCGGCCGAGCTGAGCGAGCGCAAGTGGAACCTCATCGACCCGGCCGCCAGCGCCATCGCCCGCGGCGCCGCGATCGACGAGATCCGCCACCTGACCGTGGGCAGCTCCATCGTCCGTGAGTACCTCCAGAAGCACCCGGAGTACCGGTCGAAGCTGATGGACATCATCGTCCGGGGCCGGAAGCTCTGGGACACCATTCCGGACAAGAAGTACATCATGGAGCGCGAGCACCTCTTCCAGGAGGGCATGCACCAGCACGCCGACCTGATCGGCGACTACGAGGTGTGGCCCGGCCGCCGCCTGCTCGACACCACTGCCGAGGAGCGCTACACCACCGCCGAGCAGTGGACGGACAAGATGGCCGCCGCCCGCCTGGTCTACATGGGCCTCGAGGAGGCCATCGAGATCCTCCGGCTCACCTGACCCCGTTCCCGTCGGCCCGGTCCTCCCACCCGCCAGGAGCCGGGACGGACCGGGCCGGCCGCACGGCCGGCAGCGCGTCGCCGCGCGCGGTGATTCACGGGAAGAAACTCGAGAAGAGACAAGGCACCCACCGTGACGACCTCAGTTAACACCCCCATGCCCGATCTCCCCTTCGGCCCCGAGGACACCCCGTGGCAGAAGACGTTCAGCCGCCTTCGCGTCCTCGAGGAGATACCCCGGGTATCCGCCCCGGCGGACGATCCCCGGCGTTCCTACCCCGAGGTCCCCGAGATCCCCTACGCCAAGGTGCAGCTGCCCGCCGGCGGTCTTGACGCCGAACAGTACGCACAGGCAGAGGCTCTCTTCCGGAGCCACATCGACCAACAGACCGAGAACTTCATCGGCTACCAGATCAACAACGACATCGGTCTCAAGGACCGTCTCGGGCACTACCTCGACCGGCACATCAACAACGTCGGTGACCCCTATCAATCGGGGGCCTACACCACGAACTCCAAGATCCTCGAGAGGGCCGTCCTCGACTACTTCGCCTCCTTATGGAACGCCAAGTGGCCCCACCGAGCCGATGACCCCGACTCCTACTGGGGCTACCTGCTCACCATGGGATCGAGCGAGGGCAACCTCTACGGCCTGTGGAACGCCCGCGACTTCCTGTCCGGAAGGCTGCTGCGACGCGAGGTCGCCCCCGACACACAGTCCCCGTCCGGCGCGGTCTATACCCAGGCCGCCCGCCAGGAGGGCCAGAGCCCCAACGCCTACCACCCTGTCGCCTTCTTCTCCCAGGACACCCACTACTCCCTGACCAAGGCAGTACGGGTACTGGGCATCGACACCTTCCACGAAGTGGGAAGCACGCGCTACCCGGACGAGAACCCGCTCGCCCCCGGAACCCCCTGGCCTACCGAGGTGCCCTCGGTCGGAGGCATGAACGGCACGGGCTCCATCGACGTGGACAAGCTCGCCGTGCTCGTCCGCTTCTTCGCCGGCAAGGGCTATCCGATCCTGGTCAACCTCAACTACGGCTCGACCTTCAAGGGTGCCTACGACGACGTCGCCACGGCGGCCCGAACCGTTCGCGAGATCTGCGCCGAGTACGGCCTGGACGAACGCCGCGTGTACCACAGTCGCGGTCAGGACAGCGCCTATGACCTGCGCCCCGGCTACTGGATCCACGTCGACGGAGCCCTGGGAGCAGGCTACGCCCCGTTCCTGGAGATGGCCCGCGACGCGGGCATGATCGAGCAGGCTCCTCCGGTCTTCGACTTCCGGCTCGCCGAGGTCCACAGCCTGACCATGAGCGCCCACAAGTGGATGGGCGCCCCCTGGCCGTGCGGTGTGTTCATGACGCGTACAGGTCTGCAGATGATCCCGCCCAGGGCCGCCGAGTACATCGGTTCCTCGGACACGACGTTCGCCGGATCCCGCAACGGCCTGTCGGCCCTCGTCCTGTGGGATCACCTCGCCAGGAACTCCTACGACGACCAGATACGCAAGGCGGTACACGCTCAGCGGATGGCCGGTCACGTGCATGACCGGCTTCTCGCCCTCCAGAAGGAAGTGGCGGCCGACCTCTGGGTCGCCCGCAGCCCGCAGGCGCTGACCGTACGGTTCCGACGGCCCAACGCGGACATCGTCCGGAAGTACTCGCTCTCCTCGGAGACCCTGCACGTCGACGGCGAGGAGCGGCCCTACGTCCACCTCTACACGATGAATCACGTCACGGAGGAGCTCGTCGACGACCTGTTGCGGGACCTCCGCCGACCTGGAGCATTCCCGGACGCCTGATCCTTGACCTCGTACCGTGCGTGGGTACAGCGGAGGCTCGCCGCTGTACCCACGCACGGACGCGTCACAGGAATGCATCATGACGGGTATGCGGTCCGGCCTTGTTCCGCCAATGCGCCCATCCTCGGAATCCAGGATGGGCGCAGCAGTGGAACAAGGCCGGAAAAGTACGTGGGGCGGCGGGGTACGTATATCGGTCGGAATAAACCGGACCGGTACAGATTTTGGTATCGACTGCTGGAGCGGAGAGGGCAGGATTCGAACCTGCGTGGGCCGGAGCCCGGCTGAGGCAGTACCTCGAGCCCCCGTTGGGCCACTTCGGGTACCTCTCCTTGTTGAAGCGGGGGTCGTCGGCGGTGGGGAGTCCCGATGATCCCTGTTCAACTGCAGCAGACCGTGTGGCCTTGCCGCGTCACCCACTATGCCAACACGCGCTGATCATTGGCTGACTTCGAGCTGACAAGCACTCTGCCTTGTGCCGTTTTGCCGCTCCCTGGAAGGGCGTTTGCTGAATGAGTGATCGGGCGGCGGCGCCGGTCCGGTGTGAAACGGAACAGGCGGTCTTCTTTCGCTTGACCGACTGTGCGGCCCATGCAACTATCCATTCGATGACCGGCGGTCGGTCATATGACGCGGAGGTGCGGGGGATGCACAAGAGAGCGGCGTCGGCGTTGAGCCGGCCACAGCCTGTCCTGCCAGGGACGGCCCGAACCCTGTAAACGCCGCGACCGCGAAGGGCCGCTGTTCAGGTCCCGTGACTCCGCTCACGGGGATACCCGGGCCCCGCCTCTCGGTCGCCGGCTATTCCGCGGGGACTTCCGCGCCCTGCCCGCTCATCCTTTGCCGCCTCTCCCGCCGAGCGAGGCTTGACCGAAGCCGCTCCGCTCTTTTTGTTCACATGGCGTGCGCATGACGTATGCGCCGGGCCACCCCCCTACCAGTCGATGCTCAGCGGACATGACCCGCTGAGTTCGTACGGTGCTCATGCCACCGTGCCGGAATACCCACACACGGATTCTTGCCGCTGGAGGCATCATGCTGAACTTCCGGATCCTGGGAGCCATCGAGATCGGTTCACCGGTCGGCTCTCTGCGGCCCAAAGGAGCCCTGCAGAGGTCTCTCCTGATGGCCTTCTTAGCCAATGCCAGCAAGCTGGTACCCACCCAGACGCTGATCGACGAGCTCTGGGACTGCAACCCACCGGAGCGAGTCGAGAACGCCTTGCAGGCCCACGTCAGCAGGCTACGACGGCAGCTGACCGCCCTGGAGCCCGAGGTCTCGGTATCCAGGCTCATCACCCACCCCTCCGGCTACCGGCTCATCGTCGAAGAGAATGAGCTGGATGTGGCCACCTTCCTCAATGGGCTCGAGCGCCTGAGACACCAGCGAGGCCCGGCTGCCGAGATCGCCCGGGAAGCCCGCGGACTGCTCGCCTTGTGGGGAGGTCCCGCCTTTGGCGGCTTCACAGGAGGGCCGATCGCGCAGGCGGCTGCCAGTCTGTACGAGGAGTCCTACCTCTCCGCGCTGGAGCTGCTGTTCGACTGCGAGCTGGAGGACGGCAACCACCAGCGCATCGTCCCCGAACTGCGTGAGCTGCTCGTCAAGCACCCGTACAAGGAGCGCTTCCGACAGCAGTTGATGGTCGCGCTGTACCGCTCCGGACGCCAGGCGGACGCTCTTGATGTTTACCAGGACCTGCGGCACCAATTGTCCGACGACCTGGGACTGACACCATCGCCGATCATGCGGGAGTACGAGCGGGCCGTCCTCGAACAGGATCCCGTCCTCATCAGCGTCGATCCGGCCCACCGTGGGGTGCCGCTGAGTCCGACGTCCAGCCGTCAGCTGCATGTCAGCCGCTGATCAGACAGTGTTGGCATAGTGAATGACGCGGGAGGGCCGGATGGCCCGACCGCGGTCGGGCGGGGGAACCACTGGCACCCCCCACAACTCGTGGTTCCACGGCTCGACAAGGAGAGGTACCCGAAGTGGCCCAACGGGGGCTCGAGGTACTACCTCAGCCGGGCTCCGGCCCGCGCAGGTTCGAATCCTGCCCTCTCCGCCGCATTGGCGATACATACAATCCGGGTGGGTTCCCAGTCCTCGGGAGAGGGGTCGGGAACCCACCCGGACTCTCTGTGTGGCGCGGTGGAATGGGGCGAAGCCGGAGAGCGTCGCCCCACTGCCGGGTGGGATCACCCGCGATTGCCGAGTTCGGCCAGCCGGACGGCGTGGCCGGGGATGTTCTGCTTGGCGCGGATGTCGATGAGGCCGGACCACGTCAGCTGGGAGTCCGAGACATGACGGCCGTCGCGGTCGTGGATGCGCAGCTCGACCTCGGCGCTCCAGGTGCCCTCGGGCATCAGGTCCAGCAAGTCCATCAATTCCACGGCGTTGCGGTGCAGTACCTCGATGCGCTGGAGGTGGGTCGTGCCGGCGATCAGGTCGTCGATGGCCCGGGTGTCCATGGCGGGCTGGTTGTCGACGACGACGCTGGTAGCACCGCCGAGCAGCTCGCGTGCCGCGGTCGTCAGGACGCGATCGCTGAGAGCGATGTGCGCCAGCAGCCATGCCACGTCAGCGCGCTCGGCGTCCGTGATCGGCGAGGCGTCGGTGATGCCTTCAGCCGCTTTGACGAGTCTTTGATAGGCATCGGTGAGGTCGGTGAGGTCCATCAGCTGTCTCTTCCAGGAGTTCGGAGTCATGTGAGCCGGTATCGGTACCGGCCTGGGGCCGCGTCGGTGCCGTCAGGCAGTCTGCTTGCGGCGGGAGAGAGCGATCAGGTCGATGAGGCAGAGGACGGCGACAACGGCGGAGAACCACTGAACGGCCTGGAGGAGGGGGATGGTGCGGGCGAGAAGGCCGACGCCGATGACGGGTACGCCGACGCCGAGGTAGACCACGACGTAGAAGCTGGAGATGACGTCGGCGTGGCGGTCCGGGGGAGCGGTGCGATTGACCTCGGTGATGCTGCCGAGGAAGGCCATGCCCTGACCGACGCCGCCGATGACGGTGGCCACGAGCAGCAGCGGCAGGGAGGAGATGCCTCCGGCGACGGCGAGCAGGACGAGGCCGCCGGCGAGGAGGGCGAGGCCGGTGATCTGGAGGGTGCGGGCCTGCTTGCCGTAGGAGAGGAGCTGGGCGAGGCAGGAGCAGGCGAGCATGAGGGTGACGGCACCGCCGGCGAGCGCGAGGTTGGTGCTGCCGGAGAGCTTGGTGACGTAGGTGGGCACCAGGGCGAGGAAGAGCCCGACGACGGTGAAGGCGAGGAAACTGGCCGTGCCGCTGGTGCCGAAGACGCCGCGCACGGACGGGGGGATCGACGGGCGCCGGGGCCGCCACTTGGTGGCCGGGCGGGCGGCCGGCAGGAGCAGCACGGCGATGAACGCGGGCACCAGCAGGATGATCTCGACGATGAACGGGAGCTTGTAGGGCGCGGGCGCGTACTCGGCGAGGATGCCCGCGAGGAGGGGGCCGGTGCCCAGGCCGCCGACGGAGGCGACGGTGGAGACCAGCGCGGCGCGGCGGCGGTTGCCGGTGGGTTCGGCCTCGTTGAGGGCGGCGGTCAATGCGCCGGAGGCCGCACCGACGGCGAGGCCCTGGAGCAGACGGGCGCCGAAGAGCCAGGCGACGTTGGTGGCCATGGCGAAGACGGCGGAGCCGAGTGCGGCGACGATCACGGCCGGGACCAGGACCTTGCGCCGGCCGATGGCGTCGGAGAGCGGCCCGAAGATCAGCAGGGACGGGACGAGGGCCGCCACGTAGACCGCGAAGATCAGGGTCACCATCAGCGGCGAGAAGCCGAACTGCTCCTGGAAGCCGCGGTAGAGGGGTGTGGGGACGTTGGTCCCGGTGAGTAAGAACAGCAGTGTGTAGGCGATGGCCCAGAACCTCCCCTGACTCCCGGTCGGCTGGGGTACCACTGCGGGGGGTGTGACGTGCTGCGTTGTCATCTCGTCCTCAAGAGAGCGGGTGACCTGTGATGATGCCCGGCCGGCCCCGGGGGTTGGGCCGGCCGGTGGTCAGCTCGGCGGCAGGCATCCGCCTGAGTGACTGGCGGTCAGTCAAACAGGATCGATGGGCCTAGTCAACCACTGACCGGCAGTCAGTCATGTGTGACCGGCGGTCGGTCAGATATAGTTCTGGCGAAATCGTCCCAGCCTCATGGGGCACAGCGGATGGAGGTGTGCCGATGACACCGCGCACGCGACGCAAGCGAGTCACCAAGAGCCAGGACCACCGCCGAGAGGACATCCTGCGTGCGGGTGAGGAAGTCTTCGGAACTGTCGGCTTCAATCAAGCCACCATCACCGACCTCACCAACGCCGCCGACATCGGCAAAGGCACGTTCTACCTCTATTTCGACTCCAAGGACCACCTCCTCGGAGCGCTCTGGGAGCGCTACGTCGATGCCATCGTCACCACCACCCAGAGCATCCTCGGCGAAGGCTCGGCCTGGTGGCCCACGATCGACCGCCTCCTGACCGCCCTCATCCACCACGCGGTGCGCAACGCCGAACTGCACCGCATCGTCTACGGCTCCGCCAACGCCAAGTCCCTGGAGATCTGCAAACAGGCCAACCAGCGCGTCATCGACCTCATCTGCGACTTCGTCGCCCGAGGCGCCCACGCCGGGGCCTTCCACGCCACCGACCCCGCCGCCGCCTTCCGCATGGTCTACCACGCCACGGACGGCCTCCTCGACGACCTGATCTCCACCCGCGAGACCATCGACGCCGACAAGGTCATCACCATGGTCCTGGAACTCACCCACCGCGCCCTGGGCGACCCCGGCCCCGGCCTGCTACCCCGGCAGAAGGCCCCCGCTGACCCCGCCGTGCTGGAAACCGGGACTTCCTTCCCGTAGGACGACCCCAGGCAGCCACGTATCGAACCTCAGCGTCGGACCAGCGCCAGCACACTCAGACCGAACACCAAGACGCCCAAGGGGACATGGGCCGACGGGACATGCGCGATGCCGAGCACGACCTGAACCGAAGCGAGCACGAGAAAACCTGACGCGCGCCAGACTGACCGGGCCGAGCCGCCGCCCCACTTCCACGCCAGCGCCGCAGCGAACACGTACAACATCGATGCCCCGTACATCACCCGGGCTCCGACACTGTGCAGTGTCTCTCCGTAGGAGGAAGTCAGCAGAAGCCCGGCAGAGACTGCCTGAAGGAGGATGGTCAGGGTCTGCAGGGCGATCGCCATCTGCAGGAACGAGGAGCTGCGTCGTGCATTCGCCGTCTTCGTCATCTGAGTGGTCATGTCGCAGTCCCCTTTTCCGCCCTGCCTTCGGGCAGTAGGTCGATAAGGTCTCACCATCCCGACGACGCGGGCCTGCGAAAGGTAAGGCGAGGGGGCGGAAGAACGTATGGGGACTGTCGGAGGCAGTGCACAGGAGATAGCAGGCGAGCGACGTCACCTGATCAATGTCGCTTACCGGTTGCTCGGTTCGGTGACCGAGGCCGAGGACGCCGTACAAGATGCCTTTGCACGCTGGTACGGGCTGTCGCGAAGCCGGCGGGAGGAGATCCTGTCCCCCGGCGCCTGGCTGACGACGGTGACCAGTCGCATCTGCCTGGACCTGCTCGGCTCGGCACGGGTCCGCCGTGAACGCTACGTCGGCGCGTGGCTGCCCGAGCCGCTGCCCGACCGCACCGAGCGGAACCGAGCGGGCGACGTCGACCCCACCGGCCCTGCGGATCCCGCCGACCAGATCGTCCTGGACGAATCGGTGACCATGGCCTTCCTCGTCGTCCTGGAGTCGATGACGCCCGCGGAGCGGGTGGCGTTCGTTCTGCACGACGTCTTCCGCTACCCGTTCACCGAGATCGCCGACGTTCTCGGCCGGACACCTGCGGCCTGCAAACAACTGGCGACCTCCGCTCGGCGACGGGTGAGCGTCGCGCGCGCTCCGATGACGACGACCGGTCAGGCCAACGTGGTGAAACACGTCAAAGAGGCATGGGAGGCCAGGGACATCACAGCCCTCGTCGGCCTCCTCGATCCTGCCGCCGTGATGACCGCTGACGGCGGCGGCATGGTCGGCACCGTCCTGCGCCCCGTCGAGGGTGGCGCGCGCATAGCCCAGTACATGATCGCCATTGCCGATAGGTCTCCGGGGCTCGAACTCCTGGAGCGGTCGGTCAATGGCGTGCCGGGCCTGGTGGCCCAGCGTGCCGGCGTCGTCATGACCGTAGCCTCGTTCGACGTCTCCGACGGTCGCGTCACCCGGATCTGGGCGACCCGCAGCCCGGAGAAGCTCGGGCCATGGACACGACACGGCTGGCTGTAGCCGCTGCCCAGCTTGCGGCCGGCCGTCTTCCGTCGGGCCAGGACAGCGATCCGATGGGGGGCGCGGAGCGGACCGGCGCCGGGGCGGAGGACTCAGACGTTGTTGCATCTGGCGGGTTCGTTGGCCTTCGACCGTGATGATCATGGAGCGTCTTGTCCCGGACGGGTTATGGGAGTTGTTCCAGCGGGTGGTGCCGGTGGCGCCGACACGTCCGCAAGGCGGCGGGCGACGATGCTACGGGGACCGGGAGGTGCTGGCCGTCATCTTGTTCGTGGCTACCTCCGGGTGCACCTCGCGCCAGACCCCGGAGACGTTCGGTCCATCGTGGCCGACGATGTACCGGCGCTTCACAGAATGGAGCCAGGCCCGGGTATGGGGCAAGCTCCACCGCTTGGTGCTTGACGAGCTGGGCTCGCGCGGAGATCTGGACTGGTCGCGGTGCGCGATCGACTCCGTGAATATGCGCGCGATGAAAGGGGGGATCTGACAGGCCGGAATCCTGTCGATCGGGGCAAGAACGGATCGAAGATCCACTTGATTACCGAGCGGACCGGTCTGCCCCTCTCCATCGGCATTTCCACCGCGAACACCCACGACAGCCTAGGACTCGAACCCCTGGTACGCGGCATACCACCCATCCGCTCGCGCAGAGGTCCCCGGCGGCGCCGGCCCGCCAAGCTCCATGCCGACAAGGGCTATGACTACGATCACCTGCGGAAATGGCTACGCACCCGCAACATCACGCCTCGCATCGCCCGCCGGGGCGTCGAGTCCTCCACCCGCCTCGGTCGGCACCGGTGGACCGTCGAGCGTACAGTGAGCTGGCTGGGCGGCTTCCGCCGCCTGCATCGCCGCTACGAGCGCAAGGCCGAGCACTTCCTCGCCTTCGCCGGCATCGCCGCCGCCCTCATCTGCTACCGCCGACTCGCCAAGCCAGGGCGCTCCTGACGGTCCGGATCACCGCCACTCGGGCGAGATGTTGGCGAGCTGCTTCAGCAGGTCCCAGTCGGCCGGCCGCAGCTTCGGCTCATGCCACTGGGCGCCGCTGGCAACCCAGTAACCGCGCAGCTCACCGACCTGCGACACGTTGTCGTCCCCGATGCCGGACTCGTTGTAGCAGCACGGCAGATGCCCGCACCGATCCGTGCTCTGCCGGATTCTCTTTGTTCCGGTCTCCGAGTTTCCCCTGTGCGCAGGTAGGGCTGCCCACAGGACCGACTGACCCGTTCCCCGGATGGTCTGCCTGACCCGGCACGACGAGGCTGAATGCACAGATCCACCAAGTAAAAGGGAACCACCTGTGTTCAGTTTCAAGCCCCTGGGCCGCCGTACCGTCCGCACTGCCTCCGTCGGCGCCCTCGCTGTCGCGGCCTGCACCACCGTGATGGCTGGCAGCGCCACAGCCATCGTCAACGGGTCGGAATCCAGCGAGAGTTACCCCTTCATGGCGGTCATCCCGGAGTCGGCGCCGTCACAGGGGCTGATCGACGGGAACTGCGGGGCGTCGCTGATCGACCGGCAGTGGGTGCTGACGGCGGCCCACTGCCTCGTGGTCGAGGGCATCGAACTCGACGGCATCGTGCGCATCGGCACCGACCACCGCAAGTCCGGCGGCACCGTCCGCAAGATCGACCGGTCCTTCGTCCACCCCGGCTACGTCAACGGTGACAACAAGGCCGCCAACAAGAACGACATCGCACTGATACGCCTGGACCGCCCAGTCACCCAGAAGCCCATCAAGATCGCCGACGAACCCGGGCGGCCCGGCACACCCACCCGGCTCCTGGGCTTCGGTACCACCAGCGACACCAAACTCACCTTCCCCGACCGGCTGCAGGAGCTGAACACCCGGAGGGGCGCCGAGTCCGAATGCGCGCCCGGCTACGCGGACCGCACGCGCCTGTGCACGATCACCACCAAGCCGAAGTCCATGGCCTGCTTCGGCGACTCCGGCGGACCGCAGATCAAGAAGGGGCGGGGTGACCGCTGGGAGCTGATCGGCGTCACCTCCGGGCCCGGCGCCCCGAAGGTGCCGTGCTCCGAGGGCCCCGGCCTCTACACCAGCGCACTCGCCTACGTGAACTGGATCGCCAAGACGATGAAGGCCAACGCCCCCGCGCCCGCGCGGGCCACCACGCCCCCGGCCGCCGACCAGGGCGCCAGCCTCGCCACGACCGGCACGGCTGACAAGAGCTCCGTACTCGCCGAGACCGGCGCCAACGACAACACCGCCGCGATCGCCGGTGCGGCCGGCGCCCTGATCGTCGCCGGTGGCGGCACCGCCGCCGTCATATACCGCCGCAAGGCCCGCAACGCCGCCTGAGCCGAACAGGCCTCAAGGGCGTCGCCCGCCGCCTTGCGGGCGTGTCGGCGTCACCGGCACCACCTGCTGGAACAACTCCCATAACCTGTCCGGGACAAGACGCTCCGTGATCATCACGGTCGAAGGCCAACGAACCCACCAGATGCAACAACGTCTTAAAGAGCCGGCGACGAGGCCGTCGGTCTCGCCAACCGGCGCGTCGGCCACGCCGAGTACGCGGCCGCGGACGTCATTGTGGGCGCCTGCGGGTCCTACGCCCCCGGCCCGGGGGCGTACACGCCGTGTGTCGGGCGAGGGCGATCCCGCCCGGCTGGGCTGGCCCGTCGACAGCCTCGGACGGCTTGCTCCAGCTTGAACGTATCGAACGTACCAGCCGGACCTGGCGCACCCTTCGGCCCGGACGCCCCGAGGGCATTGCTGCCTCTCCTGGGAACCGATGAGGGGGTCGTCGCGTACTTTGCCGGAGTCGGAGACCTAGACGTGACGGACCCGGTTTCCCACATGCTGGAGGAGGGGATCCGGCTCGCCTCCGGGGCCCGGCTGGAGCAGTTCGCGCGGGCCGCTTCGGGGGACGCGTTCTGCTTCGTAGGCGAGGGAGGCGAGGAACGCCCAGTGGCCCCTGCTCCACGAGAAACCGCGCCAGCCTCGGCCCCACCCCACCGTAGTACGTCATCTACCAGTCGAGATCATCAAGCTCCATGACCAGCACCGTACGCACCCCCACTGACACCCGCGGACCCGAGACCGGCAGGGCCTGACCGGGCCTGCCGACGTCGTCGGGACACCAGCCCCATGACGATGCCACTCACCGTGAACAGCAGTCCGATCCCACCAAGGATCAGAGGCAGCAGCCACAGCGAGAGGAACCTCTTGATCCGTGCGTCCCCAGGAGAATCCGGGCGGTAGAGCACCTCGACCCGCTCACCCACCTCGTACGACGGTGGGTTGGAACCTGCTGAATCCCGCAACAGCCTCGGTACGCCACCCACCGGCGTGAACTCCACCACCGGGTACGCCGCGTCCCCTCGCCAATCCAGGGCCACCACTGTGCCCTGGACCTGCTGCGCATCTCTCAAGAAGGAAACCGAGACTCCCGCGAGGACCAGGCCGACGATCAAGCTTGGCACCCCGAGCACGGTCATCGTGAGCGTGAGAATCCGGAGAGCCTTTAGCTCCTGCGCTGCCTGAACCTCGGTCTTCATGACGTCTCCCTCACTCCGGACAAAGCCACAGGACGTTATCCCAGGCATCTCGACCGTCGTACCAACGGCCCGGACAGACCGGTCGTCGCCGGGCAAGGGCCGCGAAGCCTTCAGTGACCGAAGAAGCCGGGCCCTCCATCACTCTTCGGCTCCGCAGCCGACTTCGTGGTCCCACCAGCCCTCCTCCTGCCCCCGGTCCCAGGAGTGCCACGAACCCAGCGAAATCCAGCGTTGCCCGGTGCAGCGACAGCTGCCATGGGAGACACGGCTCGCTGAAGACCTCGCCGCCCAGACCAAACGCCGAAAGACCTGGATGCACCCCCACGTGCGGGCCGCACCCCCGTGCGGGGCCGCTGGATACGGGCGCAACGCGGATCGTACGGTTGAGCGAGCAGCACCTCACCCGGCGCCGCCCAGCGTCCTGCTGTCACCTGATGACCCGCCACGCCTCGGGCACGCCCAGATTGCACCAAAGCCGAGACCTGCCCCTGCCCGCACCTGGTGTCCGGATGCCCATTCAGCCCGCGGCTGCGATCCTGGCAGCGAGCGAAGCGCTCGCGGTGAGACCATCCTCGTAGCCAAGGATCGCGGCAATGCCTCGTACGTCCGGATCAAAAGGATCCCGTCCGAAGCCGGCCCGAGCACGTTCCGACGGCTCGATCAGCATGGCGCGCTCCAGCACCGCCATGCACTCGCCCGTCACATACTGAGGCAGATCCGGAATGGGGCGCAGCACGATCACCCGCTCTGCGGGGCCCGCGAGATCGGCGTGCGTGAGGGAGAACGTACCGCCATCAATGTAATCCTCTCCCTTGATACTCATCACGGGCCACATCCCCGGAACAGCACAGCTCGCAGTGAGGGCGTCCACCAAGCCGACTCCGGACGTGCTGGTGAAGACGGTGCGGCTGCCATCGCCACGTACGGCTGTGATGTGCAGGCGCGTGCTCGGCCAGGCGTCGGCGCGGAGGCGTCCGGCGACGGCGGCACGGCGAATGGCAGGGCTGATCTCCGACCGCTGCCGGGACAAGCGCACGAGCCTCTCCGCCTTCACCTGCCGCGAGGCCTCACTGCCATGGATGGCCAGAACATCGGGAAGCACATCAGCGAGCGTCACAGGTGGCACGAGCTCGTCGTTGCGTCGCGACTTCCGCGTCATCCTGTCGAACTCCACCCCAGCCGAAGCGGCCTGGAGGACCGCGGCCGCCACAGCGCCACCCGCCGAAGTACCGATCACGTAGTCCGCAGCACCCAGCTGGAGCACCCGCTGCTCTTCCAGTGCCGCTAGCACACCGGTCATCCAGCCGATACCGGCGAGCCCACCGCCGCCAAGTACCACCGCCGTCGAAGGCTCGGACATCACGACTCCCTCCCTGGTGAACTGCCTTGTGACAGCTCATGGCCCGCACGCTAAACCCTGACACCAGTGCCAGAGTCAAGCCCCTGGGAGGCGGGCACCACATGCGGATGAACGATGTCGGCCGGGAGGTCGACCTGCAGCGGTGGGCGGCCGAGGTCTACGCGGGACCGGACGACCCGGCCATCACGCAGATCACCAGCGGCGTGCCGAGTTCCAGCCTGTCCTGTCCGGCGATCACCGGGGACGCGCTCGGCTCGCTCATGCTGAAGCGCGGCCGCCGTGTCCCCGAACTCGGCGCCGGCCAGGGACACAACGCCGCTCTGCCGGACTGGCGGACCGGCCCTGGCCTGGTCATCACCGTGGAGGTGGGCCCCGCTTTCGCCGCCACCGCACGAGATCAGCCGAATACCCTGGGCGCGGCAGTGGCCGTGCGGACTGGCAATGGTGATTTCGGCCGGCCCGACGGCGCGCCATACGACCGGGTCGTCTCCATCTACGCGATCGAGGCCGTGCCGGTGGGTATGGATCGCGCAGACCCGCCCTGGCGGACGGATCGTCACCCCGTGGGGGCGGCTCGGCCATGTCGCCCTCACCGTCGCCGACGACGGCAAATCAGCGACCGGATGGATGCAGGGCCTGACAACGTTCTTGCCCAGCCGCACCACCGACGACGCCCGCCAGAGCTGGCGGCACGTCCGCGGCGACCAGCCCGCGTGCGACGAGCGCTCCCTCACTCTCCTCCCCGGGCGCTTTGCTGCGGAACAGCAGCCTGCTGAGCCGCAAACTCTCCGTGGGCACCTGCGCCCGCGCCTACGGCACGGCCTGTATCCACGAGCACGCCTGCGTCCGCTGCTCACTCCTACGCCCCGATCCCGCTCAGCGCGGCTGGCTGGTGGAGATCCGCGACAACCTGGTCGACCGGATCGCCGAGGCTGAGCGGGAGGGTTGGCTCGGCGAGATCGAAGGGCTCAGGGTCAGCCTCGCTGGCGCCGAATCCAAGATCGGCCAGATCGATGCGGCGGCATCGGGTGGGCCTGTCCTGCTCGGTCTGCCGACGCCGAGAGCGGACCGGCAAGGGTGATCAGTCAGCGCGTGGGAAGAAGCGGCAGCCCCTCACTGGACCAGGTCGGTGTGCGGGTGGCCTCCGCTCGCAGGGCAGGCGTACAGCTGGAGGTGATTGGCGTCCAGCACCGTGATCTCGGGCGGATTGGACCAACTGTCGTCGGATGCGCCGGGGACCCGGTCCTCGTACGGAACCCAACTCGTGCTGTAGCGGTGCCATTCGGATGATGCGATGGTCAGCAGCGGCGTCATCGCGGTACCGCAGGCCACACAGAACCGCGGCACGGGGTCGGTGAGTCCCCAAGGTGCCCAGCCACCGATCTTCCAGCCGGGGGCGTGGGACAGCGCGTTGTTATAAAGCTCCTGCGGGTAGGCCTCGTCGACCACGATGCCCGCCGCCCGCCAGAGCGCGGGGTCCTTGATCTGCTCTTTCAGCTCCTCGGGGAGTTCCAGGAAATCGGGGTACTCGGTGACCTGCTCCGGCGCGAGCACGCACGGCTCAGGCACGTAGAGGTCCTCGTCCGCGTCGAACGGCTCGGGCGGCACGGCCAGCACGTCGGTGACATCTGCGGCGGTCCGCCAGGACGCCTCGATCGGAATACGTGAGTCCGGATCGTGCTCCGAAGGGCACCACAGGACCTGCAGCAGGTCGGTCCGCCCGGGGGGCCGCAGCAGGGGTATGTCCCGCGCGTACAGCTGGGCCACGGGCACCAGGGGGTGGGGCCATTCATGCGCGATGCGGCAGTACAGCCACGGTTGCTGTGCGGGCCACAGCAGGGGCCCGCCGATCGAGCTGTCGTGCACCGTGGGAGAGCCGGAACGCGGGTGCAGCCGGACCGCTGGGCGGGCCAGCGGGGCCAGCGCGGGGAAGACCGCGGCGATGTCGACCGGCCGTGGCGGGGTGGTACGTGTGCGATTCATGGCGATAATCTTGCCAACACTCTCTGACAACCCAGCAGGACGGGCAGGCCGCGTCCTTCTTGCGTGCGGCGCACCCTCTGCTGGCGCACGGTGCAAAGCTGCACCCCCACCTGCCCTGGACCGACCCCAGCCGTGCACGCGCCAGAGTTCAGAGAAGTGACCAGGCCAAACGTCAGGACACCCGACCAGATCGGTCGCGCCATGCCGACCGCCTCCTCCAGCTCGCCGGTCCAGCTTGTACTGCCACGCTCACATCCAGAGCCAGGCCGCGCACGAGGTGATCAGACAGCCGGATGACCACCCCGCCTGGGGGCACTGGTGCGGTGGCCCCCAGGCACTGCGTGGCAGCCGTGGTGAGCACCGGGATGGCCTGCAGCCCTTCACCCCCCTCGGCTGCTGTGCGGCTCAGCGGATCATCACCTGGGAGGAAGGGGGCTCGACGCGCCGCAGACGGGCCCACTCGCGGACCCCGGATGCGGGCGGCCGGGCCTCGTCGCGCACGAGCATGCTCGCTGATCTTCGTCAAGGTGGCCCTTGGCGGGGAATCGGTCATACCGGTGGCAGGAACCGGCCAGTCCCCTCGGCGTGCTGGGACGTGTGCGGAGGGTGGTGCCAGGCTCGCAGCGCTCGTTCACAAAGGCGTGAACGGCGCTACGGGGAAAGGGAGTTCACATGAGAAGCAGAAGTGTGGCGATCGCCGCTTCCGCGATGGCGTTAGTGGGCTCGGTGCTGGCCGGTACGGCTCAGGCCACTCCGTCGGAGGAGCTGTCGCTGCGGGTGGAGCAGACGCCCGCGCTCCAGGCTGCCGACGTGGCCGACGCCGCGTGTGCGCCGGGGCTGACCCGGACGCACGAGTGTCAGGTGGTCAACGCCACCGTCACGGTCCTGCGTAACCGCGTCCCGGTCGGCGAAGCCAGGTTCACGATCTCGCACGACATGACGCTGCAGGTCAAATCCCGCAAGTGGGAGGAGAAGATCAGCCTCAGCCAGGCCACCTTGATCGGCAACGCCAGCGGGATCCGCATGAGCCTGAACGTCTCCTGCGGCAACCCGTGCTCGGCCAAGAGCGACTTCGGACCCCACACCCTCGGGTCCCCGAAATCCGCGTCGGTCCACTACACCGACAACATCGGTGCCTTCAAGCAGCACGGCACCGCGTCCCACTACGCCTACTCCTTCGTCAAGGCCGGCCACACTCCGGGCGCCTTCGCGTACAACTCGCCCAGCTACCGCTGTGACGACATGTACGCCAAGAAGCCGGGCAGCACCAGGCCCCGCCAGTCGCCCGGCTGCGTCTTCCCGCAGTACACGCCGACGATGACCGACATGGCCAGCCTGCCGAACATAGGGCCAGGCATCCGCGCCATCCAGGCCCGCGGCGGCCACTACGGTCAGCTCGGCTCCGGCCACCCGCTGCACTACCTGACCGACAAGACCAAGTCCAACGCCAACCGCAACGCGGTGTGCGCGGGCAAGACCGCCCCGCCCGGATCGGCCGGCCCCTCCTGCGACGAGTACCCCTTCGCCGCGACCTACGAGGGCGGCACCGCTCTGCCGGCCGGCAGTCGCGGCATCACCTGGGTCCCGGTCCGGGAGAACAACCGCCAGGGCGGCATGATCAACAAGTTCGAGCTGGCCAACCGGCTCCTTGACCGCGACGCCTTCTGGGTAAAGGTCTGACCCATGAGCACCAGCCTCCGCGTCTACGCGTCCTATCACCAGTTCAACCTGTACGAGACCGATGCCGAGGACGACGACCTCGAACTCGACGACGACCCTGGCAACGGCCTGGTCCGCGTCAACACCACCGGCGACTACGTCACCGTCACCACCGGAACCCAGACCGGACTCGTCACGGTGACCTACCAGGTCCTGGAGACAGCACCACCCCTGGACGCGGAACCGTGGGACGAGGTCGTGGAGGTCAGCACCCGATTCGCATCACCGGGCGCCGGCATCACCTCCCCAGAAGACGACGGTGAGGCGGCAGCGGCACAACCGGACGGCGCGGAGTACGGCATCGTCCTCCCAGGCCCGGAGGGACAGCCACGCTGGTGGCGGATGCGCTTCCACGCCCGCGGCCGGGACCACGACTTCGCCGCAGCCGGCGACGGCCCTGCCGGCGAGGAGCACCTGATCCTCATCTGGCCCGCCGCTCAGGCCCCGGAGACCCGCCACAAGCTCACCGACCAGACCGGCAAGCAGCACCGCAACGGCAACTGAACCACCGACGGCGTCTTCCGTGCCGCGCACATCACGGAAGACGCCGTCGCCTGCGTGCCAACCACACGCTCCGCGCACGCCACCGAGCACGAGGAGCCCGATCGGGTAGGCGACTGCTCCTGCCCGTCCGTCTCCACGCAGGTCTTGTGTGACGGGACACCGCTCTCGTCGCGCAGGTTGGTGGAGCGCGAGCAGTATCGGCATGGTCCTGGTTCTGGGGACCAGTGTTCACTCGACCGCCAGTCCAACAGACGCTCCGCCTTTCAGCCGCTGGGCTCAGGCGGCCGGGGGACCGCTGGCTTCGCCGCCGGGACCGGAGGACAAGCGGCAGCCTGCGGAGCAGGCGCGGGAGGAAGCGACGGCCACGCCCCGACCGGCCGGGCCGGCA
>NZ_JBTOLC010000053.1:0-37313 GCF_054551825.1 Streptomyces sp. L500
AACAACTCCTCGGCGCGGGCGGATCGGCCGGCCCGCTGGCAGCACTGGATTCGGAGGGGATCAGGGGAAGTCAGGGGGAACAGGGGGAACGTTCCGGGGCCACCGGCCACCCGCTATGTGCGCGGGCGCAGCGGCAGGTGCATGTCGACCCTGGTGCCGTCGACGGGCGAGCTCTCGATCGTCAGCTTTCCGCCGATGTCCTCGACCCGCTGGGTCATCGACGCGATCCCCCGGGCCGGGCGGCCCTCGCCGTCGGTCGCGCGCTCCGGGTCGAAGCCCCGGCCGTCGTCCTCGACGGCGGCGTGGACCCACCAGCGGGTGGTGCGCACGGACACCGCGACGCGGCTCGCGCCGGCGTGCTCGAACGTATTGCGCAGGGCCTCGCGGACGGCCAGGAACAGGGCCCGGCGGTGGGCGGTGGCGACGAGGTTCTCATTGCCGGTGATCTTCACGGTGACGTCGAGGCCGGGCGGGGCGGCCTCCGCCGCGAAGCCCTCGATGGCCTCGCCCAGCGGCGGCAGCTCCGTCGCCGTGACCAACTCGCCCAGCAGGCCGCGCAGGTGGTCCTCCGCCTCGTGGAGGAAGACCTGGGCGGCGGCGAGCCGGCCGGGGTCGTCCACGCCCGGGCCGCACTCGACCAGGAGGCGGCGGGCGGTGGCGAGGGCGCCGCCGATGTGGTCGTGGAGGTCACGGGCCACCCGGCGGCGCTCCTGCCAGCGGCAATCCGTGTGCTCGTCGGGTGTGGCCGTGGGACCGGCGCTGGTTGAGCCCTCGGCGGTGGCGGTGACGCTGAGGTCCCGGCCGGTGGAGCCCTCGGTTCCCGGGGGCGTGGGCCGGGGCAGGCGGGTGCGTGGGGTGGGCGAGGAGCGCCGGGTCCTCGGCGGGGCGGTCGCGCGGGCCCGGGCCAGGCCCTCGTTGAGCGCCCGGGCGAAGTCCCGTCCGATGACCGATTCCCAGGGCTCGGGTTCCGTACCCGTACCCGTTCCCGGCCTCGTTCCCGGCCCCGCTCCGGTCCCCGTCGTCGCGCCGGCCTCCGCTCCCCCTGTGATGACAGAGGTATCCATCACAACTCCTCGTACCTCGCGGGACGTCCGAGCCCCTCGGGGAACTCCCCCCTCGGGACTCCTCCCAGGCCGAGAAGCTAACCGGAGGGGTCCTACTGTGTGTTCACCGACGGGTAATCACGCGGGTAATCACCAGAGTCGTGGCCCGGGGTCAGGCGGTGACCGCCTCGTGGGCGCGGCCGTGCGGCAGCGGCGCGTGGGGCGGTCCCGTGCGGAGCCCGGCGCGGAGGTCGCGTACGACGAGGGCGTCGACGAGGAGGTCCCACATCCCCGTCAGCCGGGTGGCGAGGCGGTCGGGGCCCATGCCCCGGCAGGCGTCCGCCTCGGCGCCCGACAGCACGGCGGTGACCAGCCCCTCCACGGAGTCGGCGGAGACGTCGGCGCGGATCACCCCCTGCGTGGCGCGGGCGTCGCGCAGCAGCCGCAGCCCGGTGCGGACGCACACCGCGTGGAAGTCGACGATCGCGGAACCGTCCCGTCCGCGCTCCCGGCCGATCCGCAGGCTGGCCCGGACGATGGGCTCCTCGCAGACCCAGCGGGCCAGGACGTGGGTGACGTCGATCAGGGCCTGCATCGGCGAACAACGGGCCAGCAGATGGTCGACCGTCTCGTCCAGCATCGCGCAGCCGGCCCGCTGGACCGCTTCCGCCAGGTCGGTCTTGGAGGAGAAGTGGAAATACAGCGCGCCCGTCGTCACTTCGGCGCACCGGCTGATGTCGCTCAGTTTGGCGTCCGCGTATCCGCATGCGTCGATCTGCGCGGCAGCGGCTTCGAGCAACCTCCTGCGGGTCCGCCCGGATCTCTCCTGCATCGCCGATCAACTCCCCTTCCGGCCGATCCCCGGCTCGGTTGCCTTCCCTACGCTCCGTGGATGCTCTATGGGCCCACAGAATATGCCCTCATGGCCCTTGCGAACCGTCTCGATCAGGGGTTCTCGTGCGCGTCTCGTGCCAGCCTCGAGCGGCATAACCGAAAATGCCCCGGCACGGTCCGCAACGCACGCGAGGAGAAGACGCAGTGGGCAGTGATTGGTTCCGACGCTACGGCCAGGCTCCGCAGGACGGACCGCGCCTCGTCTGCTTCCCGCACGCCGGAGGAGCGGCCAGCGCCTTCGTGCCGCTGTCGCGCACGCTGGCACCGGCGGTCGACGTGGTGGCCGTGCAGTACCCGGGGCGGCAGGACCGCCACCAGGAGCCGCCGGTGGACGACATCGCCCGGCTCGCCGACCGGCTGGCGGAGGAGATGAGCGTGCTGGACGACCACCGTCCGTTCGCCTTCCTCGGGCACAGCATGGGCGCCGTGCTCGCCTACGAGACCGCCCGCCGCCTGGAGCAGCGCTCGGCCCCCGGGCCGGAGCGGCTGTTCCTCTCCGGGCGCGGGGCGCCGACGGCGGCGCCCAGCCCCCACGACCAGGTGCGCACGGACGCGCACGTCCTCGCCGCCATCCGGCGGCTCGGCGGTACGACGGGCGGGGTCTTCCAGGACCCCGACCTGCTGGCCATGGTGATGCCCGCGCTGCGCGCCGACTACCGGGCGATCGGCGCGTACGCGTGGACGCCGGGGGCGCCGCTGAACGTGCCCTTCACCGTGCTGATCGGCGACAACGACCCGGTCGTGACGGTCGAGGAGGCCTCGGACTGGCGGGGCTTCTCGGCGGCGCGGACGGACGTCCACGTGTTCTCCGGCGGCCACTTCTACCTCGACCACCACATCCGTGAGGTGGCCGATCTCGTGGCCGAGGCGCTGGGGGTCGTCACGGTCGCCCGGTGACCGGTCCGCCTGTTCTCGAACTGCCCGGTAATCGGCGGGCAGTTCGAGGACCGGATAAAGAACAAGCGATGACCGCGCCGCCGTATGGTCTGGCGCCATGAACGCTGATACCCCCGGATATCCCGGCTCCCCCGAGCTCGAACTCGCGGAGCCCTTTCTCCTCGAGTGGCTCGCCTCCGTCGGTCTCGACGTCGAGTACGTCCGCGCCGAGGGCAATACCCTCTACTACCGCGACGCGGACGGCGGGGAAGTCCCCGTGGTCGACTACGCGGGCGGTTACGGCTCCCTGATGCTGGGGCACAACAACCCCGAAATCGTCGCCCTCGCCAAATCCCTGCTGGACGGCGGGGTCCCGGTGCACGCGCAGTTCTCGCGGCACCCCTACGCCAATCAGGTCGCCGGGGCGCTCAACACCATTCTCCAGCGGGAACTCGGCACCACCGACGCCTATTCGGCGATCTTCGCCAATACGGGCGCCGAGGCCATCGAGGCCGCCATCAAGCACGCGGAGCTCGACCGCAGGATGCGGATGGACGAGCTGGCCGCCCCCATCGCCGGGAACCTGGAGGCCGCGCGGGCGGCGCTCCTCGGCGGGGAGGCGTCGCTGTCCGGCGAGGCGCTGGGCGCGCTCGGGTTCGGCGCGACCGAGCGGGTGGACCTGGCGGCCTTCGAGGACCTGGCCGCGGAGATCACCCGCCGGAACGACGCGGTCCGGCAGCGGCCGCCCGTCTTCCTGACGCTGGAGGGCTCCTTCCACGGCAAGCTGATGGGCAGCGTCCAGCTGACCCACAACGAGGGCTACCGCGCGCCCTTCTCCGCGCTGGCCGCGCAGGCCCGCTTCATCCCCCGGGACCGGCCGGAGGCGATCAAGGAGGTCGTGGAGGCGGAGCGCGCCGAGCTCTTCGACGTCGTGGTCGAGGGCGGCGCGATCGCGGTCGTGCGGCGCGAGGCGCCGGTGATCTGCGCGTTCGTCCTGGAGCCGATCCAGGGCGAGGGCGGCATCAACGTCATCACGCGGGAGTTCGCGGCGGAGGTCCAGCGGGTCACCGCCGAGATCGACTGCCCGGTCGTCCTCGACGAGGTGCAGAGCGGGATGGGACGCAGCGGCGCGTTCCTCGCCAGCTCCCTGGTGGGGCTGCGGGGTGACTACTACGCGCTGGCCAAGAGCCTGGGCGGCGGGATCGCCAAGGCGTCGGTGATGCTGGTGCGGCGCGACCGGTACCGCAAGGAGTTCGAGCTGGTGCACAGCTCGACCTTCGCGAAGGACGCGTTCTCCTGCTTCGTGGCGCTGAAGGTGCTGGAGCTGATGGAGGCGGAGGACGGGCGCGTCTACCGGCTCGCCGCGGAGCGCGGGGCGGCCCTGCGGGCCATGTTCGAGTCGGTGCGGGCGGACTTCCCGGAGGTCGTCGCGGACATCCGCGGTGAGGGGCTCATGCTCGGGTTCGAGTTCAGCGACCAGTCGGAGGCGGCGTCCGCGGCGATCCGCGACAACGCGGGGTTCTTCGGGTACGTGGCGGCCGGGTATCTGCTGCGGGAGCACCGGATCCGGACGTTCCCGACGGCCAGTGCGGTGCATACGTTGCGGTTCGAGCCGTCGGTTTATCTGAGCGATGCGGAGATCGCGCAGCTTGAGGGTGGGCTGCGGGATGTTTGCCGGATTCTGCGGGAGCAGGACGGCGAGCGGCTGGTGGGCGTCGGCGCGTAGTGCGTTCCGGGGGCTCCGCCCCCGGACCCCCGGTCCTCAAACGCCGGACGGGCTGACTTTGTCAGCCCGTCCGGGTTCGTGTCCTATACCGCCGCCGGCAGTGTCCGCTGTTTGCGGGCTCGGCCGTAGAGGTGGCGGAGGGCGCCCGTGGGGGAGCCCGAGGCCAGGAGTTTGCGCATGTAGCGGCGGCGGTCGTCCGGAGCCTCGCCGACGTGGGCGACCTGTTCCGGCGCGACCATGAACTCCAGGAGGCGGTCGATGGCCGCGTCCGAGAGGGGGTCCAGGCCGAGGGTGCTGGTGTGGCGCTTGCCCGCGCCCCAGTCGGGGCGGCGCTGGAGCAGCTCCGGGCGGGCCGCCGCCACCACGAGGAGCGGTACGGCGTCGGCGGACTCCACCAGGTCCTCGACGCAGTCCAGCAGGGCGTCGTCCGCCCGGTGGAGGTCGTCGATGATCAGGACGAGGGGGCGTTCGGCGGCGAAGGCCACGACGAAGCGCCGCCAGGCGGAGAGGGCCTCGGCCGGGGCGGCCGGTTCGTGGCCCGGGGTGACGAGCTCGGTGAGGGGGCGCAGCAGGCGGTCGGCCTCGCGGGGGTCGGCGACCACGCGGCGGACGGTCGCGGCGAGGTGGGCCCGGGCCTCACCGGGGGCCTGGCCGGGGAGGATGCCGCAGGCGGCGGCGAGGATCTCGGCCTGCACCGCGAGGGTGTCGTCCCCGGGGAAGGAGGGGGCGCGGCCCATCAGGAAGCGGGCGGGTTCGGGCTGGTCGGCGAAGGTGCGGGCGAACTCCGTCACGAAGCGGGTCTTGCCGATGCCGGGGTCGCCCAGGACGGTGACCAGGTGCGGCTGGGCGCGGTGGCGGGTGCGGCTGAGGAGGCCGCGCAGCAGGTCCAGTTCGCAGTCGCGGTCGACGATGGGGACGGTGTGGTCGCCGGGGTACTCGCGGCGGATGCCGCGTACCTCCCAGCCGGTGGCCGGGTCGCCGGTCGGGGAGACGGTGATCGCCGCCTCGGCGGCCTCCAGGGTGGTGGCGCAGACCCGGACCTCGCCGGCGGGCACCCGGTCCAGCAGCGACTGGCCGGTGTGGAGGAGGGTGCCGATGAGGGTGGGCGGGGTGCCGGGTTCGTCGGGGCGGTAGCGGACGATCGCCTCGCCGGTGACGACGGCGGCGCGGACGGCCGGGCGGCGGCCGTGCCGGCCGGTGGCGTACGCGGCCGAGCCGAGGGCGTCGCGGACGGCGAGGCCGGCGTGGACGGCGCGCTCGGCGGCGTCCTTGCGGTCGCCGTCGCCGGAGCAGGCCCCGAACAGGGCGAGGGTGACGGGTCCGATGCTGGCCACGACGGTCCCGCCGAAGTGCTCGGCCTTCTCCTGGACGGCGCCGGCCACGGCCTCCAGGGCGGTGTCGGCGCTCTCGCTCCAGGCGCCGCCCGGGGTCTCCTCGGCGAGCTCGGTGGCGATCAGCGCGACGCTGACCTGGGTGCGCTCGGTGACGGTCGCCCCGGTCCGGCGCTCGGCGGGCGCCGCGCCGGACGGACGGCCCTGGGGGGCCGCGGCGGCGGGGGCCGGGTCGGGCACGGAGGCCAGGGGCACGCCGGCGGTGGCCGGGCGGCGCTGGGCCGGGATCTCGGCGGTCTGCTCGCGGGCGGTGCGGCGGCCCGCCTGGTAGGGGGCGGCGCCCAGGAGCCGGGCCGGGGGCAGGGAGAGCGCGGGGTCGTGGGTGAGGATGGCGTGCTGGAGGTCGCGCAGCGAGCGGCCGGGCTCCAGACCGAGGTCCTCGACGAGGGTGGTGCGCACCTTGTCGTAGACGGCGAGGGCGTCGGCCTGCCGGCCGCAGCGGTAGAGGGCGAGCATCAACTGCCCGCAGGAACGTTCCCGCAGGGACTCGGTGGCGACCATGGTCTCGAGTTCGCCGAGGACGGCCTGGTGGCGGCCGCAGGCGAGCTCGGCCTCGAAGTAGTCCTCCATGGCGTCGAGCCGGGCCTTCTCCACGGCGGCCAGCTCGGGCCAGGCGATGCCGGTCTCCACCAGGTCGGCGAGGGCGGGGCCCTGCCAGAGGGTGAGGGCCTCGCGCAGCAGCTTCGCGGCGTCCTCGGGGGCGCCGGCGGAGAACTTCGCGCGGCCCGCCTCGACCTGGCGCTGGAAGCGGTGGAGGTCGACGTCGTCGGGGTCGACGCGCAGGACGTAGCCGGGCGCCTGGGTCAGCAGGGCCGGGGCGCTCGTGCCGCCGGTCCCGTCCGCGCCGGCCGAGAGCACGCCGCGCAGCCCCCAGACGGCGTTCTGGAGGATCTTCCGGGCCGAGGTGGGCGCCTCGTCCACGGGCCACAGGGCCCGCAGCAACTGGCTGGTGGCCACCACTCTGTTGGCCTGCAACAGCAGGAAGCCGAGCGTGGCGCGCTGTTTGATGCCGCCCAGTGCCACGGGGCGGTCGGCGTCAATGACTTCCAGAGGACCTAGCATTCGAAACCGCATCGCTCACCCAAGATCTTTTTGCATCGTTTTGCAAAGGTTGTCGCCGGTTGATTCAGAAGGCGGCTTGCCGTGGGCCATGCGGCGCGACGTTACGTCACGGAGAGTCAAACTCGGTTCTGTGTGCAGCTTTCTGTTCCCGCGCTCGTTCACCCACTGAAGTCGACGGGAAGGCTAGTGGCGGCCTCTAGAGGTTCTCTCGAGGTCCGTTCGAAGGCGTTGTGCCAGCTTCACCCGGAGGGTGCCAGCATGCGCAGTTCGTGCAGCTCACCCCAGGCGGCGAGGGGCAGCAGGCTCTCGTGGAGGGTCAGGCCGAGCTCGGTGAGCGAGTACTGCACGGCCCGGGGCGGGATGGACAGACAGACCTCGCGATCGACGACGCCGTCCAGCTCCATCTCGCGCAGCTGCTGGCTGAGCACCTTCTCGCTGACGCCGGGCAGGGCGCGTCTGAGCTCGCCGAAGCGGCGTGGCCGCCGGTGGAGTTCGGCGATGATCAGGGGCTTCCACTTGCCGCCGATGACCCCGAGGGCGGTCACCAGACCGTCGGTGAACGACTGACCGGACATACGTCCGACCATACCGCATAATCGGTATGTTTTACGCGGCGGCGGCCCCTGCCCTCGGCGGGGGACCGAGGGCAGGGGCCGCACTTCTACGGAGCGCCGGTTCCAGGAGCGCCGGTTCCGGGGGGTCGGTCCGGGTGATTAGGCGACCAGGCCGCCCCGGGCCACGGGGCGGTCGATGGCCATCAGCCAGCGGCCGTCCTCGACCTTGACCAGGACGTCGGTGCAGATGCCTTCCAGGTGGAAGGGCTCGCCCGCGGCGTTGACGCCGTCGATGGCGTAGTCGACACCGATCAGGGCCACGTCGCCGGCCGTGTGGGCGAAGGTGACCTTGGCCTCCAGCTTGGGCTTGGTGGCCAGGAACTCCTTGAAGAACTTCAGGCGGGCCTCGCCCGTGAGGGGCTCGCCGGAGAAGTTGGAGATGGAGTCCTCGCGGTAGAGGCTGTCGAAGAACTCGCCGTTACCGGAGTTGAAGACCTGGAGGAAGATCTCGTTCTGGGTCCAGGTGTCGTCGGTGAGGTCGGGCTTCTCGGGGTCGAAGGGCACGGTGAACGTGGTCATGGCGGGTTACGTCCTTCTCTCTACTGTTCCGGGCACCCTTCACGCGGGTGCCCCCGGGGGGAGGGGTCCGGCGGGGGAACCGCCGGACGAGGGGTGTCACATCTCGCCGTTGGCCAGCTGGGCGGCGCGCAGGCCCGACTCGATCGCGCCGTCGATGAAGCCGGTCCAGCCCTCCGCGATGTCGCCGCTGGCGAAGGTGATCCTGCTCGTGGCCTGGTTCAGGACGTCGGGGTAGAGCGAGGTCAGCTGACCGGGCTTGCGGAAGGCCCAGCCGCCGCGGGAGAACTCGTCGGCGCCCCAGTTCTGCGCCCGCAGACCGATGATGTCCAGGTCCGCGCCGAGCTTCTTCACGGCGTCCTTGACCTGGGCGGTGTTCGTCGGGTCGAGCTTGGGGTCGACGCTGAAGCCGACGTACAGCTGGCCCTCGGAGGTCTTCTTGTAGGGGATGAACATCGGGATCGGCGAGCCGCCCTCGGCCGACTGGCCGTAGAACCGGCCCTGGCCCTCGCGGGCGTGGATCCAGATCTTCAGGGCGTGCTTCACCCCGATGCCCTGGGAGGCGGCGGCCGTGTGGGCGGCGGGCAGCCCCGGGGTGAACTTGATGGTGTGCCAGACGTTGACCGGCACGGCCACCACGACGCCCTTGGCCGAGTACGTCTTCCCGGCGCGGGTGGTGACGTGGACGCGGTCGCCCGACTCGGCGACGGAGGCCACCGGGGCGTTGAACACGATCGTCGGCTTGGCCTCCGCGATCATCGCGCTGAGCATCCCGACGGTGCCGGGCTTCATCCGGTACCGCTGGGTGTCGCTCCAGCCCTCGTTGTTCCAGCCGGCCATGGCCCACCACTGGGCCAGCATCGTCAGGGCGCCCTCGGTGCTGGCACCGCCCGAGTAGATCGCGGTCTGGCCGTTGATCAGCATCTCGTCGGCGGGCGACAGCTTCAGCTCGTTCAGCCGGTCGCGCAGCGACAGCTTGTCGAGCTTCTGGAGCAGGTCCGCGCGGTACAGCGGCTGGAAGGGACGCTCGAAGTACTGCTTGGAGCCCGCGAAGAGCTTCTCGAACAGCGGGCCCATCGCCGCGTTGCCCTCGGCGGGGGTGAACGCCTTGGGGCCGTTCGGGGTCGGCAGGAGCATGCGGTCCAGCGGGTCCTCCTCCTCCAGACCGATGCTGTAGCGCTTGAGCTCCTTGGCGATGTGCGGCTGCGTCGGCTCCACCCAGGTGCCGCCCATCTCCACCTGCTGGCCCGCGAAGGTGTCGGTCCAGGTCCGGCCGCCGATCCGGCTCCGGGCCTCCAGGATCGTCACCCGCTTGCCCTTGGCGCGCAGTTCGCGCGCCGCCGTGACACCGGCGAAGCCCGCGCCGATGACGATGAAGTCCCGCGTGGCCGACTCGGAGTCCTCGGAGTCCTCCCCGGCGTACGCGGGTCCGGCCAGCGCGCTCGCGGCCGAGACGGCCAGGGCGGTCGCGCCCGCCGCCTTGAGGACCGTACGCCGCGAGGGGCGCCGGCCGGTGCGGTGGGCGGCGTCGTCGTCGGCCGCGGTGGTGGCGAAACTGTCGGTGTTCACGGAAATCGTTCTCCCCCTGTGGCGCCGGAGCGCCGGTGACGCTGATGCGAGCTGGTACGAGCTGATGCGAGAGGTGCCCTGACGCCGGAGCGACGGGCGGGCTCACGGCCGGGACGGCCGCGAGCCGCCGACGCCGGCCTTACTCGGCCTGGCCGTACGGGTCGTCGATGGCGTAGCGCCAGTTGCCGTCCTCGCCCAGGCGCAGCACGTCGACGCCGACGCCCTTGAGCTGCTCGGGCTCGCCGTCCGCGTCGACCGTGTCGATGACCCAGTCGACGATCAGCAGGGCGGTGTCGCCGGTGACGAAGGACTGGCGGACCTTGGCCGTCATCTTCGGGCCGAAGGCGAGGAACTCCTTGACGCTGTCCTTGCGGGCCTGGCCGGTCAGCGGCTTGCCCGGCTCCCAGACGGCGACGGCCTCGTCCGTGTAGAAGGCGTTGACCGCGTCGGCGTCGCCCCGGTTGAAGGCCTCGACATAGAGGTCGGTGTGCTTTTCGACTTCGTTGGTGAGCTGGCTCATGGCGTGGCTGCTCCCACTTTCTGTGAGGTACGGGGGCTTTGGGTCAGGGGCCTTATGGGTATGGGCCGAAAATCCAAGCGGACCCTAGCCCGGCGTTCGCAACCCCCCGCTCACCGAGGGGTAATGCGCCGCTCACCCCTTTCGGCGGCGCGTCGATTACCGCACCGTGACCGGTCGCTGAAGTACCGCAGGACGTCAACTGCCTAGGATCTGTGCAGGATTCATGTGTTGTAGCACGGGACCGCCGGGCGGAATTCGAGCAGGTGGCAGGGCCGGGTCGCGGCGTTCTCGAAATGTTTATGGGCCGTTGAGGAATTCAGCGAGGAAAGGGCTGCTGGGCGCGATGACGAAGAAGCACACCCCCGATGGGGTCACGGCGCTCCGGGACGGATCCGAGGCCATCGCGGTCGTCGGCCTGTCCTGCCGGCTCCCGATGGCGGCGGGCCCGGCGGAGTTCTGGGAACTGCTGAGCACCGGTAGGAGCGCCATCACCGAGGTCCCCGAGGGACGTTGGGAGTCGGCGCTGGCGGGCGGGAGCGACGGAGGCGCCCTCGGTGTCCGCCGGGCCGGGTTCCTGGACCGCGTCGACACCTTCGACGCCGCCTTCTTCGGCATCTCGCCCCGCGAGGCCGCCACCATGGACCCGCAGCAGCGCCTGGTCCTGGAGCTGGCCTGGGAGGCCCTGGAGGACGCCGGGATCGTCCCCGCCGAGCTGGAGGGCAGCCGCACGGCAGTCTTCGTCGGCACGCTGCGCGACGACTACTCGGCCCTGCTCTACCAGCACGGCGAGCAGGCCGTCACCCAGCACACCATGACGGGCGTCAACCGCGGTGTGATCGCCAACCGCGTCTCGTACTACCTGGGCCTGCGCGGCCCCAGCCTGACCGTCGACGCCGCGCAGTCCTCCTCGCTCGTGGCCGTCCACCTGGCCTGCGAGTCGCTGCGCTCCGGCGAGTCCGCGATGGCCATCGCCGCCGGTGTGAACCTCAACGTGCTCGCCGAGAACGCCGTCACCGAGGAGCGCTTCGGCGGCCTCTCCCCCGACGGCGTCACCTACACCTTCGACGCCCGCGCCAACGGGTTCGTGCGCGGCGAGGGCGGCGGCGTCGTCGTCCTCAAGCCGCTGTCCCGGGCGGTCGCGGACGGCGACCACATCTACGGTGTGATCCGCGGCAGCGCGGTCAACAACGACGGCACCACGCCGGGCCTGACCGTCCCCAGCCAGACGGCGCAGGAGCAGGTGCTGCGCGAGGCGTACCAGAAGGCGGGCGTCGACCCGCGCGCCGTGCAGTACGTCGAACTCCACGGCACCGGCACGCCCGTCGGCGACCCCATCGAGGCGGCCGCCCTGGGCGCCGTCCTCGGCACCGCACGCCAGGGCAAGCCGCTGCTGGTCGGCTCGGCCAAGACCAACGTGGGCCACCTGGAGGGCGCCGCCGGCATCGTCGGCCTGCTCAAGGCCCTGCTGGCGCTCGACCACGAGCGGCTGCCCGCGAGCCTCAACTTCGAGACGCCCAACCCCCGCATCCCGCTCGCCGAGCTGGGCCTGGCCGTCCAGCGCGAGCTGACCGCGTGGCCGCAGCCGGACGGCGAACTCGTCGCGGGCGTCTCCTCGTTCGGCATGGGCGGCACCAACGCCCACGTCGTCCTCACCTCCGGCCCGGCCCCCGCCGCCCGTCCCGAGCCGGGCGACGCCCCGGTCGTCACCCCGTGGACGATCTCCGCGCGCGGCCCCGAGGCGCTCTCCGCGCAGGCCGCGCGGCTGGCCGCCGCCGTGCGCGGCGACGAGTCGCTCTCCCCCTCCGATGTCGGCTGGTCGCTGATCTCCTCCCGGACCGTCTTCGACCACCGCGCCGTCGTCCTCGGCGAGGACCGGGACGCGCTGCTCGCGGGCCTGGACGCGCTCGCCTCCGGCGCCCCCGCCCAGGGGCTGGTCTCCGGCACCGTCCAGCCCGGCCTGCTGGGCGTGGTCTTCACCGGCCAGGGCGCCCAGCGCGCCGGCATGGGCGAGGAGCTGGCCCGGGTCTTCCCGGTCTTCGCCGCCGCCTACGCCGAGGTGTGCGCCGCCCTCGACGCCCACCTGCCGCGCCCGCTGCGCGAGGTGATCGCGAGCGGCGAGGGCCTGGACGAGACCCGCTGGACGCAGCCCGCGCTGTTCGCCGTCGAGGTCGCCCTCTTCCGGCTCGTGGAGTCCTGGGGCGTGCGCCCCGACTACCTGGCGGGCCACTCCATCGGCGAGGTCGCCGCCGCACACGTCGCGGGCGTCCTCTCGCTGACCGACGCCGCCGCGCTGATCGCCGCGCGCGGCCGGCTGATGCAGGAACTGCCCGCCGGCGGCGCGATGATCGCGATCCAGGCCACCGAGGACGAGGTCCTCCCGCTGCTGGCCGGCCGCGAGGACGCGGTGGCCGTCGCCGCCGTCAACGGCCCGCGCTCGGTGGTAATCGCCGGTGCCGAGGACGTGGCCGAGGAGATCGCCGCGACCCTGCGCGAGCAGGGCCGCAAGACCAAGCGGCTCACCGTCAGCCACGCCTTCCACTCGCCGCTGATGGCCCCGATGCTGGCGGAGTTCCGCGCGGTCGTCGAGGGGCTGACCTTCCACGAGCCGCGCATCGCGGCCGTCTCCACCGTCACCGGCGAGGTCATCGCCGACGGCCTGTGGACGTCCCCCGACTACTGGGTGGAGCACGTCTCCCGCCCGGTGCGCTTCGCCGACGCCACCCGTGCCCTGGAGGACGCGGGCGTCACCACCTTCCTGGAGCTGGGCCCCGACGGCGTCTGCTCCGCGATGGTCGCCGAATCCCTGCGGGACGCCTCCGTCGCCGCCTCCGTGCCCGCGCTCCGCAAGGGCCGCAGCGAGCCGCAGACCCTGCTGACCGCGCTCGCCACGCTCTCCGTGCGCGGCTCCTCCGTCGACTGGGCCACCGCCTTCGAGGGCTCCGGCGCCGTGCGGGTGCCCCTGCCCACGTACGCGTTCCAGCGCGAGCGGTACTGGCTCGACGGCGTCGGCCGGTCCGTCGCCGCGCTTCCTTCCACCACTCATGAACCGGCTTCGCGCGCTCCCCGGGGCGAGCTCGGGGCCCGGCTCGCCGGGCTGTCCGAGGCCGAGCGCCGCCGCGCCGTCGCCGAGCTGGTCGGGGCGCACGTCGCCGCCGTCCTGGAGTACGCGCCGGGCCGCCGCGTCGAGTTCCGCTCACCGTTCAAGGACCTGGGCCTCGACTCCCTGATGTCCGTGGAGCTGCGCACCGCCCTGGCCGAGGCCACCGGGCTGCGGCTGCCCAGCGGCCTGCTCTTCGACCACCCCACCCCCGAGGCCCTCGCCGCCCACCTGGAGGCCGAGCTCACCGGCGCCGCCGAGGGCGAGGACGACCTGGCCGTGGCGGGCGCGGAGGGCGAGCCCATCGCCATCATCGGCATGGCCTGCCGCTACCCCGGTGGCGTCACCTCCCCCGAGGACCTGTGGAAGCTCGTCGAGGGCGGCGTGGACGCCGTCTCCGGCTTCCCCACCGACCGCGGCTGGGACGAGGACCTCCACGACCTCGACCCCGGCGCCAACGGCAAGAGCTCCGTCCGCGAGGGCGGCTTCCTCCACGAGGCCGCGCTCTTCGACGCCGGCTTCTTCGGCATCTCCCCCCGCGAGGCCCTCGCCATGGACCCCCAGCAGCGGCTGCTGCTGGAGACCGCCTGGGAGGCCGTCGAGCGGGCCGGTCTGGACGCCGAGCGCCTCAAGGGCAGCCGCACCGGCGTGTTCGTCGGCGCCACCGCCCTCGACTACGGCCCGCGCATGCACGAGGCGCCCGAGAGCGTCGAGGGGCACCTGCTCACCGGCACCACCTCCAGCGTGATGTCCGGCCGCATCGCCTACCAGCTGGGCCTCGTCGGCCCCGCCGTCACCGTCGACACCGCCTGCTCCTCCTCGCTGGTGGCCCTCCACATGGCCGTGCGCTCGCTGCGCTCGGGCGAGTCGACGCTGGCCATCGCCGGTGGCGCGACCGTGATGTCCTCGCCGGGCATGTTCGTGGAGTTCTCCCGCCAGCGCGGCCTCGCCGCGAACGGCCGCTCCAAGTCCTTCGCCGAGGGCGCCGACGGCACCTCCTGGGCCGAGGGCGTGGGCCTCCTCCTCGTCGAGCGGCTCTCCGACGCCCGGAAGAACGGCCACAAGGTCCTCGCCGTCATCCGGGGCACCGCCATCAACCAGGACGGCGCCTCCAACGGCCTCACCGCCCCCAACGGGCCCTCGCAGCAGCGCGTCATCCGCCAGGCCCTGGCCGACGCCCGGCTCACCCCCGCCGACGTCGACGCCGTCGAGGCGCACGGCACCGGCACCAAGCTCGGCGACCCCATCGAGGCCGAGGCGCTGCTCGCCACCTACGGCCGCGCCGCCGACCGCGAGGCACCGCTGTACCTGGGCTCGCTGAAGTCCAACATCGGCCACGCCCAGGCGGCGGCCGGCGTCGGCGGCCTCATCAAGATGGTGGAGGCCATCCGGCACGCCAAGCTCCCCCGGACCCTCCACGTCGACGAGCCCACCAGCCACGTCGACTGGACCTCCGGCGCCGTCGAGCTGCTGACCGAGGAGCGCGCCTGGCCCGACGCGGGCCGCCCGCGCCGCGCCGCGATCTCCTCCTTCGGCATCAGCGGCACCAACGCCCACGTCGTCATCGAGCAGGCCGACGAGACGCCCCGCGCCCTGACCGCCGGTGATCTCGCCGTGCGCGCCCCCTGGGTGCTCACCGCCCGCGACGAGGCCGCCCTGCGCGAGCAGGCCGGCCGGCTGCGCGAGCTGGTCGACGCCACCGGCGCCCACCCCGCCGACGTCGGCTTCTCGCTGGCCACCGCCCGGACCGCCTTCGAGCGGCGCGCCGTGGTGACCGGCCGGACGAGCGAGGAGTTCCTCGCCGGGCTCGGCGCGCTCGCCCAGGGCGTGGACGCCGGGAACGTGGTGACCGGCAGCGCCGCCCGCGCGGGCCGTACCGCGTTCCTCTTCACCGGGCAGGGCGCCCAGCGGGTCGGCATGGGACGTGAACTCCATGCCGGGCAGCCGGTGTTCGCCGCCGCCTTCGACGCCGTCGCCGAGGAACTGGACAAGCACCTGGAGCGGCCGCTGAAGAAGCTCGTCTTCGCGGAGGAGGACGGCGAGGACGCCGCCCTGCTGCACGAGACCCGCTACACCCAGCCCGCGCTGTTCGCGATCGAGGTCGCGCTGTTCCGGCTGCTGGAGCACCACGGGCTCACGCCCGACCTGCTCGCCGGCCACTCCATCGGCGAGCTCGCCGCCGCGCACGTCGCGGGCGTGCTCTCGCTGGCCGACGCCGCCGCGCTGGTCGCCGCGCGCGGCCGGCTGATGCAGTCCGCCCGCTCCGGCGGCGCGATGATCGCGATCCAGGCCACCGAGGACGAGGTGCTGCCGCTGCTGGCGGGCCACGAGGACGCCGTGTCCGTCGCCGCCGTCAACGGCCCCGACGCCGTGGTGATCTCCGGTGACGAGACCGTCGCCGAGGCCGTCGCCGCGCGGCTGCGCGAGCAGGGCCGCAAGACCCACCGGCTCACCGTCAGCCACGCCTTCCACTCGCCGCACATGGACGACGTGCTGGAGGAGTTCCGGGCCGTGGCGGCCGGGCTCACCTTCCACGAGCCCGCCCTGCCGATCGTCTCCACCGTCACCGGCCGCCCGGCCGAGCCGGGCGAGCTCGCCACGCCCGACTACTGGGTGAACCAGATCCGGCGGGCCGTGCGCTTCGCCGACGCCGTCCGGGCGCTGGAGGAGCAGGGCGCCACCGTGTTCGTCGAGCTCGGCCCCGACGCCGTGCTCACGGCGCTGGCGCGCAACTCCCTGTCCGGGGACGGCGCCACGGCCGTCGCGCTGCTGCGCAAGGGCCGCCCCGAGGCGGAGACCCTCATCGCCGGGCTCGCCCAGGCCCACGCGGTCGGCGCGCCGCTCGACGCCGCGTCGTTCTTCCCCGGCGGCTCGGCCACCGACCTGCCCACATACGCCTTCCAGCGCGCCCACTACTGGCTCGCGGCCCGGCCCGCCGCCGACGCGCGCGGCCTCGGCCTGGACATGGCCGACCACCCGCTGCTGGCCACCGCCGTCGAACTCGCCGACCGCGAGGACCTGCTGCTCGCCGGCCGCCTCTCCCTGGCCACCCACCCGTGGCTGGCCGACCACGCCATCGACGGCACCGTGCTCGTCCCCGCCACGGCCTTCATCGAGCTGGCCGTCGCCGCGGGCGACCGGGCCGGCACGGGCCAGGTGGAGGAGCTCACCCTGCGGGCGCCGCTCGTCCTGCCCGAGCGGGGCGCGGTCCGCGTCCAGGTCGCCGTCGCGGCGGCCGAGGCGTCCGGCAGCCGCCCGTTCACCATCCACGCCCGCGCGGAGACGTCCGTGGGCGACGAGCCCCGGCCGTGGACCCTCCACGCCGCCGGCACCCTCGCCCCGGCGCCGCTGCCGGCCGCGCCCGCCGCGTCCCCGCTCGCCGCGTGGCCGCCGGCCGGTGCGGTCGCCGAGCCACTGACCGACGTCTACGAGCGGCTGGCCACCCTCGGCTACGGCTACGGGCCCGCCTTCCAGGGCCTGGCGGGCATCTGGCGCGCGGGGGACGACGTCTACGCCGAGGTCCGGCTGCCCGAGGGCACCGACCTCGACGGCTTCGCCCTCCACCCGGCGCTGTTCGACGCCGTCCTCCACCCGCTGGTGCTGGACGCCGCCGACCCGTCGGCGCCGGAGCAGATCCGGCTCCCCTTCGCGTGGAACGACATCGCGCTGTACGCGGCCGGGGCGACGGCCCTGCGGGTGCGGATCTCGCCGGTGGGGACGGACACCGTCTCCATCGACCTGGCCGACGCGGCGGGCGAGGCGGTCGCCTCCGTGGGCGCGCTGACGCTGCGGCCGGTCGAGAAGGCGAAGCTCGCGCCGAAGGCTTCCGGGCCGGACGCGCTGTTCGTGGTGGAGTGGCCGACCGTCGCCACGGCCGACGGCGCCGCCGTCACATGGGCCGAGACGGACGGGGAATCGCTGCCGGCGGCCGAGGTCGTCGTCGCCCGCCCGGCGGACGTCCGGCACGCGCTGCGCCTCGTGCGGGCGTTCCTGGCGGACGAGCGGCTGGAGGAATCGCGGCTGGTGTTCGTCACGCGTGGCGCGATAGCCGTCGGCGAGGAGGACGTGACCGGTCTCGCCTCGGCCCCGGTGTGGGGTCTGGTGCGGGCGGCGCAGTCCGAGCACCCGGGGCGGTTCGTCCTGGTGGACGCGGACGACGACGGGCTGCTGGCCTCCGCCATCGCGACGGGTGAGCCCCAGCTGGCGATCCGGGGCGGCGAACTGCGCGTGCCGCGCCTGGCACGGGCGGAGGCTGCCCCGGTCCCGCCCCTTCCCGATTCCCGGGGCTCCGCCCCGGACCCCGCTCCTCAATCACCGGAGGGGCTGAATTCAGGCACCGTCCTGATCACCGGCGGCACCGGTGGCCTCGGCGCCCTGTTCGCCCGGCACCTCGTGGAGACCCACGGCGTCCGCCACCTCCTCCTGAGCAGCCGCCGAGGAGCGGCCACCCCCGGTGCCAAGGAGCTCGTCGCCGAGCTCAACTCCCTCGGCGCCGAAGTGACCGTCGCCGCCGCCGACGCCGCCGACCGCGACGCGGTCGCGCAACTCCTCTCGCAGGTCGACGACGCGCACCCGCTGACCGCCGTCGTCCACACCGCCGGTGTCCTCGACGACGCGACCGTCGCCGCCCTCACCGAGGAGCAGCTCGAGACCGTCATGCGTCCCAAGGTGGACGCCGCCCGGCACCTCCACGAGCTCACCAAGGACATCGCGACCCTCTCCGCCTTCGTCCTCTTCTCGTCCGTCTCCGGCATCACCGGCACCGCCGGTCAGGCCAACTACGCGGCCGCCAACACCTACCTGGACGCCCTCGCCGCGCACCGCAAGGCGCAGGGCTTGCCCGCCACCTCGCTCGCCTGGGGTCTGTGGGACGCCACCCACGGCATGGGCGGCACGCTCGGCGAGGCCGACCTGGCGCGCTGGACGCGGGCCGGTGTCTCGCCGCTCACCCCGGAGCTCGGGCTCGCCCTGTTCGACGCGGCCCTCGCGGGTGGCGAGCCCCTGTACGTGCCCGCCGCGCTGAACCTCGCGACGTTCGCGGCGGCGGACCAGCCCCCCGCCCTGCTGCGCGGCCTGGTCCGTACCCGCGCCCCGCGCCGGACCGCCCGCGCGGCGGCCGGCGCCGGGCAGAACCAGGGGGACTGGGCGCAGTCGATCAACGCGCTGCCCGAGGGCGAGCGCGCGGGCGCGGTGACCGAGCTCGTCCGGGGCGTCGTCGCGGCCGTGCTCGGCCACGCGAACGCCACCACCGTCGACCCCGAACGGGCCTTCAAGGAGCTCGGTTTCGACTCCCTCTCCGGTGTGGAGCTGCGCAACCGCCTCAACAGCATCACCGCTCTGCGGCTGCCGACCACCGCCGTCTTCGACCACCCCTCGCCGGCCGCGCTCGCCGCGTTCCTGCTCTCCAAGGTGGGCGACAGCGGCACGAAGGCCGTGACGAAGGCCGTCCGTTCCGCCGCCTCCGCCGACGAGCCGATCGCCATCGTCGGCATGGCCTGCCGCTACCCCGGTGGCGTCACCTCCCCCGAGGGCCTGTGGCGGCTCGTGGCCGACGGCGTGGACGCCGTCAGCGAGTTCCCCGTCAACCGCGGCTGGGACCTCGACACGCTCTACGACCCCGACCCGGAGAAGACCGGCAGCTCCTACGTCCGGCACGGCGGTTTCCTCCACGACGCCGACCTGTTTGACCGGGAGTTCTTCGGCATCTCGCCGCGCGAGGCCACCGCGACCGACCCGCAGCACCGGCTGCTGCTGGAGACCGCGTGGGAGACCTTCGAGAGCGCCGGCATCGACCCGGCCGCCGTGCGCGGCACCAACACCGGTGTGTTCACCGGCGCCATGTACGACGACTACGCGTCGCGCCTGGCCGGCACGCCCGAGGAGTTCGAGGGCTTCCTGCTCGCGGGCAACCTCTCCAGCGTCGTCTCGGGCCGGCTGTCCTACACGTACGGGCTGGAGGGCCCGGCCGTGACCGTGGACACCGCCTGCTCGTCCTCGCTGGTCGCCCTGCACCTGGCGGCGAACGCGCTGCGCTCGGGCGAGTGCGACATGGCGCTCGCGGGCGGTGTGACCGTGATGGCCGGACCGCACGTCTTCATCGAGTTCTCCCGGCAGCGCGGGCTCTCGCCCGACGGCCGCTGCAAGTCCTTCTCCGCCGACGCGGACGGCACCGGCTGGGCCGAGGGCGTGGGCCTGCTGCTCGTCGAGCGGCTCTCCGACGCCGAGCGCAACGGGCACCAGGTGCTCGCGGTGCTGCGCGGCTCCGCCGTCAACCAGGACGGCGCCTCCAACGGCCTGACCGCGCCCAACGGCCCGGCCCAGGAGCGCGTCATCCGCCAGGCTCTGGCCAACGCCGGGCTCCAGCCGTCCGACGTGGACGCGGTGGAGGCCCACGGCACCGGCACGACCCTGGGCGACCCCATCGAGGCGCAGGCGCTGCTCGCCACCTACGGCCAGGACCGGCCCGAGGACCGGCCGCTGTACCTCGGCTCCCTGAAGTCCAACATCGGCCACTCGCAGGCCGCGGCGGGCGTCGGCGGCATCATCAAGATGATCCAGGCGATGGAGCACGGCACGCTGCCGCGCACCCTCCACGCCGACGAGCGCTCCCCGCACGTCGACTGGGAGGCCGGCGCGATCGAGCTCCTCACCGAGGAGCGGGCGTGGCCCGACGCGGGCCGTGCCCGCCGCGCCGCCGTCTCCTCCTTCGGCATCAGCGGCACCAACGCCCACGTCATCATCGAGCGGCCCGTCGCCCCGGCCGAGGAGAAGACGGCGGAGCGTCCGGCCGACGGCGGCGTCCTGCCGTGGCTGGTCTCCGGCCGCAGCGAGGAGGCCGTACGGGCCCAGGCCGAGCGGCTGCGCGCCCACCTCGGCGCCCACCCCGAGCTGGAGCCGGCCGACGTCGGATACTCGCTGGCCACCACCCGCGCCCTCCACGAGCACCGGGCGGCCGTCGTCGGCGCCGACCGCGACGAACTCCTCGCCGGGCTGGAGGCGCTGGCGGGCGGCGAGTCCTCCCCCGCCGTCGTCCGGGCCACCGGCGGCCGGCGCGGGAAGACCGCGTTCCTCTTCACCGGGCAGGGCTCCCAGCGCCTGGGCATGGGCCGTGAGCTGTACGCGTCCTCGCCGGTCTTCGCGGCCGCCCTGGACGAGGTCTGCGCCCACCTCGACGCCGAGCTGCCGCGTCCGCTGAAGGACGTGCTGTTCGCCGCCGAGGGCTCCCCGGACGCGGCCCTGCTGGACATGACCGTCTTCACGCAGGCGGCGCTGTTCGCCGTGGAGACCGCCCTGTTCCGGCTCGCCGCCCATCACGGGCTGACCCCCGACTACCTCCTCGGCCACTCCATCGGCGAGGTCACCGCGGCCCACCTGGCCGGGGTCCTCGACCTCGCGGACGCCTGCCACCTCGTCGCCGAGCGCGGCCGGCTGATGCAGGCCGCCCGCGACGGCGGCGCGATGGCCGCGATCCAGGCCACGGAGGAGGACGTCCTCGCGACCCTCGACGCCTACGGCGACGGGGAGCGCGTGGCGGTCGCCGGCGTCAACGGCCCCCGCTCCACGGTGATCTCCGGGGACGAGGACGCCGTCGAGGAACTGGTGGCCCTCTGGCGCGAACGCGGCGCCAAGACCAAGCGGCTGTCCGTCAGCCACGCCTTCCACTCCCCGCACATGGCGGACGTGCTGGACGAGTTCCGGGCCGTCGCGGCCGGGCTCACCTTCCACGCCCCGCGCATCCCCGTCGTCTCCAACGTCACCGGCACCCTCGCCACCGCCGAGGAGCTGACCTCGCCCGACTACTGGGCCCGGCACATCCGCCAGGCCGTCCGCTTCCTGGACGGCGTGCGGTACCTGGAGGAGCAGGGCGTCACCGACTGGCTGGAGCTCGGCCCGGACGGAGTGCTCACCGCCCTCGTCCAGGAGGGCCTGACCGGCGAGGCCGCCTCGCTCACCCCGGCGCTGCGCCGGGGCCGCCCCGAGGACCGTACGGCCGCGGCCGCGTTCGCCCAGCTCATCGCGCGGGGCGTGCGCACCGACTGGCCGGCCGTCTTCCCCGGCGCCCGCCGGGTCGCCCTGCCCACCTACGCCTTCCGCCACCAGCGGTACTGGCTCAACGCCCCGGCCTCGGCCGGCGGCGGCGCGGCCGGGCTGGGCCTGGGCGCGGCGGACCACCCGCTGCTGGGCGCCGCCGTCCAGCTCGCCGAGCGCGACGAGTACGTCTTCACCGGCCGGGTGTCCCGCACCACCCACCCCTGGCTGGCCGACCACGCCGTGCTCGGCTCGGTGCTGCTGCCCGGCACGGGCCTGCTGGAGCTGGCGCTGCGCGCCGGCGAGCACGCGGGCTGCGACTCGCTGGAGGAGCTGACCCTGGCCGCGCCGCTGGTGCTGCCCGAGCGCGGCGCCGTCCAGCTGCAGCTGGCCGTCGGCGCGGACGGCGGGCAGGGCCTCCGGACCGTCGAGATCCACTCGCGGCCCGACGACGGCGACGCCGACCGGGCGTGGACCCTCCACGCCTCCGGCACCCTCACCACCGGCCGGGCCGCCCCGGCCGACCTGGTGGTCTGGCCGCCGGCCGGCGCCACCGAGGTGCCGCTGGACGGCGTCTACGACCGGCTCGCCGACCAGGGCTACGGCTACGGCCCGGCCTTCCAGGGCCTGCGCCGGGTCTGGCAGGGCGAGAACGAGCTGTACGCCGAGGTGGCCCTGGCGGAGGAACTGCGCGCCGACACGGCCGCGTTCGCCCTCCACCCGGCGCTGCTGGACGCCGCGCTCCACCCGCTGCTGCCGGGCGTGGCCTCGGCGGACGGCCCCTCGTGGCTGCCGTTCTCGTGGTCCGGCGCGACCGTCCACGCCACGGGCGCCACGGTCCTTCGGGTGCGCCTCTCGCTGGAGTCCCCGGAGCCCACCACGCTCCTGGCCTCCCTGACGGTGGCCGACGGCGCGGGCCAGCCGGTCGCCACGGTGGAGTCCCTGACCCTCCGCCCCCTGTCGAAGGAAGCCCTCCTCGCGGCGGGCAACACGGCACAGGACGGCCTCCTCAAGGTGACGTGGACGCCCGTTGTGGGCAATCGTCCCGCTGGGCGGGACGGGTGGGCACAACTCCACGACGGCGCCGCACCGCTCCTCACGGGCACCACGACGCACCCGGACCTGGCCGCCCTCACCGCGGCGCTGGACGAGGGCACGGCGGCCCCCGCCGTCGTCCTCGCCCCGGTCGCGGGCGGCGACGGCGAAGGCGACACCGCCGAGCAGGCCCACGCGGCCCTCCAGGCCACCCTGGAGCTGACCCGCGCGTGGCTGGCGGACGAGCGCCTCGCCGACTCCCGCCTCGTCGTCGTCACCCGCAACGCCGTCGCCGTCGGCGAGGAGGACGTCACCGACCTCCCCCACGCCGGCGTCTGGGGCCTCCTCCGCTCCGCGCAGACGGAGAACCCGGGCCGCATCGGCATCGTCGACGTCGACGGCACCGCGACCGAGGACCAGGTGACCGCCGCCGTCGCCGGCGGCGAGCCCCAGCTCGCCGTCCGGGGCGAGGCCCTCCTCGTCCCGCGCCTGGCCCGCGCCGAGCGGACGGAGGACACCTCACCCGCCCGGTACCGCGGCACCACGCTCGTCACCGGCGCCACCGGCGCCCTCGGCGGCATCCTCGCCCGGCACCTGGTCACCCAGCACGGCGCACGCCACCTGCTGCTGCTCAGCCGGCGCGGCGCCGACGCCCCCGGGGCGGCGGAGCTGCGCGACGAGCTGACCGAGCTGGGTGCCACCGTGACGCTCGCCGCCGTCGACGTCGTCGACCGCGCCGCGCTCGCGGACGTGATCGCGGGCATCCCGGCCGAGCACCCGCTCACGGCCGTCGTCCACACGGCGGGCGTGCTGGAGGACGGCGTCATCGCCCAGATGACGCCCGAGCAGCTCACCACGGTCCTGCGCCCCAAGATCGACGCGGCGTGGCACCTCCACGAGCTCACCAAGGACCTGCCGGACCTGTCCGCGTTCGTCCTCTACTCCTCCGTCGCCGGTCTCCTCGGCACGGCCGGTCAGTCCAACTACGCGGCGGGCAACACCTTCCTGGACGCCCTCGCCGAGCACCGCAGGGCGAACGGCCTGCCCGGCACGTCCCTGGCCTGGGGCCTGTGGGCGGACACCGGTTCCATCGCCGGGCACCTCGCGGAGGCGGACCTGCGCCGCCTGGCCCGCTCCGGGCTGCTGCCGCTGAACTCCAAGGAGGCCATGGAGCTGTTCGACGCGGCTCCGGCCACCGGCGAGGCCGTCCTGGCCGTCACCCGGCTGGACACGGCCGCGCTGCGGCGCGGCGAGCCGCCGGTCCTGCTGCGCGGCATGGTGCGGACGCCCGCCAAGCGCGCGGCGGCCGCCGCGGGCGGCGGCGCGGACGCCGGGCCGTCGCTCACCGAGCGGCTGGCGGCCCTGTCGCCGCTGGAGCGCGGCCGGGTCCTGACCGACCTGGTCCGGGCGCAGGTGGCGCAGGTGCTGGGCCACTCCGACGCGAACGGCGTGACCGCCGACCGGGCCTTCTCGGACCTGGGCTTCGACTCGCTGACCGCCGTGGAGCTGCGCAACCTCCTCAACAAGGCCACGGGGCTGCGGCTGCCGACGACGCTCGTCTTCGACCACCCGAGCCCGGCCGCGCTCGCCGCCCACCTCCAGGACCAGCTGGTCATCGAGGAGGTCTCGCCGGCCGAGCCCGTGCTGGCGGGCCTGGACGGGCTGCGGGCGGCGATCGAGTCGGCGGCGGCCACGGGCGAGGACGACCGCGCCCGGATCGCCGCCCGGCTGCGGGAGCTGCTGGAGGCCGCCGAGGCGGCCGGCTCCGCGGCCGCTGAGCCGGAGGCCGATGAGAACGCCGACCTCGACGCGGCCAGCGACGAGGAGCTCTTCGCCCTCTTCGACGGACTCGAATGACCGGCACCGTACGGCCGGCTCCCCCCGGGGAGCCGGCCGGCCCGCGCCCCACCCGGCCTTCACCAGTAGTTGCCGCACCAGTAGTTGACGAACGCACTCACCAGGAGCTGAACAGACGTGGCTGACGAGGTAAAACTCCGCGAATACCTCAAGCGGGCCATCGCCGACGCCCGGGACGCCCGCAAGCGCCTGCGCGAAGTGGAGAGCAAGGACCAGGAGCCCATCGCCATCGTGGGCATGGCCTGCCGCTACCCGGGCGGGGTCACCTCGCCCGAGGACCTGTGGAAGCTGGTCGAGGACGGCGTGGACGCCGTCTCCGAGTTCCCCGGCAACCGCGGCTGGGACGTGGACGGCCTCTACGACCCGGACCCGGAGCAGGTCGGCAAGTCCTACTCCCGCGAAGGCGGCTTCCTCCACGACGCCGACCTCTTCGACCCGGCGTTCTTCGGGATGTCGCCGCGCGAGGCCCTCGCCGCCGACCCCCAGCAGCGGCTGCTGCTGGAGACCGCGTGGGAGACCTTCGAGCGGGCCGGCATCGACCCGGCCACCCTCAAGGGCAGCCGCACCGGCGTGTTCACCGGCGTGATGTACAACGACTACGGCTCCCGGCCGAACCTGCCCCCGGAGGGCTTCGAGGGCTACCTGTTCAGCGGCAGCGCGGGCTCCATCGCCTCCGGGCGGCTCGCCTACAACTACGGGCTGGAAGGCCCGGCCGTGACCGTGGACACCGCCTGCTCGTCCTCCCTGGTGACCCTCCACCTGGCGGCGGGCGCGCTGCGGCGCGGCGAGTGCGACCTGGCGCTCGCCGGCGGCGCGACCGTGATGTCCACGCCGGTGGCGTTCATCGAGTTCTCCCGGCTGCGCGGCCTGGCCGCCGACGGCCGCTGCAAGTCCTTCGCCGCGTCCGCCGACGGCACCGGCTGGGCCGAGGGCGTGGGCCTGCTGCTCGTCGAGCGGCTCTCCGACGCCCGGAAGAACGGCCACCACGTGCTGGCCGTGCTGCGCGGCTCGGCCGTCAACCAGGACGGCGCGTCCAACGGCCTGACCGCCCCCAACGGCCCCGCCCAGGAGCGCGTCATCCGCCAGGCCCTGGCCAGCGCGGGCCTGAAGCCGTCGGACATCGACGTCGTCGAGGCGCACGGCACCGGCACGACGCTGGGCGACCCCATCGAGGCGCAGGCGCTGCTCGCCACCTACGGCCAGGACCGGCCCGAGGACCGGCCGCTGTACCTCGGTTCCCTGAAGTCCAACATCGGCCACTCGCAGGCGGCGGCCGGTGTCGGCGGTGTCATCAAGATGGTGCAGGCCATCGGGCACGGGATGATTCCCCGCACCCTCCACCTCGGCGAGCGGTCCCCGCACGTCGACTGGGAGGCCGGCGCGATCGAGCTCCTCACCGAGGAGCGCGAGTGGCCCGAGACGGACCGGCCGCGCCGCGCCGCCGTCTCCTCGTTCGGCTTCGGCGGCACCAACGCGCACGTCATCATCGAGCAGGCGACGGACGGGCAGGCCGCCGAGGACGGCGAGCAGGACGAGGGCGCGGCCCCCACCGCCGCTCCCGAGGCGCCCGTCGTGACGACCGAACTGTCCGCCGTGCCCTGGCCGGTGTCCGGTCACACGCCCGACGCGCTGCGCGCGCAGGCCCGCCGCCTCCTGGACCGCGTCGAGGCCAACCCCGACGCGTCGCCCACGGACATCGGCTTCTCGCTGGCCACGGGCCGCTCCGCGCTGGAGCACCGCGCGGTGGTCACCGGCACCGCCCGCGCCGAGCTCCTCGCGGGCCTGCGCTCGCTGGCCGAGGGCGAGCCCGGCGCGGGCGTCGTCTCCGGTGTGCGCGGCGGCGGCCGGACGGGCTTCCTCTTCACCGGCCAGGGCGCCCAGCGCGCCGGCATGGGCCAGGAGCTGTACGCGGCCTTCCCGGTCTTCGCCTCGGCCTTCGACGCGGTGGCCGCCGAGCTCGACCCGCTGCTCGGCAAGTCGGTCCGTGAGGTGATCGCCTCCGGCGCCGGCCTGGACGACACCGGCTGGACCCAGCCCGCGCTGTTCGCCGTCGAGGTCGCCCTCTACCGGCTCGTCGAGTCCTGGGGCGTACGGCCCGACTTCCTCGCGGGCCACTCCATCGGCGAGCTCACGGCCGCCCATGTGGCCGGGGTGCTGTCGCTGGCGGACGCGGCGAAGCTCGTCGCGGCACGGGCGAAGCTGATGCAGGCGCTGCCCGGCGGCGGCGCGATGATCGCCGTGCAGGCCGCCGAGGAGGAGGTGCTGCCGCTGCTCGCGGGCCACGAGGACCGGCTCGCGATCGCGGCCGTCAACGGCCCGGACGCCGTGGTGGTCTCCGGCGACGCGGACGCGGCCGAGGAGGTCGCGGCCCGGCTGAAGGAGCGGGGCCGCAAGACCAAGCGGCTCACCGTCAGCCACGCCTTCCACTCCCCCCACATGGACGGGATGCTGGAGGAGTTCCGGGCGGTCGCGGCGGGCCTGACCTACCGGGCGCCGGAGATCCTCGTCGTCTCCACCCTCACCGGCCAGGTCGCCACCGGCGACGACCTGCGCACCCCGGACTACTGGGTGCGGCAGGTGCGCGGCGCCGTCCGCTTCGTGGACGCCGTGCGCGCGCTGGAGGCCGAGGGCGTCACCACGCTGCTGGAGCTGGGCCCCGACCCGGTGCTGACGGCCATGGCCGCCACCGCCGTCACCGAGGCCGTCGCCGCCGTGCCCGTGCTGCGCGCGGGCCGCCCGGAGGCGCTCACCGCCGTGGCCGCGCTCGGTCAGCTCCACGCGCGGGGCGCGGCCGTGGACTGGGCCGCCGTGTTCGCCGGCACCGGCGCGCGCCGGGTGGACCTGCCCACGTACGCCTTCCAGCACCAGCGGTTCTGGCTGGAGCAGCTGCCCACCGCCACCGACCCGTTCGGCGTGGCCGCGGGCAGCGACGGCAAGCAGCACCCGGTGCTCGGCTCGCCGATCACCGTGGCGGGCGCCAACCAGCTGCTGTTCGCCAGCCGGCTGTCGCTGAAGACCCACCCCTGGCTCGCCGACCACGTGGTGCTCGGCTCGCCGGTGCTGCCGGCCTCCGCGCTCGTCGAACTGGCCATCCACGCCGGTGACATGATCGGCTACCCGGTCATCGACGAGCTCAACCTGATGGTGCCGCTGGTGCTGCCCGAGGACGGCACCCTCCAGCTCCAGGTGCGCGCGGGCACCCACGACGACTCCGAGCGCCGCTGCCTGTGCCTGTACTCGCGGCCGGACTCCTCCGACGGTCCCTGGACCATGCACGTCGAGGGCTACTACCTGCCGGAGACCGCCGAGCCCGCCGCGCGCCCGGAGGGCGAGGGCAAGACCATCGAGTTCCAGCTCCCGGAGGAGCTCCACGAGGAGGCGGGCCGCTACGGCCTCCACCCCGTGCTGCTGAACGCGGCCGTCCCGGTCCGCGCCGCCGACCCGGTGGGCGGCACCATCCCGGTGCCCGCCGACTGGTACGGCGTCCGGCTGCACGCCACGGGCGCCACCGCCGTCAAGGCGACGGTGACCGAGCTCGACGCGAACAGCGTCGCCATGGAGCTGACCGACATGGCGGGCGAGCTCGTCGCCTCCGTCGAGTCGATCGTCTTCCGCGACGTGCCCAACGGGCAGTTCACCCCGCACGTCGACAGCACCGGCCGCGACTCCCTGCTGCGCGTCGACTGGGTCCCGGCCCAGCTCGCCCCGGCGGAGGAGACCCCCCTGTGGGGCGCGCTGGGCGACACGTCCGAGGACCTGGACGCCCAGCGCTTCCTGGACCCGTCCCAGGTGGCCACGGCGATCGCCTCCGGCACCCCGGTGGACGCGGTCCTGGCGCCCGGGGCCTCGGCCACGACGGCGCGGTCCGGCGGTGCCGAACTGCCCGCAGCAGTCCACACCGAGACGGCCCGCACCCTCGAACTCCTCCAGCACTGGCTGGCCGACGAGCGCCTGACGACCACCCCCCTGGTCGTCCTGACCCAGGGCGGCGTCGCCGTCGCCAACGGCGACGACGTCACCGACCTCACCGCGGCCGCCCTGTGGGGCCTCATCCGCACCGCCCAGTCCGAGGCCCCCGACCGCGTCGCGGTCGTCGACACCGACGGCAGCCACACCCCCGAGCTGCTGGCCGCGCTCGTCGCCTCCGGCGAGCCGCAGGCCGCCGTGCGCGGCGGCAAGGTGCTCCTGCCGAGGCTGCAGCGCCTGCTCGCGCCGGAGTACAAGCCGAAGCGCCCGGAGTGGAAGCCCGACGGCACCGTGCTGATCACCGGCACCGGCGCCCTGGGCGCGGTGTTCGCCCGCCACCTGGTGGCCGAGCACGGCATCTCGCGGGTGCTGCTCGCCAGCCGCGGCGGGGCGGCGACCGAGGGGCTGACCGAGGTCGTCACCGACCTCCAGTCGCTGGGCGCCGAGGTCACCGTCGCCGCCTGCGACGTCGCCGACCGCGAGGCCCTCGCGAAGCTCCTCGCGGCCATCCCCGCCGAGCACCCGCTGACCGGCGTCGTCCACACCGCGGGCGTCCTCGACAACGGTCTGCTGCCCACCCTCACCCCCGAGCGGCTCTCGGCCGTCCTCCGCCCCAAGGTGGACGCGGCCTGGCACCTCCACGAGCTCACCAAGGAGACGGACCTGGCGGCGTTCGTGCTGTTCTCCTCGGCCGTCGGCGTCCTCGGCGGCCCGGGCCAGGCCAACTACGCGGCCGCCAACACCTTCCTGGACGCCCTCGCCGAGCACCGCCGGGCCAACGGGCTGCCCGGCACGTCGCTGGCCTGGGGCCTGTGGTCGGTGCCCGGCGGCATCAACAAGGACCTGGACGAGGCCGACCTCAACCGGTTCGCCCGCGACGGCTTCCGGCCCATCGCCCGCCCCGAGGGCCACTCGCTGTTCGACCGGGCACTCGCCCACGACAGCGCGGCCCTCGTCGGCACCCCCGTCGGCGCCACGGCCGTACGCGCCCAGGAGCGCATCCCCGCGCTGCTGCGCGCCCTGGTAAGCCCCGCCGCGCCCCGGCGCACCGCCCAGTCGCAGAGCGAGCAGACCGAGTCGCTGGCCGAGCGGCTGGCGGAGCTCACCGCGCCGGAGCGGGAGGCGACCGTGCTGGGCCTGGTGCGCACCGCCGTCGCGGCCGTGCTGGGCCACGCGGACGCCGACGGCATCGAGCCCGAACGGGCTTTCTCGGACCTGGGCTTCGACTCGCTGACGGCCGTGGAGCTGCGCAACCGGCTCACGGTGGCCGCCGGCACCCGGCTGCCCGCCACGCTCGTCTTCGACCACCCCACCTCCGCCGCGCTCACCGCGTTCCTGCTCGGCCGGCTCGTGCCGGACGGCGCCGAGGCACCCCACCCGGTGCTGGCGGGCCTGGACAAGCTGGAGGCGCTGCTGCCCGGCCTGGGCGCCGACGACCCGGCCCGCGCCTCCGTCTCCGTACGCCTCCAGACGCTGCTCGCCAAGCTCAACGAGTCCACGGCGGCGGTCGCGGAGGAGGACGTCACCGACCAGTTGGAGTCGGCCTCGGCCGAGGACATCTTCAGCTTCATCGACAACGAGCTCGGCCGCTCCTCCGGCTGAGGTGCTCACCGACTTCCGTATCTCCAGGAGAGATCCAGCATGACCAATCAACCCTCCAACGAAGAGAAGCTGGTCGAGTACCTCAAATGGGTGACGGCCGACCTGAAGAAGGCGCGGGCGCGCCTGGCCGAGCTGGAGGCGGGCACCCAGGAGCCCGTCGCCATCGTCGGCATGGCCTGCCGGTTCCCCGGCGGGGTGCGCTCGCCCGAGGACCTGTGGCGGATGGTCGAGGGCGGCGTGGACGGCATCTCGCCGTTCCCCGCCGACCGCGGCTGGGACCTGGAGCGGCTCTACGACCCGGACCCGGCCACCCCCGGCACCTCCTACACCCGTGAGGGCGGCTTCCTCGACGGCGCCGCCGAGTTCGACGCGGGCTTCTTCGGGATCTCCCCGCGCGAGGCGCAGGCGATGGACCCCCAGCAGCGGGTGCTGCTGGAGACCGCGTGGGAGACCTTCGAGCAGGCCGGCATCGACCCGGCCGGACTGCGCGGCAGCCAGGTCGGCGTCTTCGCGGGCGTCATCGAGCAGAGCTACCTCGGGCTCGACGGGCCCGAGGAGTTCGAGGGCTACCTGCTGACCAGCAAGCTCAACTCCGTGGCCTCCGGCCGCATCGCCTACACCTTCGGCTTCGAGGGCCCGGCGCTGTCCGTGGACACGGCCTGCTCGTCCTCGCTGGTCGCCCTCCACCTGGCCGTCCAGTCGGTGCGGCAGGGCGAGTCGACGCTGGCGCTGGCCGGCGGCTCGACGATCACGGCGACCCCGGGCGGCTTCGTCGACTTCTCCCGGCAGAGCGGCCTCGCCCCCGACGGCCGCATCAAGTCCTTCTCGGCGTCCGCCGACGGCACCTCCTGGTCGGAGGGCGTGGGCCTGGTGCTGGTCGAGAAGCTGTCGGACGCGCGGAAGAACGGGCACAAGGTCCTCGCGGTGATCCGCGGTTCCGCCGTCAACCAGGACGGCGCGTCCAACGGCCTGACCGCCCCCAACGGCCCCTCCCAGGAGCGGGTGATCCGCCAGGCCCTCGCCAACGCCCGGCTGACCACGGCCGACGTCGACGTGGTCGAGGCGCACGGCACCGGCACCCGGCTCGGCGACCCCATCGAGGCGCAGGCGCTGCTGGCCACCTACGGCCAGGACCGGCCCGAAGGTCGCCCGCTCTACCTGGGCTCGCTGAAGTCCAACATCGGCCACACCGTGGCCGCGGCGGGCGTCGGCGGCGTCATCAAGATGATCCAGGCGATGGAGCACGGGACGCTGCCCCGGACCCTCCACGTCGATGAGCCCACGCCGATGGTCGACTGGGAGTCCGGCGCCGTCGAGCTGCTCACCGAGGCGCGGCCGTGGCCGGAGGCCGACCGGCCGCGCCGGGCCGCCGTCTCCGCCTTCGGCGTCAGCGGCACCAACGCCCACCTGATCCTTGAGCAGGCCCCCGCCGAGGAGACGGCCCCCACCGAGGCGGTCGTCCCGCCCGTCCTGCCGTGGCTGCTGTCCGCGAAGAGCGCCGAGGCGCTGCGCGAGCAGGCCCGCCGGCTGCTGGCCGCCTCGTCGTCGAAGTCGCCGCTCGACGTGGCGTACTCGCTGGCCACCACGCGCTCCGCGCTGGAGCAGCGGGCCGTCGTCACCGGCGCCGACGCGGACGAACTGCGGGCGGGCCTCGCCGCCCTGGCGGCGGGCGAGCAGAGCCCGAACGTCGTCCAGGGCGCGCGCGGCAAGGGCAAGACCGGCGTGCTCTTCACCGGCCAGGGCGCCCAGCACCCCGGCATGGGCCAGGAGCTGTACGCGGCGTACCCGGTCTTCGCGGCGGCCTTCGACGCGGTGGCCGCCGTCCTCGACCCGCTGCTGGAGCGGCCGGTCCGCGAGGTGATCGCGAGCGGCGAGGGCCTGGACGACACCGGGTACACCCAGCCCGCCCTCTTCGCCGTCGAGGTCGCCCTCTACCGGCTCGCCGAGTCCTGGGGCCTGCGGCCCGACTACCTCGCCGGGCACTCCATCGGCGAGCTCGCCGCCGCGCACGTCGCGGGCGTGCTGTCGCTGGAGGACGCCGCGAAGCTGGTCGCCGCGCGCGGCCGGCTGATGCAGGAACTGCCCGCCGGCGGCGCGATGATCGCCGTCCAGGCGACGGAGGAGGAGGTGCTGCCGCTCCTCGCGGGCCGCGAGGACGAGGTGAGCGTCGCCGCCGTCAACGGGCCCGCCGCCGTCGTCATCGCCGGTGACGCGGACGCGGCCGAGGAGATCGCGGCCCGGCTGAAGGAGCAGGGCCGCAAGACCAAGCGGCTCACCGTCAGCCACGCCTTCCACTCCCCCCACATGCAGCCCATGCTGCCGCTGTTCCGCAAGGTCGCCGAGGGCCTCACCTACCACCCGCCCACGATCCCGGTCGTCTCCGGCCTCACGGGCGCCCTCGCCACCACCGAGGAACTGACCTCGCCCGACTACTGGGTGCGCCACGTCCGCGAGGCCGTGCGGTTCGCCGACGCCGTCCGCGCCCTCGCCGCCCACGGCGTGACCACGTTCGTGGAGGCCGGTCCCGGCGGCGTGCTCACCGCGCTCGTCCAGGACACGGTCGAGCCCGGCGCGGCGGTGGCGCTGCTGCGCCGCGGCCGCCCCGAGCCCGCCGCCCTCGTCGAGGGCCTCGGCCGGCTCCACAACCACGGGGTGGCCGTGGACTGGCGGGCGTTCTTCGAGGGCACCGGCGCGCGCCGGGTGGACCTGCCCACGTACGCCTTCCAGCACCAGCGCTTCTGGGTCGAGTCGGCGGCCCGTGCCGCCGACGCCGCCGGGCTCGGCCTGTCCGTCGCCGGGCACCCGCTGCTGGGCGCCGCGCTGCCCGTCGCGGGCGCCGACGAGGCCCTGTTCGCCGGCCGGATCTCGCTGCGCACCCACTGCTGGCTCGGCGAGCACCGCGTGCTGGGCACGGCCGTCGTGCCGCCGGCCGCCCTGGCCGAACTCGCGATCCGCGCGGGTGACGAGCTGGGCGCGAGCGTCCTCGCGGACCTCACGCTGGGCACCCCGCTGGCCGTGCCCGACAAGGGCGAGGTCCAGCTCCAGGCCCACGTCGGCCCCGCCGACGCGGAGGGCCGCCGGACGGTCACCGTCCACGCCCGCCCCGACGGCCTGGACGTGCCGTGGACCCGCCACGCCCACGGCACGCTGACCGCCTCCGGCTCCAGTGACTCTTTCGAACTCACCGCCTGGCCGCCCCAGGGCGCGGAGGAACTCGCCCCCGAGGAGGCGTACGAGCGGCTGGCCGCCGCCGGGCTGACGTACGGCCCGGCGTTCCGGGGCCTCGTCGCCGCCTGGCGCGCGGGTGATGACGTCTACGCGGAGGTCCGGCTGCCCGAGGGCACCGACCTCGACGGCTTCGCCCTCCACCCGGCGCTCCTGGACGCGGCCCTCCACGCGGCCGCCCCCGCCGGCACCCTCGCCGACCGCTGGCAGGGCGTCCGGCTGTACGCCACGGGCGCCACCGCCCTGCGCGTGCGCGTCTCCCCCGCCGCCGACGGCGCCCTGTCGCTCCGGCTCGCGGACCTGTCCGGCCGGCCCGTCGCCTCCGTCGAGGCGCTGCGCACCGGCCCGGTCACGGCCGCCGCCGTCACCGGCGCCCTGGCCCGCCCGCACGACGCGCTGTTCCGCATGGACTGGACGCCGGTCGCCCTCCCCGCGCGGGACGCCGCCCCGGCGTACGCGGTCCTGGACCCCGACGGGTTCGCCGACGTGGCAGCCGTCGCGGCGGCGGTCGCGGCCGGTACGCGCTACGACACCGTGCTGCTGCCCCTGACCGCCGAGCCCACGGACGACCTCCCGGCGAGCGTCCACGCCACGGCGCTGCGCGTGCTGGGCCTGGTCCAGGAGTGGCTGGCCGAGGAGCGGCTGGCGGAGACGCCGCTGACGGTCGTCACGTCGGGCGCGATGGCGACGGCGGAGGGCGAGGACGTCACCGACCTGGCGGCCGCCACGGTCTGGGGCCTCCTGCGCTCGGCCCAGTCCGAACACGCGGGCCGCTTCGTCCTGCTGGACGCGGACCCCGGCACGGACGAGGCCCTGCTGGCCTCCGCCGCCACGACGGGCGAGCCCCAGCTGGCGCTGCGGGCCGGCGAACTCCGAGTGCCGCGCCTGGCGAGAACGACGGTTGTGGGCAATCGTCCCGCAGGGCGATGGGGGCACCTCCCAGCGGTAGCTGGGGGAGGGTGGGCACAACCCGACCACCGGGCCGCACCCGCCCTCGACCCCGCCGGCACCGTCCTGATCACCGGCGGTACGGGCAGCCTCGGCGCCCTCTTCGCCAAGCACCTGGTGGCGAACCACGGCGCCCGGCACCTGCTGCTCACCAGCAGGCGCGGCGCCGCGTCCCCCGGCGTGGACGAGCTCACCGCCGAGCTGAAGGCCCTCGGCGCCGACGTGACCGTCGCCGCCTGCGACGTCACCGACCGCACCGCGGTGGCCGCCCTACTCACCGCCATCCCGGCCGAACACCCGCTCACCGCCGTCATCCACACCGCCGGCGTCCTCGACGACGGCCTGATCACCTCCCTCACCCCCGAGCGCCTCGCCGCCGTCCTCCGCCCCAAGGTGGACGCGGCCTGGCACCTCCACGAGCTGACGCGCGAGGCGCCACTGGCCGCCTTCGTCCTCTTCTCCTCCATCGCCGGCATCGTCGGCGGCCCCGGCCAGTCCAACTACGCGGCCGCCAACGTCTTCCTCGACGCCCTCGCCGAGCACCGCAGGGCGAACGGCCTGCCCGCCACGTCCCTGGCCTGGGGTCTGTGGGAGCAGGAGGCCGGCATGAGCGGCCATCTGGACGACACCGACCTCAAGCGGATCGCCCGCAGCGGCTTCCGTCCGGTCACCGCCGTCCAGGGCACCGCGCTGCTGGACGTGGCCCTGGAGCTCGGGGACGCGGCCCTGGTCGCCACCCCGCTCGACCTCACCCCGCTGCGCGCCCAGCCGGCCCAGGCGCCCACGGTGCTCAGCGCCCTGGTGCGCACCCCGGCGCGGCGCGTCGCCCGCAACTCCGACGCGGTGGACGGCTCGCTGGCCGAGCGGCTGGCCGGGCTGGACGCGGAGGGGCGGCGGCAGGCCGTGCTGGAGCTGGTCGTCGCCGAGATCGCCGGAGTGCTCGGGCACTCCGGGGGCACCGGCATCGACACCGCGCAACCCTTCCCCTCCCTCGGCTTCGACTCGCTGACCTCGGTCGAGCTGCGCAACCGGCTGGGCGCCGCCACCGGCGTCAAGCTGCCGGCGACGGTGGTCTTCGACCACCCCACGCCGGAGGGCCTGGCCGCGTTCCTGCTGACCGAGGCACTGGCCACGGGCGCGGACGGCGAAGGCGACACCGCGGCCGCCGGGACCGTCGACTTCGCCGCGGAGACCGTCCTCGCCGAGGACGTCCGCCCGGCGGACGAGGTCGTGCGCGTCGTGGCCGACCCGAAGGAGATCCTGCTCACCGGCGCCACCGGCTTCCTCGGCGCGTTCCTGCTGCGCGACCTGATGCGGACCACCACGGGCCGGATCCACTGCCTGGTGCGCGGCACGGACGAGGCCACCGCCCTGGCGCGGCTGCGCGCCAACATGGAGTACTACCGGGTCTGGGACGAGGTCGACCCCGCGCGGCTGGCGATCGTCCTCGGCGACCTCGCCGAGCCGGGCCTGGGCCTCGCGCCGGAGACCTTCGACGCCCTCGCCCGCGAGGTCGACGTGGTCTACCACAACGGCGCCCGCGTCCACTGGCTCCACCCGTACACCTCGCTCAAGGCGTCGAACGTCCTGGGCACGGAGGAGGTCCTGCGGCTGGCCGCGCGGCACCGCACGGTGCCCGTCCACTACGTGTCGACCGTCGGCGTCTTCGACGGCGTGCGCGAGGAGGGCGTCCCGCTGAAGGTCACCGACCCGACCGGCCCCGCCGAGGCGCTGCCGAGCGGCTACCTCCAGAGCAAGTGGGTGGCGGAGCAGCTCATCGGCGTGGCGCGCGAGCGCGGTCTGCCGGTGTCGGTCTACCGCGTCGACGTGATCTCCGGCGACCAGGAGAACGGCGCCTGCCAGACGGCGGACTTCGTCTGGCTCAGCCTCAAGGGCCTGCTCCAGGCCGGTTCGGTGCCCACGACCAGCGGCGGCCGCTTCCACCTGCTGCCGGTGGACTACGCGAGCGCCGCGATCCTGGGCATCTCCCGGCAGGAGAAGAGCGCGGGCGGCACGTTCCACCTGTTCAACCAGAGCTCGCTCTCCCTGGGCACCTGCGTCGCCTACCTGCGCGACCTGGGCTACCCGCTGGGCGAGCGCGGCTGGGACGAGTGGAGCGAGTCGGTCCGTACGGACCGGGACAACGCGCTGTACCCGCTGCTGCACGCCTTCGAGATGATGACGTCGGACACCGACGCCTTCTACCCGCCGATCGGCACGGAGGAGACGGAGGCCGCGCTGGAGGGCAGCGGCATCGTCTGCCCCGAGCTGACGCGGGAGCTCTTCGAGAAGTACGTCGGCTTCTTCGTCGAGGAGGGCCACTTCCCGCCGGTACCGGTGGGCTAGCCCGCTCGAATGCCGGGCGGGCCGAATTCGGCCCGCCCGGCATTCGGGGAGAAATCCCATGAGCTGGCAAACTCGCCCCTATGACCAGCCAGTCTCTCCTCCCCCACAAGGTGACCCTCGTCACCGGCGCCAGCAGCGGCATAGGCGCCGCCGCCGCCCGCGTCTTCGCCCGTGAGGGCGCCCGCGTCGTCCTCGCGGCCCGCCGCGAGGACCGCCTCGCCGCCCTCGCCGCGGAGCTCACGGCGCTGGGCGCCGAGGCCTCGTACGTCGTCACGGACGTCACCCGCCCCGACGACGCCCGCCGCGCGGTCGAGTTCGCCGTCGAGCGGTACGGCCGGCTGGACGCCGCCTTCAACAACGCCGGCGTCGGCGGGGACCGCACCCCCATGCACCTGATGGGCGACGACGCCTACGACACGATCATGGACACCAACGTCCGCGGCGTCTGGAACTGCCTGCGCCACGAGATCTCCGCCATGCTGGAGACCGGCGACGGCGGCGCGATCGTCAACAACAGCAGCGTCGCCGGGCTCGTCGCCATCCCGGCCGCCGCTCCCTACGTCGCCGCCAAGCACGCGGTGATCGGGCTCACCCGGGCCGCCGCCGACGAGTACGCCAAGCAGGGCATCCGGGTCAACGCCGTGGCCCCGGGCACCACGCGCAGCGAGATCACGGCCGACTGGTTCGACCGCAATCCGGGCCTGGAGCAGATGGTGAACGGCATGACCCCGCAGGGCCGCACCGCGGCCCCGGAGGAGATCGCCGAGGCGGCCGCCTGGCTGCTCAGCGACCGCTCGCCGTTCCTCACCGGCGTGGTGATGCCGGTGGACGGCGGCTTCGTCAACCATTGATTCCTCCCCTCCTCGCAGGGAGGGGATTCCTGGCTCAGGCCGCCTCCTGGAGCAGCGCTCCAGGAGGACTTGCGCCATCGGCACCAGCCGGGGTGAGACCAGCCCGGACGAGCATCACACGTGCGGAGTTCTTGTCCCGTGGGGACG
>NZ_JBTOLC010000054.1:0-34636 GCF_054551825.1 Streptomyces sp. L500
GAACGCGTGCACCAAAGCGTGACCCCGTCGGGAAGCGTGGACAGTTTGTCGACGTCCTCCGGCGGCAGGTTCATCGTCCGGCCGATCTGCCGGGCCTCGTCGGGCGCGACCCGCTGGACGCCCACCAGGTCCGCCTGGGCCATCAGCCGCGGCGTGGTGGGGCTCGGGTAGGGGAGCAGGGTGAGCACCGACTGCCAGGGCGCCGGGCCCGTCCGGCCGCGCGGCGGGCGCGCCCCGCAGTCGCGGACGACGAGCACGGGGCTGTGCGTGGACGGCCCCTGCGGCGGCATCCGGCCGACGTCGTGGAGCGTGACGCACTGGTGCCCGCTGTTAGCCGACTGCGCGAGCGCCGTCCACAGCTGCCGCCGTCCGGTCTCGACGGCGACGCGCGCCCCGGTACCGACCGCGCGCAGCGCGACGACCTGGGCCGTCCACGCGCCGCCGACCAGGACCACCTCGTAGGGAACGGGCCGACCGAGGCCCAGGACGGCGGGCGCGCCCTGCTCGTCGGAGCCGATGACCACCCCGTCGTCACCCACGGGCAGCGCCAGCGACGCGAACTCCTCGTGCGACAGCTCGTGCCGCCCCCGGCGCGGCCCGAGCAGGCCGAAGCCGAACCGCGCCCGGCGGGCCGGCGCTGTCACGGGAGCCACCGAAGCCACCGAAGCCACTGGAGTCGCTGAAGTCATCGGAGTCACCGGAGTGTCCATCAACGCGTCCCTCCCAGCGGCAGCGTGGCGAGCACGCCCGGCACCTGCTCGTGGTCCAGCCGGACCAGCCCGACCTTCACCGCCCGGGCCGCCCGCTCCAACTCGCGTCGCACCCCGCCCAATTCATCCGCACTGCGCCCGCATATCCGGACATGTCCCGTCAGGGTCGGCGCGTGCCGTCCTTCGAGCGTCCGCCCTCGGCCGAGCGTCAGGCTCAGCGTCGTCGACAGCGCGGGCAGCGACGTGAGCAGCGCGGCCAGTTGCGGCAGGCCGGCGCCGCCCGCCCCCAGCCGGGGCCAGCGGCTCACCCAGTACACCGAGTGCCAGCGGTCGTCGCACCGCCAGGCGCGTGAGGTCTCCGCCGTGCGCCGCGCGGGCGCGTCGGCGCGGCCCGCCCGCGCGGTGGCCACCGGATTGAGGTCGGCCGCCGCCGCGAGGGCCGCCGTCAGCTCCTCCTCGGACAGCGGCGTCGCCGTGAACCCGGCGCCCGGCAGCCTGCTGGCCAGTTGCCGCGCCGCGCGCAGCACACAGCGCCGCGCCCCCTCGGCGCCGCCGCCGCGCGCCGCCACGGCCTCCGGGCACAGCTCCGGGTCGAACTTCAGCGCCACCCAGGTCTGCCGCACCGCGGGGGCGCCGCTCATCTCGTGCAGCAACGCGTAGTTCCGCGCGGGCAGCGCCTGGCCGGGCAGATGAGGGGCGGGGGCGGGCAGGGTGTTCTGCACCACCTGCACCGACTCCAGCAGGACGCCGTCCACGTCCATCGCGTCCCGCAGCACGTCCAGTGGCAGCGCCCGTTCGGTCCGCGCGGCCCGCAGCGGCCGGTCCACGGCGTCCACGCGCAGCACCGCCGTCAGGAACGTGCCGTCGCCGACCAGCCCGACCGGCCGCCGGCCGCGATCGGTGAACGACTCCGTCCACAGCGCCGGTTCGCACTCCACCAGGGGCGCCAGGCGCGGATCCGTACCCGGCGGCACCGGCTGCGCCGCCGTCCGCCGCGCCCGCCGCCGCAGCGCCGCCACGGCGGTCAGCCACTCCACGACGGGCCGCCGCCCGAGCCGCACGAACGCCAGGGCCACCAGCACCGCCGCGACCACCACGGCCGGGACGAGCGCCATCCGGCCGCCCGCCCACCCGGCGAGCACCACGGCCGCCGCGAGCTCCAGCAGCACCAACTGCGGCAGCCGGACCGGCCCCAGCGCCCCGTGCCCCGGCGCCGGCCGAAGCACGACACCCCCGGCGCCGGCGGTCCGCGCACCGGCCCTCCGCGCACCGGACTCCGGACCCCGCCCGGCCCGTACGCGCGCCATGGCAGCCACGACCCGTCAAGCCCCCTCGCACAACCCGGAATACCCCGCCGGGAAATCGGATGCCGCCTCGGGAACCCTCCCCCGGCGACAGGTGTCGATCACTTACGGGCATAGTAGAGGCTCGGTACGACACCGGGTCCGATAGGGCAGCGCCGGGCGGCCGAGGGAAGCCACGGCGAAAACGGGGGAGAAACAGCTCGAGATGGCATCACGGCGGGACGAACTCAACGCCTACACCTTCGCGAAGAAACGGACGGTTGCCGCTTTTCTGCAGCCCTCGCCCACCGGTTCCGAAGAAGGCGCCCCGCGTCCGCTGCGCACGGTCCTGCCCGGCGTCGTCATCGGCGCCCTGCTCGTCGCCGGATTCGGCGCCTGGGGCGTGTTCCGGCCCGTGGCGCCCAAGGGATGGGACGACGTGGCCGCCCATGTCATCGTCGGCAGCGACTCCACCACCCGCTACGTCGTGCTGAAGACGGATGGCAGGAAGCAGCTCCACCCCGTCCTCAACCTCGCCTCCGCCCGGCTGCTCCTCGCTCCCGGCAAGGGCGGCGTGATCAAGGTCCGGGAATCCGAGCTCGACGACGGACATATTCCGCGCGGCCCCACTCTCGGCATTCCGTACGCACCGGACCGAATGCCCACGGCGGCCCAAGCGGGCAAACCGAAACAGTGGGCCGTCTGCCAACAACCCGGCGGCAACGGGAAAACCACGCAAAAAGCGGTCTTCCTTTTCTCCGCGAACGACCCCAAGGCCAGGACGCTCACCGGCGCCGGACGGCTGCGCGGCCCTCAGGCCCTCTACGTCCAGGGGCCCGACGACGCCCGTTACCTCGTCGACCCCAAGGGCACCCGCTACCTCATCGGCGGACCTGACTGGCAGCGCCAGGACCCCGCCGACCGCAGCGTCCTCCTCCGCGCCCTCTTCCCCGACGGCGCCCAGCCCCAGCGCGTCACCAAGGAGTGGCTGGGCACCCTCGGCGAGGGCACGCCCATCACCGTCCCCGCCGTCGGCGGCCGCGTCGGCGAACCCGCGGGCGTCCCCACCCTCAAGCCCAAGGCCAACCGCGTCGGCACGATCCTGGTGGCCCCCACGGGCGCCACCACCCAGCACTACGTCGTGCTGCCCGGGAAGGTCGCCCGCGTCTCGGAGTTCGTCGCCAAGCTCCTCCTCAGCAGCCGCGACCTCGCCCCCCTCGGCCAGGCCGGCGCCCCCGAGCGGGTGAGCGCCGCCGACTTCACCCCCGACGCCGAGGAGTTCCACGGCGGCGACCACTGGCCCGCCCAGGTGCCCCGCCTCGCGGCCGCCGGCGACCCCCTCGCCGGCGGCGGCACCGTGTGCAGCGTCTTCGGCGGCCTCGATGCCTCCGGTACCCCCGACCTCGGCGTCTGGACGGGCAAGGACTACCCCGCGACCATCCCCGACGGCGCCACCAGCGCCTACGTCACCCCCGGCTCCGGGCTCCTCTACCGCCAGGTCACCGGGCGCCAGACCGACAGCGGCGCGGTCTTCCTCGTCACCGACACCGGGCTGCGCTACGCCGTCCAGTCCAACAACGACAGCGCCACCGGCAAGTCGAGGATCGGCGAGGAGCCCGCCGAGGCCCGGCCCGGTGAGCCGCCCGCCGTGCCCGAGGCGGACCAGGCACGCGTCCGGCTCGGCTACAAGGACGTCAACCCCGTGCCCGTCCCCGCGAACTGGTCCCAGTTCCTGCCGACCGGGCCACGGCTGGACACCAACAGCGCCAAGCAGCCACAGGGTTCGTGAGGAACACCCGTGAACGCCCATAACCGCACCCAAGCCCATAGCCGCACCCAAGCCCATAAGGGCACACCCGCCCATAACCGCACGCACGCCCGTAAGCGCACGCCGGTCATCCTCTCCGCCACCCTGCTGACCGCCCTCACCACCGGGGCGGCACCCGCCCCCGCCACCCCGGCACCGGCGTCGGCAGCGGTCGCCCTCGACGGCAGCGGCCAGTGCACCTACCCCGCCAAACCCATCAAGGGCACCCCCTGGTCGCTCCAGCGCGTCCTGCTCGACCAGCTCTGGCAGGACACCCGCGGCAAGGACGGTCACGGCAACCCCGTCCGCGTCGCCGTCATCGACACCGGCGTCGACAACCTCAACCCGCAGCTCAAGGACGCCGTCGACGCCAAGAGCGGCACCGACCTGCTCACCGGCGCCAAGGACCCGGGCGGGCCTCCCACGGCCGGAGCCTCCGGACCCGCGGGCCCCACCGTCGACCCCGTCGGCCACGGCACCAAGGTCGCCGGCATCATCGCCGCCCGCCCCTCCCCGGCGAGCGGGTTCGTCGGCATCGCCCCGGAATCGGTCATCATCCCGATCCGGCAGAACGACGAGAAGGGCACCGGTACCTCCCGCACCCTCGCCACCGGCATCCGGCAGGCCGTCGACGCCGGCGCCCGCGTCATCAACATCTCCCAGGACACCGCCACCCCGCTGCGGCCCGACTCCGACCTGGAACAGGCCGTCCAGTACGCCCTCGCCCACGACGTCGTCGTGATCGCCTCGGCCGGCAACGACGGCGCCGACGGCCAGGCCAAGGCCACGTACCCGGCCGCCTACCCCGGCGTCCTCGCCGTCGGCGCCTCCGACCGCAACAACGAACGGGCGTACTTCTCCCAGACCGGCGACTTCGTCGGCGTGGCCGCGCCCGGCGTCGACATGGTCTCCACCGTCCCCGGCGGCGGACAGTGCGTCGACCACGGCACCAGCTTCTCCGCCCCCTACGTCGCCGGGGTCGCCGCGCTCATCCGCGCCAAGCACCCCGACTGGAAACAGCACCAGGTGGTCGCCCAGATCGAGCAGACCGCGGAACGCCCGTCCGCCGGCCGCGACCGCTACATCGGCTGGGGCGTCGTCGACCCCGCGCGCGCCCTCACCGAGGACGACCACCCCCTCGATCGCGTCACCGCCCCGGGCGGCCCGGCCCACCCCGTCGCCGCCCCCGAACCCGCGGCCCTCCCCTTGGGCGAGAGCGCGCGGGAGCGACAGGCCCGCCTGGCCACCTACGCCCTGGGCGGCACCGCCGCGCTGGTCGCCGCGATCGCCGGCTCCGCCGTCGTCGTCCGGGACCGCAACCGCCGCCGTGTCCGTACGGGACCCTGACCACCGCCCCGGCCCACAGGGGCGGCACCGCCGCAGGGGCCGGCCACCCGCCGCCGTCCGCCCCGCGCGGGGCCGGGCGGTGCACCGCAGATAGGAATCCATGACTCAGCCACCACCTCCTCTTCCACCGCACGACGGAGAGCTGCCGCCGCAGGGCGGGGAGCCCGCTCCGCACCCGGCGGGGCAGCGCCTGCCGCAGGTCTGGGACACCCGCGTCGACCCGCCCGGCACTCCGCCGACGCCGCGGGGAGCCGTACCGTCGGCCGGTCCGACGGGCGGTGCCCCGATCGGTCCGCCCGCTGGTCCGACCGCAAGTCCGGCAGGCGGTCCGCCCGCAGGTCCGGCAGGCGGGCCGACCGGCGGACCGGCAGGCGCGTCCGGCTTCGGGCCGGCGCCGCAGCCGTTCGGGCCCGCCGCGGCGGCCGTGGCGTCGGCCGTGGCGGCGGCGGACACGGTCTCGGCCCGCCCGCCTGGCCGGGACGGGGGCGGCAAGCGCCGCAAGGCCCTGGCCATCGGGCTGGGGCTGCTGCTGGTGGCCGGTGCCGGCATGGGTGGCTGGCTGCTGTGGGGCCGGGGCGGAAACGATCCTGCCCAGAAGTCGAAGGGCCCGGCCCAGGCCGTCGACGCCAAGCTCGACTGGATGGCGCCGGTGCCGGACGCCGACAAGGAGCACGGGCTGAAGCAGATGGCCCCGCTGTGGTTCGCCAAGGGCAACGCCATCATGACCACCAGCAAGGCGGTGACGGCGTACAACGCGGAGACGGGCAAGCCCGCGTGGAGCGTCCCGATCCCCGGCTCCGCCTGCAAGACCTCCCCGAAGGTCGTCGACGGCATCGTCGCGATCATCCACGGGAAGGAGCAGTTCGACTGCAACATGCTGATGGCCGTCGACGTCGAACACGGCCGGGCCCTCTGGTCGAAGGAGCTCACCAACGACAAGGGCCTCAGCAGCCCCTCCGACGGGTCCAGCATTAGCATCGACCGGGGCCTGATCTCGGTGGCGGACACCGGTGGTGATCCCAAGGTCTTCGCCGTCGGAAACGGCGAGAGGAAGAAGCCGCCGAACTACGGATGCCGGGAGTACGGCGCGGTCGCCGACCGCTCGCGGCAGCTCGTCCTCGCCCAGTGCCAGCCCTTCGGGCGGATATTCGTCATGAATACGCAGCCCAAGTCCGACCTGGAGAAGTGGATCTGGAAGGTCCCGGACGGGCTCACCGTGCAGAACGTCCTCTCCGTCGAACCCGCGCTGCTGGTGGTGGGCAGGGAGAACGACTCCGACCCCTCGGACCTCGTGAGCCTGGACGAGAAGGGCCGGCTTCGGAGCCTGATATCCATCTCGGCGGGTCCGTACGACTTCAGCGACTGCTGGAAGACCGACCTGACGAGCTGCCGCGGCGCGGTGGTCGACGGCGACACCCTCTACCTGCCCACGAAGAGCGCCGACATGAACGTCGACGGCGTCAACGTCAACGCCATCGTCGCGATCGACCTGGCCACGGGCAAGAAGCGCTGGACCGCGCCGCTCGGCGGCAACCGGGGAAACCGTCCTGTGGCCATGCACGAGGGGCGTCTGCTCGTCTACCAGCAGGCGACGAAGGACGAGAGCGGAAAGCTGCTCTCCCTCGACCCGGCCGACGGCAAGCCCGCCGACTTCATGCGGCTTCCCCAGGAATCCAACGAACAGGAATTCAGCCTCGCCCGCAGTGGAAGCGCCTATTTCCACGACGGCCGCTTCTACCTGGTCGTGAACGAGGGCCTGATGCACAGCACGATGATGATGTCGTTCCACTGACCACTGACGAGTGCGTGCCAGAACGAGAAACGGAATCCAGGAGCCAAGTCAGTGACGCAGCCACCTTCCTACGGCTATCCGCAGCAGCCGCCATCGGCACCACTTCCCCCGGTGGCACCATCGCCCGTGCCGGCCCCGACCGTCCCGTCCGCCCCGTCCGCCCCGCGACCTGTGTCCAGCCTCGGCGGAAACTTCACCCCCCGCCGGCCCCCATGGCGCAGGCCGGCCGTGCTCATCGGCCTGGTGGTCGTCCTCCTGCTCGCCACGGGAGGCTGGGCACTGTGGTCGTTCCTGGGCGCCGGCTCGTCGAAGCCGAAGGGGGCGGACGACGCCGCCCACGCCCCCGCGGCGGGCACGGTCGCCTGGCAGGCGGAGGCGCGCGTGAAGCCCGACGAGGGGATGCGGGAGGCCCTGGGCACCTGGTTCACCTCGACGCTCGTGGTGAAGGCCGAACCGGATGTCGTCACGGCCTACGACATCAAGTCCGGCGAGAAGAAATGGTCCTTTCTCCTCACCGGCACGCTCTGCGCCGCCTCCCGGGAATCCGAGGGGGACGTGGCGGTCATCGCCGCCATGTTCGGTAACCACTGCATGAACCTGAAGGCCATCGACCTGCGCGACGGCCACCGCGTCTGGGACGAGCTCCTCATGGAGGAGAAGGAGGCGGGCGACAATCTCGACCCCAAGAAATGGGGGAAGTCCGGCCCCCATCTCGCCCTTTACGACGGCCATGTCTACACCACGTGGAAGGACGGCGAGCAGACCCGCCGTCTCTCCGACGGAAAGCGCGTGGACCAGCGGAAGCAGGACGCCTGCGAATGGGCCGACACGACCGGCGGCAAGCGGCTGATCTCCATCACCTACTGCGGGGAGAGCGAGATCAAGCTCCGTTCACTCGACCCCAAGAAGCTGGACAAGCCGAAGTGGAGCTCGTCCCTCAAGCGCAATGACGGCTTCGTCTCCGTCATCTCGACGGACCCGCTGGTCCTCTCCCAGTCCCCCGGAAAGGGCGGGCAGGACGACCGGTACGACTTCGTCGTACTGGACCCGGAGACCGGCAAGGAGAAGACGCGCGTCGCCTACAACAGCTACTGGCGGCTGGGCTCCTGCTTCCTCTCCACTTCGGGCTGCACGGGAGCGCTGGCCGACAAGGACAGCAACAGCCTGTACGTCGCCGGCCAAGGCGTGACCATGGCCTACGACCTCACCACCGGCAAGGAACGCTGGACCTACAAGAGCGACGCCAACCGCGTCACCGTGCCGACAGCCGTACGCGACGGCAAGCTGGCCACATACGTCCCCGCGACCGCCGAACGCCGCGGCCGGCTCGACTACGTATCCACCGCCGATGGCAAGGTCGCGCGCGTGGTCGAGCACTCGGACCGCGAGAAGGACCGGAAGAACGAGTCGATGATGGCCAAGGTGACGTTCCCCCGTCTGGTGAACGGGCGACTGCTCCTGATCAACGACGGGGGAGTCGGGAGCGACGGGGACGGGATGATCCTGGCGATCAGCGCGCCGGACGCGTGACGGCGCGGGTGGGGCGTGCCGCGCACGTCACGCCCCACCGCCGCTCACTCCTTGCCGCCGGCCCCGCCGCCGTCCTCGACGTCGATGTCGAACTCCCCGTCCCGCACGCCGAGCACGAACGCCTCCCACTCGCTCGCGGTGTACCGCAGCACGGTCTCGGGGTCGTTGGAGGCCCGCATGCCGACAGCGCCTCCCTCCAGATACGCGATCTCCACACGCACCTCGGAAGTGTCACCCGGGGCGCTGAGCCACTCGGCGCCCGAGATGTCCATGGCGTACAGCGCTTCCTTCTCTTCTTCAGTGGCCACTGCGCGGGACTCCTCTTCCGATCAACCGACGGTATGGGTGCGAGGCACCGCCGCCGACGCTAGCAACCGGAGGGTTCGCGAGGACGGGAGTTCGGCCACCAGTCCCCCGATCGATGATGTTTCCGAAGGGCAGAAAGGATCCATCACCTGATGTTCCGGGGCAAGGTCAAGCTCATGGACCAGCGCATCGGCGACCTTCGCGGCCGATGACGGCCGGGTCCTGGACCACCCCAGGCTCCGGGTGAACGACAACCGCATGGAACAGGTAGTGGCGGTCGCCGCACCCTGACGGATACCTGACGCGTACCCGGCGGCAATCTGGTTGGGGCGCCGTGTCACGAGTGACTACAGTGACGTAGAAGTGTCTGGGGGAGGGGGAGTTGGGGATGAACGCCCACCTGGCCAAAGAGGCCGAGACGCTGACCACGTTCAAGAACCGCATCGACGAGGTGCTGGCCAACCTGGAGAAGTCGGCGGCCTCACCGAAGACGATGGGCGACCAGAAAGTCGCCCACGACGCCTTCGGCAAAGGCTTCGGCTCGGCCGAGGGCCTTGCCGCGCTGTACGACGCGGTCCACGCCCGCCTGGAAACCCTGTCGAAGGCCTTCGGCGACCAGGTCGAGGCCATGGGCCTCGCCGCCGTGATCGCCGAACGCGGCTACGACGGCGTCGACGCGACCGAAGCCGCCCGGATGCGGGCCATCCAGGAGCGGGCGCACGAATACGAGCGCGGCGGCCCGACAACCCCGAAGCGTACGGACACTGCCGGCACCGGCGGGGCCGGGCTCTAGGGCGCGTATCGAGTCGTGATCAACCGGTTGGTGCGAGGTCCTTGATCCAGATCATGGAAGCGCGGAGATGGAGTCCGGCAAGGTAGCTGTCGGGGGTCTTGTCGTAGCGGGTGGCGATGCCGCGCCAGGCTTTCAGCTTGTTGATCAAGCGCTCGACGGTGTTCCTCGCCTTGTAGAGGTCGGCGTCGTGGCCAACGGGCCGGCCGCCCCGGCTGCCCTTCTTCTTCCGGTTGGCGGCCTGGTCCTTCTTCTCCGGGATGACCGCCTTGATCTGCCGTTTGCGCAGGTAGGTGCGGTTGCCGCGGGACGAGTACGCCTTGTCCCCGGCAACCGCGTCCGGCCGGGTGCGGGGACGGCCGACCGGGCCGCGGACCCGGACTTGCCGGAGCACGGGGATGAACTGCGGGCTGTCGGCGGCCTGCCCCGCGGTCAGGACGATCACCAGCGGGCGGCATTTCCGGTCGGCAGCGACGTGGACCTTGCTGGTCTGACCGCCCCGCGAACGCCCGAGCAGTGCGGCCTTCAGCCGGACCCGGTGCCGGCGCCGGATGCGTCTTCGCTCTTCTCGCGCGGGGTCGCTTTCGGCGGCCTGCCCGTCTTGTCCTTCCGGACTGCCCCCTTTTGCCGGGCCTTCTCCTCCTCGGCGGCGGCCTTCTCCAAGGCGGCGAGAGCCTCGTGGTCCAAGTGCATCCCGGCAGCGTCGTGGTGGGCCCGGACCGTGGTGGAATCCACGCTGACCAGCGACAGGTCCACCTCGTCCCGCTTCGCCGCCTCGGCGATCAGCCCCTCCAGCAGGGCTTCGAAGACCCCGGCGTCCCGCCACTGCCGGAAGCGGTTGTGGACGGTCGGCCAGGGACCGAACTCCTGCGGCATCTCCCGCCACTGCCCGCCCGTCTTGAACTTCCAGATCACACCCTCGAACTGCTGCCGCAGCCGCTCGGGATACGGGCCGTACCTGCCTACCGGCAGATACGACTCGATGAACTCCCACTCCGCATCCGTCAGTTGCGCCCGCGTCATGGAAGACGATCTACCAGAACGAGGTACGTGGCGTGGGAGAGTCCCACGGATTGATCACGACTCGATACGCGCCCTAGGGGGAGGGAGGAAGACAGGGATGTCGGACGCGGAATTCCAGGGCAAGTCGCATGAAGAGCTCTACGCGATGGTGGCGGACGCAAAGCCGGAGAGGCTCAGCGATGTCGGGAAGGCACTCAAGACGGCATTCGGCGATCTCGACCGCATCAGCCGCGACCTCAAGGGCCATGTCGCCCAGGTGAAGCTGGAGGGCGAGGGCGGCGACGCCTTCCGCAAGTGGGGCGAGCAGACGGTCATGCAGACCACGAAGCTGGCGCACTACGTCTCGTCGGCCGGCGCCGTAATGGACAAGGCGGCGGAGGGGCTCACGAAGGCCCAGTCGAGCATGCCGAAGCCGAGCGGCTCGGTGTGCTTCACGGACGCGGAGAAGGAACGGGCACGCCTGAAGGCGGCGGAGACGGACCGGCAGCATGCGGTTGACGCCATGCGGCTGCTGGATTCGTATTACGCGACGGCGCAGACGGATCTGGGGAAGCTGGAGGAGCCGCGGTTTGTGATGCCACCGGGTACGGGGTATCGCGAAGACGATTGGGAGAGGCCGTACGATTCGGCGTCTTCGGGCGGGCACACATCCAGCGGCAGAGGCGATGGCTCCTCCGTGATACCTCACAGCGGAACTGCTGGAGGTCCAGCGCGTGTTGCTCCGCCGGTTGGCGGTGCCACAAGCGCTGCTGTCCATCCGGGCGCAGTGGGACATGCCGGTCTCAGCGTGCAGCCGGGGACGGAACCGGGGGGCGGGTGGGCATCGGGAACGAATATCGACTCGACGACTGCTCTTCCGTCACCTCAGCCGAACACTCCGGTACCTGATGCGGCTCAGCACCACAGTCGTGTCGTCATGCCCCAGGCGCCGAGTGCTCCCCCGGTCGTATTGCCTCAGATGCCTGGTGGCGTTGAAGGAACCAGGGCCGGGGGAACACGTGGTGGCTCGCGGATCGGGTTCCCTGAAGCGACCACTGGCATGCCTCGAGGCGGTGGGATGCCACGTCCGAGGGACGGAATCGTGGGTGGCCTGCCTGCGGTCCCGGAAGGTGAGACCGGTGCCGCGAAATTGCCCCGAGGCACGGTTGTCGGTGAAGAGCGCGGTCTGATGAATCGTGGACCTGTAGGAGCGGGCGGTTACCCGGGAGTGGTCGGTGGTAGCGGTGCCGGTGCACAAGTCCCAGGACTGGGCCGAAGGCTGGTTTCCGAGCCCGGTGGCGTCATCGGGGGTCTGCGCGGCTCGGTATCGGGACAGGCGCCGTCCGGGATGAGGCCGGATTTCACCCAGGGCGGCTCCGGTCTCGTACGGGGTACGCCGGTACCGGGCATGATGCCGCATGCCGGTGGCCCGTCGGCCGGCACCGCTCGACGCCCAGCCGCTGGACGGCCGGATTACCTCACCGAGGACGAGAAGACCTGGACGAGTGGGCGGCGCGATACTGTCCCGCCTGTCATCGAGTAGTCCAAGGAGATTCCTGACGCATGCGATCCGTGTCACGCAGGTCGCGGCTACGCGTTTTGGCGTTGTTGTCCCTCCTGGCTGCCGGTTTCGTCACCATGCCGCAGGCAGTGGCGGACGACATGAAGTCCAAGCAGTGGTATCTCGATGCCATGCAGGCCGACGACATGTGGAAGGCGAGCCGGGGCGAAGGGGTGACGGTCGCGGTCGTCGACTCAGGCGTGGACAGCTCGGTGCCGGAACTGCAGGGCCAAGTACTGCAAGGCACAGACGTGTCCAATGAGCCATTGGGCGCCGATGCCGATCGGAACGGTCACGGGACGGAGATGGCCGCTCTGATCGCGGGTACCGGGGCGGGTGGAGGAATCCAAGGGCTTGCGCCCGGGGCCAAGATCCTCCCTGTACGGACCAAGGAATCAGGGCTCGCAGACGCAGCGGATCCTCTCATGGCCAGGGGGATTCGCTATGCGGCCGATCACGGTGCGCAGATCATCAACATTTCCCAGGGCGGCCCCGAGACTCCGACTCAGACCCGAGAGACGGAAGCCGCGGTGAAGTACGCGGTGGCCAAGGGGAAGCTCATCTTCGCGGCTTCAGGCAATGATGGTGACAAGGAGAACCTGCCTAGCTACCCGGCAAACATGCCGGGAGTCGTCTCCGTAGGCGCGATCGACCGCACGAGCACAGCAACCAAGTGGTCCAACAGTGCCAGCAACGTCGCACTCGCGGCCCCCGGAGACGAGATCCCGGGCCGCTGCAAGGAAAGCGCAGGCTTCTGCGCCACCCGCGGCACCAGCCAAGCCACCGCCCTCGCCTCCGCCTCCGCCGCCCTCATCTGGTCCAAACACCCGGACTGGACCAACAACCAGGTCCTCCGGGTCATGCTGGAAACCGCCGGCAAGCCGACCACGGGCAAGATCCCGAGCCCGTACATCGGCTACGGTATCGTCCGCCCCCGCAAAGTCCTCCTGGACGGCGAGGGCGATCCCGGCCCCGCTGACGTCAACCCGTTGCTCGCGGCGGGTGAATCCGCGCCGCCGAAGCCGGCTCCTTCGAGTGACTCGACGTCACAGGAGACTTCTCGCCGCCAGTCCACGGCGGAGCCCGGCCCCACCCGGGGTGGCGGCACCAATCTATGGTTGGGCGTCGGTATCGGCGCCGCAGTGGTCGCGGCAGCCGCGGCCACCGTCGCGGTGGTGCGACGCCGACGGTAGTAACGAGACATCCGGCCGAGTGGAACCAGGCAGGCCGGATCACGAAGCGCGAATTCGAAGCGGATCGGTTCGCAAAACAACTCATGGGGGATGGTGAAGCATGTCGAGCACGCAGAAAATCAATGACGACGCGTTCAGGACCTTCAAGAACGCCATGGACCAGTCGAGCCAGGCGTTCACGAGCAACCTGCGCACTCTGGCCAACGCCATCGCGACTGTCGAAAGCGCGTGGAAGGGCGAGGCCGCCGCGGTATTCAAGGCCGCGCAGCAGGACCTGAACCGGGAGCATGACGCCGTGCGCCAGCTCATCGATCATGTTCGTGAGGCGGTGGGCAAGACCCACACCCTGACCGGGGCCGCCGATCAGGAGATCGCGTCGAGCGTGAGGAGCGCCAGCGCGATCGACATGTACAACTAGTCAGCACATTCGGGCCTGATGAGGGGCTCAGACACGACATGGGGAGTGGGAAAATGGCAACAAACGGTGGCGAACTCCTTGTCACATACGCCTCGTTGCACGAGACGGCTGGGCAGATCAGCGGCGCGGCCGGCGTGGTCCAGAGCGAGATCGCGGCCATGCAGTCGGCCGTCGCCAATGTCTCGGCCGGCTGGGAGGGTGACGCCAAGGCGGCGATGGACGAAGCCCAGAAGCGGCTCCAGGACAGGGCGAACGCGATCGGGGAAATCCTCGACCGGGTCTCGAAGAAGATCCGGGAGGGCGCCGATCACTACCGCGTCACCGACGTGAAGGCGTCGCAGCTCTTCACCGAAGCCTACTGAGCGGCAGCACACGGGGTGGGCGGCCGCACGGCGGCCGCCCACCCCGTGTGTGCTGAGCTCGTTCAGGTCACGGCGTTTCGAGGCTGGAGCAGTGGTGCCTGCTCGCGGCGTCCTTGGCGAAAGCGGAAACCAACTGCCGCTGCAGGTCGATATCCGCTGCCGTTGCAGCGCTGGCGTCTGAGCGGTACACCACGGCGCTGGTGAATCGTGCTGTACCGAAAAAACTGGCGCAATCGGCGGTCGCCCAGGCGAAGTCCGATCGTTCCTCGGCGCCGGCCCGGCCGTGCGCTCCGCCCCAGCCGTGCGTGCTGACGAGGTCTCGAGCGTACGGTCCGTAATACGCGGAGAGTCGGTAGATCGGGGACCTCTTGCCATCGAGGAGATAGCAATCCTCAATGAGCGAGTCGGATGCCGGAGTCTCGACAGCCATGTGGACGCCGTGCTCTGCGAGCTTGGGCGCCAGCGCGGTGAGCGGGCGGCAGGCGCCAACGGCTTGTGAAAGGTCCGAGGCGTCACGATCAGGCCTGGGGGGCTGTGCGGGCGTCTGGGCGGGATCGGGGGCCTGGGCCGCTTCGCACCCCCACCTCTCCGCTGCTCGCAACGCCGTCCGCGTGGTCGCTGCGGCCAGCGCGCGGTAGGCCTTCACGTCGTTCGAGGGACTCTCCGTCGATCCGCGGTACCACCTGGCGCTTACGAGCAGACTTTTGTTCTTGGCGCGACAGCGGAGAAGGGTGCTGAGATCGACCACCGAGCCATACCCCGACAAGGTGCCCGGCCACCCGCCGCCCAGAGGGGCCGCTACGCCATTGAAGCCCGCGAAGTCCCTACGTCCCAAAGCGGAGAGGGGCTGCCCGACTTCGTCGGCCCATCCCACACTGAACTCGGCGGTACCGCCTCCCTTGCCTTGTGCCTCCACGGCGCATCCGTCCAGCCAGCCGGCCTTGGCTTCCGGTATCCGTTCTTTCGTTCCTCGCAGGTCGTCGGAGGACAACAGCCTGGTGAGATCGCCTCGGGGCAGGATTCCTTGACAAGCGCCTTTCAAGGACCTTGAGGTCTGCCAATCGGTGTAGCCGCCGAAATACAGATATGCGCCGGCCCCCACGAAGAGCATCCCCAGGGCCCCGATCAGGCAGAGCACCAGCCCGGGGCCTTTTCTTGCGTTGGTCGAAGTCCGGGTTTCGTGCGGCTCGGTATTTTCTGAAGTCCGGTTTCTCATACTCGTGAGTGCGTCGCTTCCTGGGGCTCGTCGCTTCGTGTGAGTTCGGTGGCAGCTCACTTCAAAATTCTTTTGGCGGCCTGACTTCCGCGCTCCGATGCCGATTCGACATCGCCGTCCATTCCCTCGACGATGTTCCGTCCGTGAATATCGCTCTCTTGAACGTTGCGGCCTTCCGCCCATCCCTTGATCATGAGATGCATCTGCTTGCTGGTGTCGAGATAATTGTCGGCGATCTTTGCATTGGCGTCCGCGTCCGCCTCGGCCTTCCAGTCGTTTCCCAGCCCCCAGGCCCAGGTGTCCACGATCCGCTGGCCCGCGTCGCCCAGACGGAACACCTCCGGCCCGATGGGGAGAGGAGTGATCAGGCCGCCGATGATGTGGTAGGCAACCTTGCTTTTCCAGTCGGCACTGGTATAGGCCGCAGAACGTTCGTCGTTGAAGATGTCCTCACGAATCGCGGTGTAGGAGCCCAGAACGGCACCCGCTTTGCCCAGCGGGTTCGTGAGGTCGTAACCCTTGGCGTCCCCCGGCACCTGGTCGAGCTCCTTGGCGATATGGAGCGAAGAGGCGCTGTGCAGGGTTCCGTATGCGGCAGGGTCTTCCGACAGTGCTCGCATGGTGCGCAGCAGCTTGCCGGCCTCGACCGACATCTGGACCTTGCCGTCCTCGCGGACACCGTCCCAGAGCTTGTAGTCCGTGTTGCCGCTCAATATCTCGTGGGTGTCAGACGAATACTCGGCCAGCGCGTTCGCCAGCGGCCTGCGCAAGTGGACCGGTGCCGCGGTGCTCGAATCCGGGTCGACGAGTCCGATGGTGTCGTGCATGACGCGGGCCTGAGCGATCGTGTGATGGGCCTCGGGGTTCGGTCGCTCGCCGTCGGCCAGCGGGGTGTGTCCTGTGGCAGCGGCCTCGATCGCGTACCCCAGGCCGGTCTTGCTGGTGGGGTCGTCCTTGAAGATGACCGCGCCGGGTCCGATCATGGCGGTCTGCGGCCACTCCCGTTCCTTGAGCAGATACTCGAGATGCTCGTTCTTCCCGTCCGCTCCGGGGTCGAGGAAAGCGGTGGCGGCGTCCGGGTTCTTGCTCATGACGCCGAGCAGATGGTCGAGCGGGTCGTGCTGGATTCCCGCTCGTGGGCGCCATTGGGTCCAGATTCCCGGGTGCTTCTTCTCAGCGGCGATGATGTCTTCGCCCATGTCGTTCAGGAACCGGGTGTCGTAGCGGCTGTCGCTGTGTTCCATCAGACTGACGAAGGACTGATAGCCGTACAGTGGGTCGGTCTTGCTGCCGAAGTTCTTCTCACCCGCTCGTCGCAGGTCCTCGTGCCACTTGCCGTAGAAGGACGATCGGGGTTCCGTAGTGGCAGTGGCGATCGTTCCGGCCAGGCCGGCCTCTACGTTCAGGTAGTTGCGCTGATGGCTTTTGTCATCGCCGTACGCCAGGCCGTTCAGCTTGTTGGTCAGCTCGATCGTGCCGTCCGCGCCGAGGCTGCTCAGGAATGTCTGGCTGAATGCCTGGTCGTGGTCGTTGTCGCGGAAGAGTCGTTGCAGCTCGGCCATGTCCTTGGCGTCGAGGTGGCCCTTGGAGTCGAGCTTGGTCGCCAGCTCGTACGCCTCCTTGGCCTCGGCCTTCTCGATGTCGCCTTCCGCGTTCGCGTTGAAGCCGTGAGGCGTGCCGTCGAGGAGGTCCGGTGTCGTGTCCTGGGCCGCGCTGGTGAGCGCCAGCTTGACGCCCTGGTCCGCGTCGTCGAAGGCGCGGACGACGTCGGCTATGCGCCGGTTCCAGGAGTCCTCGGCCTTGGCGATCGCCGCCGGGGCGTCGGGGTCGTGCAGGACAGCCGGGTCGTCGCGCTTGGTCCATGTCGCGCGCCCGTCGTCGCCGATGCGCATGTGGTCCTTCTCGGCCTCGGCGACCGCCGACTTCAGCTTTCCCCGCAGGTCCGTGAACTGGCCGTGCGCGTCGCGCAGCAGTGAGGCGATCGCGCGGGCTTCCTTGGCCGCCGCCGTGTACTGCTCGCTGGTCAGCTGCATGGTGGTTTTGCCCGCGAGGTTGGCCTGGCCGGTCCAGGTGCCGTCGGAGGCGATGGCCTTGACCTGGCTTTCGTAGTCCTTCTGCAGGGACTCGAATTTCTTCGCCGCCGCGTCCCACTGTTCCGCCGCCGTCGTGAGGAGGGCGAGGTCCGTCGTCATGACCTGGTGGTACGTGAGCATGAATCCCCGGCTCCCCTCAGTAGCCCGAGACGCGTGACGGGAAAGGCGGATTGGCGTTCAGTGGGCCGTTGCCGCCCGGTTTCAGGAGCGGGAACTGGCCCGCGAGCCCCGAGTCCGCTCCCAGGAACAGCCGGTTCGTCCCGCTCAGGGCCGCCTTTTCCGCGGAGAGCCGGGCCTGCAGCGCCTTGACCGATTCACGCCAGCCCTTCAGGGCCTCGTTGATGCCGGCCCCCGTCGCCCAGTCCTGGAAGCCCCTCGCCGCGGCCTCGGACGTCTCGTCCGCCACTCGGCCAGCGGCCTGCGAGTCCGGCTCTATGTGCTGTTCCAGCGCCGATACGGCGGAGCGTTTCTTCGCGGCCGAGGAGGACAGGTCCGGACCCCTGCCCGTACCCCCGGTCCCGTCCAGTCGTGTCCGCGTGACCGCGTCGGCGCGCAGTCCCGCCCACTCGTCCTCGAACGTCACGATGCCCCCAGATCGCCGTCAAGTCGCCCAAGTGCCAAGGCACTACAAGGCATTCGCGCGTTCGAAGCTAACAAGGGGGGCGCGTGTGACGCACCCCCCTTGTTGATCTCTTGGCGGGATCTTGCTCCCGTCGGTCACTGCTCCGGCAGCCACCCCACCTGCACCAGCGGCGTCCCCCGCCGCCGGGAGACGAAGAAGCCGCGGCCCGGCGGCATGGGGCGCGGGCGGACGCCGCCGAGGATGTCGCCCTCGCCCGGGTCGCCGGACAGGACCACGCCCTGCGCGCCCAGCTCCTTCACCCGCTGCATAAAGGGCTCGAACATGGAGCGCGACGCCCCCGCCGAGTTCCGCGCGACGATGAAGTGGACACCCACGTCCCGCGCGAACGGCAGGTTCTCCGTGAGCACCGCCAGCGGGTTCCCGCCGCCTCCCGTCGCGACGAGCTCGTAGTCGTCGACGATGACGAAGAAGCGCGGGCCCGACCACCAGCTCCGCTCCCGGAGCTGTCGCGGGGTGACGCCGGGCTGGGGCGCGCGGCGTTCCATCAGGCCGTTGAGGGCGTTCGCGTGGACGGTGAGGGACGAGGCGATCGGGGCGTACTCCAGGAGGTGGGTGTCCGGGATGACGTCCAGCAGGGAGCGCCGGTAGTCGCCGACGACGATCTTCGCCTCGTCCGGGCCGTAGCGCTCGGTGAGCTGCTTGGCGATGAGCCGGAGCAGCGCCGTCTTGCCGGATTCGCTCTCGCCGAAGACGAGGAAGAAGGGGTCGGTCTCGAAGTCGACGAAGACGGGCTCCAGGTTCGTCTCGTCGAGGCCGATGGCCACGCCGCGCTCCGGGAACTCCGTGCCCTTCGGCAGCTCGTCCGCCCGCAGCGCGCGCGGCAGCAGCCGGACGCGCGGGGCGCTCGGCCCGGACCAGGCGGCGCCGACCGCCGTGAGCAGGTCGGCCGTCGCGTCCGTCATGGTCGCCGGGTCGCTGCCGCCGTCGATGCGGGGCTGGCCGGCCATGAAGTGGAGCTTCTCCGGGAGCTGGCCGCGCCCGGGCACGCCGGCCGGGACGTTGGCGGCGACCTTGCGGTCGAACTCCGAGTCCATCGTGTCGCCGAGGCGCAGCTCCAGGCGGGTGAGGAGCTGGTCCTTGAGCGCCGGGCGGACCTCCATGTTGCGGGAGGCGGTCACCACGACGTGCACGCCGTAGCCGAGGCCGCGTGCCGCGATGTCCGTGACGACGCCTTCCAGCAGCTCGTACTCCTGCTTGAAGCTGCCCCATCCGTCGACGAGGAGGAAGACGTCCCCCCAGCCCTCGTCGGCGAAGTCGCCGGCCGCCCTGCGCCGCCGGTAGGTGGCGATGGAGTCGATTCCCCGCGCGCGGAAGAACTCCTCGCGGCGGGCCAGGATGCCCGCGACCTCGGCGACCGTGCGGCGTACGCGCTCCGGGTCGAGGCGGGAGGCGACGCCGCCGACGTGGGGGAGGCCGTCGACGGAGCTCATGCCGCCGCCACCGAAGTCGAGTCCGTAGAACTGCACCTCGGCGGGGGTGTGGGTGAGCGCGAAGGAGGTCACCAGCGTGCGCAGCAGCGTCGACTTGCCCGACTGCGGGCCGCCGACGACGAGCATGTGGCCCGCCGCCCCCGAGAAGTCCCGGTACAGGACGTCGCGGCGCTGTTCGAAGGGCTTGTCGACGACGCCCAGCGGCACCACGAGCCGGCCCTGGCGCGAGGGGTCGGAGGCCGTCAGGCCCCGGCCCGGCACCTCCGCCAGCGGCGGCAGCAACTGGTCGAGGGACGGCGCCCGGTCCAGCGGCGGCAGCCACACCTGGTGGGCCGGCGGGCCCTGGCCCTCCAGCCGCCGGACGACCACGTCGAGGACGGTGTCGGCGAAGGCGTCGCCCCCAGCGTCCCCCGCGCCCCCCGCGTGCCCGTCGTGCCCCGAAGCCGGATCCGGGACGACCGGCGCCGCGTACGTCACCGGCACCGGCGCCGCCGTGAAGAGCACCGGGCGCCGTTCGACGGGCAGTGCCGAGCCGTCCGTGCCGGCCGCCCCGCCCGCCCGGTACGGGCCGGAGACGTACGCGGCCTTGAACCGGGTCATCTCGTCCGTGCCGAACTTCAGATAGCCCGAGCCCGGCACCGTCGGCAGGTGGTAGGCGTCCGGCACGCCCAGCGCCGTACGCGACTCGGCGGCCGAGAACGTGCGCAGGCCGACGCGGTACGACAGATACGTCTCCAGCCCGCGCAGCCGGCCCTCCTCCAGACGCTGCGAGGCCAACAGCAGATGGACGCCCAGGGAGCGGCCGATCCGGCCGATCTGGATGAACATGTCGATGAAGTCCGGCTTGGCCGTCAACAGCTCGCTGAACTCGTCGATCACCAGGACGAGTGAAGCCAGGGGCTCCAGCGCGGCGCCCGCGGCCCGCGCCTTCTCGTAGTCGTGCACGTTGGCGTAGTTGCCCGCCGACTTCAGCAGCTCCTGGCGGCGCTGGAGCTCACCCGTGATGGAGTCGCGCATGCGGTCCACCAGCGTCAGGTCGTCGGCGAGGTTGGTGATGACGGCCGCGACGTGCGGCAGCCCGGACATCCCCGCGAACGTCGCGCCGCCCTTGAAGTCCGCGAGGACGAAGTTCAGCGTCTCCGAGGAGTGGGTGACCGCGAGGCCCAGCACCAGCGTGCGCAGCAGCTCGGACTTGCCCGAACCCGTGGCGCCCACGCACAGGCCGTGCGGGCCCATGCCGTCCTGCGCGGCCTCCTTCAAGTCGAGCATCACGGGCGCGCCGTCCTCGCCGACGCCGATCGGCACGCGCAGCCGCTCGGCGGGCGTGCGCGGCCGCCAGGTGCGGGCGACGTCCACGGCACCGGCGTCGCCCAGCCCCAGCAGCTCCGTGAAGTCCCAGTTGGCCAGCAGCGGCTCGTCCTCCTCGCCACTGCCCGGACGCAGCGGCGCGAGCTGCCGCGCGAGCGCCTCGGCGGCCTCCGGGGACAGCGTGTCCGGCACCCCGTCGTACGCCGCCACCTGCGACCGCAGCCGCAGCGCGCCCGGCGCCACGCTCACCGCCAGCCCGCCGCGCAGCTCGTCCAGCTCGCCCGGCACGACCTCCACGACGGTGACGCCCTGCAGGCCCTCCGGCGAGGCGAGGAGCGAGTCCGGCGGCACCGCGGCGCCCTCCAGGAACAGCACCACATGCGGCTGCTCCACCAGGGGGCGGGTGTCGCGGCCGAAGCGGGGACGCCCCTCCAGACGCGGCGCCAGCAGCTCCTCCAGCTCGCCGAGGTCGTCACCGATCAGCCGGCGCGCGCCCGCCCCGTCGACCGTGCCCGGCAGCTGCACGTGCGGCAGCCACTTCGTCCACTCCCAGCGGGCCGCCGCGGCGCGCCCGGCCACCACGGCGACGACCAGGTCCTCGGGGGAGTGGAGCGTGGCCAGCTGGGCGACGAGCGCCCGCGCGCAGCCGTGCACCGTCTCCGGCTCTCCCGAGAGGGTGACGTGGTAGAAGGCGCGCAGCGACACCGCCATGGGCAGGCCGTCCAGCGAGCCGTGCACGGCCAGGAAACGCTGCATCGCGCCCGCCGTGAGCGGCTCCAGCTGGTCTATGGGCGCCGTCTCCGGGGCCACCAGCGGGGTCGCGAGCCCCTGCGCGCCCAGCCCGACGCGCACCTGCGCGAAGTCGTCGTCGGAGGGCCGCCGCTCCCACACGCGGGAGCCCTCGGCGACCACCGACCACAACTGGTCGGGGGAGGGGTGGAGATAGAACTGCGCGTCGCGCTGCGCCCGTGCCGTGCGCCGCACGGTGCGCCGGGTCTGCGCGAGGTACCTGAGGTAGTCGCGGCGCGCGTCCGCCATCTGCCCCTGCGAGCCCTGCCGGTGCCGCACGACCATGGCGACGGTCATCCCGAGCGTCGACACCATCATCAGGGCGCCCATGATCTTCATCATGGGGTTGGAGCCCGGCATGAAGAAGTAGACCATCGACGAGGCCATGCCCAGTGTGGGCAGCAGCTGCATCAGGAAGCCCTCCTGACGGCCGCGCGGCAGCTCCGGAGGAGCCTCCAGCCGCAGTTCCCCGCTCGGCGGCTCGGGCGGCAGCGCCCGAGGCTGGCGCTTGACGACGACCTGGGTCACGGAACGGCTCAACCCCTCTGCACCGAGGGTCCGTTTCCCGCCCGGCACCCCTGTGGCCCCGGCCGCCCCTCGCGAGACGGTGATCCTATCGGCGTACGGGAGTTCGCCCCCGGTAGGGTGACCAGCCGCGAGTGCCACCGTTGGTGACCACCCGTCGGCCAAACCTCAAAATCACGGCATCACATCACAGCATCAGGGAGCAATCCGGGTGAGTACGTCCGCCACGACCGGCTTCTGTCGGGTGACCGTCGTCGCGCCGGACAGCCGCGTCGACGTCGCCCTCCCCGAGGACCTCCCCGTCGCCGACGTCCACCCCGAGATCCTCCGGCTGACCGGAGGCACCCAGCCCGTGGGCACGCCCACCGGCTACCACCTCGTCCGCCGCGACGGCACCGTCCTCGACGGCGCCCGCACCCTCGCGGCCCAGCGCGTCCTCGACGGCGAGATCCTCACCCTGCGCCCGTTCGCCGAGTCCCTGCCGCCCGCCGTCCACGACGACGTCTCCGACGCCGTCGCCGCGGCCGTCACCGGCGACCGCGCCCTGTGGAACACCCGCATGCTGCGCGCCGCGGGCCTGACCGGCGCCGCCCTGCTGCTCGTCCTCCTGGGCCTCGTCCTCTGGAACGCCGACCCCGCCCGCCACGACGCGCACGGCCTGCCCGGCATCGTCGCCGGTGCCGTCGCCGTCCTCCTGACCGCCTACGCGGGCGTACGGGCCCGGGTCTACCGGGACCGCGGCTCCGCCGTCGCCCTGGGCATGGCGGCCGTGCCGCACCTGCTGATCGCCGGCTCCGGCGTCATCGGCCCCGCCGTGGGCGAGGGCGCCGGACGCCTCCAGTTCCTGCTGGGCTGCGCGACCGTACTGATCGCCTCCGTCGTCCTCGTCGCCGTCACCCCCGGTGGCGACGCCCCCTTCGTCGCCACCGTCGTCACCTCCGCCACCGGCGTCCTGGCCACCTTCGGGATGATCCTCACCGGCGCCGCGCCCTCCGCCGCGGCCGCCGTCTGCGCCGTCGCCGCGATCGGCGCGCTCGCCTTCCTGCCCGGCCTCTCGGCCCGCGCCGCCCGGCTGCCCATCGGCTACGCGGCGCCCCACGGCACGGGCGACGACCTGGACGCGCCCCGGACCGGCGCCGACACCGCGCCCGTCGACGCCGAGCGCGTCGCCGCGCGGGCCCGCCGGGGCCACGAGCTGCTGCTCGGCCTCGTGGGCGGCTGCTCGGCCGTCGTCGTCGCCTCCGCCGCCGTCCTCGCCTTCGCAGCCAACCCCTGGGCCCCGGCCCTCGCGCTCACCGCCGGGCTCGCCATGACCCTGCGCGCCCGGCTCTTCCGCTACACCTCGCAGGTCGCCACCGTCCTCGGCGCGGGGCTGGCCGCGCTCGCCCTGCTCGTCCTCGGCCTGGCCCTGCGCCCGCACCCCGGCGGCCACGGCGGCGCCTCCGACATCCGCACGGTCTGGCTCACCGTGGCCGTCGCCGCCGTGGCGGCCCTGCTCACCGCGATCGCGCTGATCATCCCCAGCAAGGGGCTGTCACCCTTCTGGGGGAGAGCCTCCGACATAGTGGAGAGCGTCTTCCTGCTCGCCCTCGTCCCCCTCTGCCTCGCCGTCCTCGACGTGTACGCGACAGCACGCGGCCTCGCGGGCAGCTGAGGCCGCCGGCCCGCCCACCGCCGCGCCCCGGAGGCCGGAAACCGGCCCCCGGGCTGCTACTGTGTCCAGTGGCCGTTTGCGTACGCGCCTCCGGACCGCCCGCCAGGGCGTCTGGGGACAGCGCCCAGCGGACCCCGCCTCCCGAGTAACGGAAGCTCCCCTGAGACAGAGACCAGGGGCACTCGGTGGCCAAAACGAGACTCATAAGGAGTACGCGTGTCGCTCGACGCCGCCACGAAGAAGACCATCATGGCCGAGTTCGCCACCAAGGAGGGCGACACCGGCTCCCCCGAGGTCCAGGTCGCGCTGCTCACCCGCCGCATCTCGGACCTGACCGAGCACCTCAAGATGCACAAGCACGACCACCACTCCCGTCGTGGTCTGCTGATCCTGGTCGGCCAGCGTCGCCGCCTCCTGCAGTACCTGGCCAAGAAGGACATCACGCGCTTCCGCGCCCTGGTCGAGCGCCTCGGCATCCGCCGCGGTGCCGCGGGCGCCAAGTAAGACGCCATGAAGGGAGCGGTTCCCACCACCTGGGGGCCGCTCCCTTTGCGTATCCCGTGGGAAGCAGAAGCTTTGTAATCTGGATCCCGCAACGCGAAACCGTATGAGGAGGAGCGCTCCGCTCGCCGCCGGTCCTCGGTAGTGGCCCCCGGATCAGGGAAATCCGGGTGCTTCGATCGAAGACCGGCCAGCCGAGACGCCCCTCCGCCACCGTCACCGCCACACGGGCGGCGACGCAGAAGAGGAGATATCCCTGGTGGAGAACGAGACCCACTACGCCGAGGCCGTCATCGACAACGGCGCCTTCGGCACCCGCACCATCCGCTTCGAGACCGGCCGCCTGGCCCGTCAGGCCGCCGGCTCCGCCGTGGCCTACCTGGACGACGACACCATGGTGCTCTCGGCCACGACCGCGTCGAAGAAGCCCAAGGACCAGCTCGACTTCTTCCCCCTCACGGTGGACGTCGAGGAGCGGATGTACTCGGCCGGCAAGATCCCCGGCTCTTTCTTCCGCCGTGAGGGCCGCCCCTCCGAGGACGCGATCCTCACCTGCCGTCTGATCGACCGCCCGCTGCGCCCGTCCTTCAAGAAGGGCCTGCGCAACGAGATCCAGGTCGTCGCCACGGTCATGGCCCTCAACCCGGACCACCTGTACGACGTCATCGCGATCAACGCCGCCTCCTGCTCCACGCAGCTGGCCGGCCTGCCCTTCTCCGGCCCGATCGGCGGCGTCCGCGTCGCGCTGATCAAGGGCCAGTGGGTGGCCTTCCCGACCCACACCGAGCTCGAGGACGCCGTCTTCGACATGGTGGTCGCGGGCCGCACCCTGGAGGACGGCGACGTCGCGATCATGATGGTCGAGGCCGAGGCCACCGAGAAGACCATCCAGCTCGTCAAGGACGGCGCCGAGGCCCCGACCGAGGAGATCGTCGCCGCCGGTCTCGAGGCCGCGAAGCCCTTCATCAAGGTGCTCTGCAAGGCCCAGGCCGAGCTCGCCTCGAAGGCCGCCAAGCCGACCGCCGACTTCCCGGTCTTCCTCGACTACCAGGACGACGTCCTGGAGGCGCTGACCGCCGCCGTCCGCACCGAGCTGTCCCAGGCGCTCACCATCGCCGGCAAGCAGGAGCGCGAGGCCGAGCTGGACCGCGTCAAGGAGCTCGCCGCCGAGAAGCTGCTCCCGCAGTTCGAGGGCCGCGAGAAGGAGATCTCCGCCGCGTACCGCTCGCTGACCAAGTCGCTGGTGCGCGAGCGCGTCATCAAGGACAAGGTCCGCATCGACGGCCGTGGCATCACGGACATCCGTACGCTGGCCGCCGAGGTCGAGGCGATCCCGCGTGTGCACGGCTCCGCCCTGTTCGAGCGTGGCGAGACCCAGATCCTGGGCGTCACCACCCTCAACATGCTCCGCATGGAGCAGCAGCTGGACACCCTCTCCCCGGTGACCCGCAAGCGCTACATGCACAACTACAACTTCCCGCCGTACTCCGTCGGTGAGACCGGCCGCGTGGGCTCCCCCAAGCGCCGCGAGATCGGCCACGGCGCGCTCGCCGAGCGCGCGATCGTGCCGGTCCTGCCGACGCGCGAGGAGTTCCCCTACGCGATCCGTCAGGTGTCCGAGGCCCTCGGCTCCAACGGCTCCACCTCCATGGGCTCGGTCTGCGCCTCCACCATGTCGCTGCTGAACGCCGGTGTGCCGCTGAAGGCCCCCGTCGCCGGCATCGCCATGGGCCTGATCTCCCAGGAGATCGACGGCAAGATCCACTATGTCGCCCTCACCGACATCCTCGGTGCGGAGGACGCCTTCGGCGACATGGACTTCAAGGTCGCCGGCACCAAGGAGTTCGTGACCGCCCTCCAGCTCGACACCAAGCTGGACGGCATCCCGGCCTCCGTCCTGGCCGCGGCCCTCAAGCAGGCCCGCGACGCCCGCCTCCACATCCTCGACGTGATGATGGAAGCGATCGACACGCCGGACGAGATGTCCCCGAACGCCCCGCGGATCATCACCGTCAAGATCCCCGTGGACAAGATCGGTGAGGTCATCGGCCCCAAGGGCAAGATGATCAACCAGATCCAGGAGGACACCGGCGCCGAGATCACGATCGAGGACGACGGCACCATCTACATCGGTGCCGCCGACGGCCCGGCCGCCGAGGCCGCCCGCGCCACGATCAACGGCATCGCCAACCCGACCATGCCGGAGGTCGGCGAGCGCTACCTGGGCACGGTCGTCAAGACCACGACCTTCGGCGCGTTCGTCTCCCTGCTCCCGGGCAAGGACGGCCTGCTGCACATCTCGCAGATCCGCAAGCTGGCCGGCGGCAAGCGCGTGGAGAACGTCGAGGACGTCCTCGGCGTCGGCGCCAAGGTCCAGGTCGAGATCGCCGAGATCGACCAGCGCGGCAAGCTCTCCCTGATCCCCGTGATCGAGGGCGAGGACGGCGACGAGGCTGCTAAGGACGAGTCCGCCAAGTGACGTCCCGTAGTACACGGAAGACGGCCCGCCCCTCCTCGGAGGGGCGGGCCGTCGCCCGTACCCAAACGCTTCTCAAGGGCGAGAACGGCATCGGCACCGTCCGCCGGACCACCCTCCCGGGCGGTCTGCGCGTGGTCACCGAGACCCTGCCGTCCGTCCGCTCCGCGACCTTCGGCATCTGGGCGAACGTCGGCTCCCGCGACGAGACGCCGACCCTCAACGGGGCCACCCACTACCTCGAGCACCTCCTCTTCAAGGGCACGGCCAAGCGCAGCGCCCTCGACATCTCCGCCGCCATCGACGCGGTCGGCGGCGAGATGAACGCCTTCACGGCCAAGGAGTACACCTGCTACTACGCGCGGGTGCTCGACACCGATCTGCCGCTGGCCATAGACGTCGTCTGCGACATGCTCACCGGCTCGCTGATCGACCCGGCCGACGTCGACGCCGAGCGCGGGGTGATCCTCGAAGAGATCGCCATGACCGAGGACGACCCCGGCGACTGCGTCCACGACCTGTTCGCCTACACCATGCTGGGCGACACCCCCCTCGGCCGCCCGGTCCTCGGCACCGTCGACACGATCAACGCCCTGACCAGGGACCAGATCAGCCGCTTCTACAAGAAGCACTACGACCCGACCCACCTGGTCGTGGCCGCCGCGGGCAACGTCGACCACGCCAAGGTCGTCCGCCAGGTCCGCGCCGCCTTCGAGAAGGCCGGCGCCCTGGGCCGCACGGACGCCGTCCCGATGGCCCCCCGTACCGGCGCCAAGGCGATCCGCACCGCCGGCCGGGTCGAGGTGCTGGGCCGCCGGACCGAGCAGGCGCACGTCGTCCTCGGCATGCCCGGCCTCTCCCGCACCGACGAGCGCCGCTGGGCCCTCGGCGTGCTCAACACCGCCCTCGGCGGCGGCATGAGCTCGCGGCTCTTCCAGGAGGTCCGGGAGAAGCGCGGCCTCGCCTACTCCGTCTACTCCTACACCTCGGGCTTCGCCGACTGCGGCCTCTTCGGCGTCTACGCCGGCTGCCGCCCCAGCCAGGTCCACGACGTGCTGCGGATCTGCCGCGACGAGCTCCACAAGGTCGCCACCGAGGGCCTGACGGACGAGGAGATCGGCCGCGCCATCGGCCAGCTCTCCGGCTCCACGGTGCTCGGCCTGGAGGACACGGGCGCGCTGATGAACCGCATCGGCAAGAGCGAGCTGTGCTGGGGCGACCAGATGTCGGTCTCCGACATGCTGGCCCGCATCGCCGCCGTCACCCCGGACGAGATCCGCGAAGTGGCCCGCGATGTACTGGGACAGCGTCCTTCGCTGTCCGTGATCGGCCCGCTGAAGGACAAGCAGGCCGCCCGCCTGCACGAGGCCGTTTCGTAAAACCGCGCCCGCCGACGGCACCGCCGACGGGCACACAAGGGGAAGCAGGGACGATGAGCAAGCTGCGCGTGGCGGTCGTCGGCGCCAAGGGCCGGATCGGCTCCGAAGCCGTACGGGCCGTGGAAGCCGCCGACGACATGGAGCTGGTGGCCGCGCTCGGCCGGGGCGACCGTCTGGAGACCCTGACCGAGGCCGGCGCCCAGGTCGTGGTCGAGCTGACGCACCCGGACTCGGTGATGGAGAACCTCGAGTTCTGCGTCCGCAACGGCATCCACGGCGTCGTCGGCACCACCGGCTGGACCGAGGACCGCCTCGCGAAGCTCACCTCCTGGCTGGAGGCGTCGCCCGGGACCGGCGTGCTCATCGCCCCGAACTTCTCCATCGGCGCGGTCCTCACCATGGCCTTCGCCCAGCAGGCCGCCCGCTTCTTCGAGTCCGTCGAGGTCGTCGAGCTCCACCACCCCAACAAGGCGGACGCCCCCTCCGGCACCGCCACCCGCACCGCGCAGCTCATCGCCGCCGCGCGGCGCGAGGCCGGCTGCGCCCCGCAGCCCGACGCCACCACCACGGCCCTGGAGGGCGCGCGCGGCGCCGACGTCGACGGCGTGCCCGTCCACTCGGTCCGGCTGCGCGGCCTCCTGGCCCATCAGGAGGTGCTGCTCGGCGACACCGGTGAGACCCTCACCATCCGCCACGACTCGCTGCACCACAGCTGCTTCATGCCGGGCATCCTGCTGGGCGCCCGCCGCGTCGTCTCCACGCCGGGCCTGACGTTCGGCCTGGAAAACTTCCTGGACCTGGGCTGAGTACCGTGCGCGCCAAGATCGTCTATTTCGCCCTGGCCGCCGTCCTGGTCGTCTACTTCGTCCTGGTCGGCAGCCGCGGCGTGATGCTCATCCAGCAGGGCACCGTCGTCACCGTCGCCTTCGGGCTGGCGGTGATGATCCTGCCGTTCATCGGGGCCTGGTTCCTCTACCGGACCACCAAGTTCGCCCGCGACGCCAACCGGCTGGCCCGCGAGCTGGAGGCCGAGGGCGGCCTCCCGGTCGACGAGCTCGTACGGACGCCCGGCGGGCGGATCGACCGGGACTCGGCGGACGAGGTCTTCGCCCGCCGCAAGGCCGAGACGGAGGAAGCCCCGGGCGACTGGCGCTGCTGGTTCCGCCTCGCGGTCGCCTACCACGACGCCCGTGACACCCCCAGGGCCCGCAAGGCGATGCAGCGGGCGATCGCCCTCCACGACGGCAAGCAGATCAGCGCCCTGGGCGTCTGAGACGACAAGACGACGAAGGGCCGGGGCGCGAAGCCCCGGCCCTTCCGTCATCCGCCCGTCATCCGCTCCGGCTACGCCGTGAACTCGGCCACCCGGTCCTCGAGGGCGTCCGCCGCCGCCGCGAAGGCCTGCGGCCGCCCCACGAAATCGGCGTTCCGGTCGGTCACCAGCACGGGCAGCGTCCCGCCGTCCGTACGCCGCACCACGAGCGCCTGCCCCTGTGCGGTCCGCGGCGTCCCCACCACCCGCACCGGCTGCTGTACGGTCCGCACCTCGGCCACCTCGGCCCAGGACAGCGTCACGGCGCGCAGCAGCCGCTGCTGACGCAGCCCCTGGGGGCTCACCCAGATGCCCGTGCGCACCGTCCGCACCGCGATCGTGATCAGCACGGCGGCGATCGCGAAGCAGACGCCCGCACCGGGCAGGGCCCCCGCCGCGGCGATGATCACGCCGGACACCAGGAGGTACGCGGCCAGCAGAAGCAGCATCGCCGCGCCCCCCACCCGCAGCGGACCGGGGTGGTACGGGCGCCGCCAACGGCGGTGGTCCTCGTACAGGTCCTCTGAGGCGAGGAGCGCGGCGATGGTGTCGGTCGCGCTCTTCTTGACGGTCGTGGTCGTGGTCGTGTCGACGGTCGTGGTCGTGTCGGTCGGTGTCGCGACGTCGGTCGTGGTCGCGATGTCGCCGTCGCGTTCGGCTGTCGGAAAGGGCAGGGGCACGACGGGTTCCTCACTCACATACCCACAGTCGAACGACTGTGCGCGGTGAGGGTATCCGGTGCCCCCGGGCCGGTGATCAGCGGCCCGCGTTGGCCTCGGACTTCTGGCTGTGGCCCGGGTTCTGCTGACCCGTCTCCAGCGACGGCATTCCGAACAGCAGCGCGCCTATCAGTCCTGCCGCCACCGTCAACCCCACCAGCGTCCGGCCGAGTATCTCCGAACGACTGGCACCGCCTCGGGGCGGTGGGGTGACGTTGCTGCGGTAGCGCTCGGCCTCGGCGACGAAGGCGAACGGCACGGGCTCTCGCCGGCGGAACATGGTGGGCTCTCCTAGGAACCTCGAAAGTGTGCTGTCACACCTGAAGACGCGCGAACCGGGCAAGAGGTGCCCGATTCTCCATAACTTCTGTGAAAAATATCAACTGGCGTGCCGGGCCTTCCTGTGGCAGCGGGAACCGGGCGGCCGCCGGGGGCCGCCCACGGGCCGGTGTCGGCCGAGTGTCAGTGGTGGCGCTTAGGCTTGGCGGCGGCCAAGCACAACAGCACAAGGAAGGACCCCGCCGGTGAGCGACACCCCCACCGAGGACTTGAAGCCCAGGTTCCGCAGCGATGTGACCGTCGAGCTGGTCAAGCACAGCGCGGCCGACTCGGACGTGCTGTGGGCGGCCCGGGTCTCCACGGCCGGCGAGCAGTCCCTCGAAGAGATCACCAAGGACCCCGAGCGGTCCAAGGGGCTCATTAATTACCTGATGCGCGACCGCCACGGCAGCCCCTTCGAGCACAACTCGATGACCTTCTTCATCAGCGCCCCGATCTTCGTCTTCCGCGAGTTCATGCGGCACCGCGTCGGCTGGTCGTACAACGAGGAGTCCGGCCGCTACCGCGAGCTGGAGCCCGTCTTCTACGTGCCGGGCGAGTCCCGCAAGCTGGTCCAGGAGGGCCGCCCGGGCAAGTACGTCTTCGTCGAGGGCACCCAGGCGCAGCACGAGCTGACCGGCCGCGCCATGGAGGACAGCTACCGCCAGGCGTACGAGGCGTACCAGGAGATGCTGGCCGCTGGCGTCGCCCGCGAGGTCGCCCGATCGGTCCTTCCCGTCGGCCTCTTCTCCTCGATGTACGCCACGTGCAACGCCCGCTCCCTGATGCACTTCCTCGGGCTGCGCACCCAGCACGAGCTGGCGAAGGTCCCCTCGTTCCCGCAGCGGGAGATCGAGATGGTGGGCGAGAAGATGGAGGCGGCGTGGGCCGAGCTCATGCCGCTCACCTACGAGGCCTTCAACAAGAACGGCCGCGTCGCCCCGTAGGCCGCGTCGCCCGCCCCGTGGGGCGCGTCGACCAGCGGTGACGCGCTGCTACGGGACCAGCAGGCAAGGTGTCCGTATTGCGGCGTTTCGTCACCTTCATCTACGCTGAAAAAACGGACCCGGCACTGCTTGAACCCCCGAGCAGGCAGTGCCGGGATCCCTTTAGGCACTCCCCGAGGGGGTACCTCACGGTGAGCAACGAGTAGCGTGGCCCCTATGGCTCCGACCTCCACACCGCAGACGCCCTTCGGGCGGGTCCTGACCGCCATGGTCACGCCCTTCACCGCCGACGGCGCCCTCGATCTCGACGGCGCTCAGCGCCTCGCCGCCCACCTCGTGGACGCAGGCAACGACGGCCTTGTCGTCAACGGCACCACCGGTGAGTCCCCCACCACCAGCGATGCGGAGAAAGCCCAGCTCGTACGCGCCGTGGTCGAAGCGGTCGGCGACCGCGCCCACGTCGTCGCCGGAGCCGGCACCAACGACACCCACCACAGCATCGAGCTGGCCCGCGCCGCCGAGCAGGCGGGCGCCCACGGCCTCCTCGTGGTCACGCCCTACTACAGCAAGCCCCCGCAGGAGGGCCTGCGCCGCCACTTCACGGCGATCGCCGACGCCACGGGCCTGCCCGTGATGGTCTACGACATCCCCGGCCGCAGCGGCGTCGAGATCGAGACCGAGACGATGGTCCGCATCGCCGAGCACCCGCGCATCGTCGCCAACAAGGACGCCAAGGGCGACCTCGGCGCGGCGAGCTGGGCCATGGCCCGCTCGGGCCTCGCCTGGTACTCCGGCGACGACATGCTCAACCTGCCGCTGCTGTCCATCGGCGCCGTGGGCTACGTCTCCGTCGTCGGCCACCTCGTCACCGCCGAGCTCCGCGCGATGCTCGAGGCGCACCGATCCGGCGACGTCGACAAGGCGGCCGAGATCCACCGGCGCCTGCTCCCCGTGTACACCGGTATGTTCCGCACTCAGGGCTTGATCACCACCAAGGCCGCCCTGGCGCTCCAGGGCCTGCCCGCGGGCCCGGTGCGGCTGCCCCTCGTCGGCCTCACGGACGAGCAGACCGAGCAGCTCAAGAGCGATCTCGCCGCCGGCGGGGTACAGCTCTAGCACCCAGACTTCACAACCGAATACCGAGAACAACTGAAGATCGAGCAAAACTGAAGATCGAAAACAATTGCAAGTGCACGAATGTCATGCGCGCCATGTGCCCGGAGGGGCATGTGGCGTGCGTGGTGAGGAGAGTCTTTTGAGCCACCCGCACCCTGAACTCGGCGCGCCGCCGAAGCTTCCCAAGGGCGGCCTGCGCGTCACCCCGCTCGGCGGTCTCGGTGAGATCGGCCGCAACATGACGGTCTTCGAGTACGACGGCCGCCTGCTGATCGTCGACTGCGGAGTGCTTTTCCCCGAGGAGGAGCAGCCCGGAGTCGATCTGATCCTGCCCGACTTCTCGTCCATCCGGGACCGCCTCGACGACGTCGAGGGCATCGTGCTCACGCACGGCCACGAGGACCACATCGGCGGCGTCCCCTTCCTGCTCCGCGAGAAGCCGGACATTCCCCTGATCGGCTCCAAGCTGACCCTCGCCCTGATCGAGGCGAAGCTCCAGGAGCACCGCATCCGCCCGTACACCCTCGAGGTCGCCGAGGGCGACCGCGAGCGCCTGGGCCCCTTCGACTGCGAGTTCGTCGCGGTCAACCACTCCATCCCGGACGCCCTGGCCGTCGCCATCCGCACCCCCGCGGGCATGGCGGTGCACACCGGCGACTTCAAGATGGACCAGCTCCCGCTGGACGGCCGCCTCACCGACCTCCCGGCCTTCGCCAAGCTCGGCGAGGAGGGCATCGACCTGCTGCTGGTGGACTCCACCAACGCGGAGGTCCCCGGCTTCGTCCCGCCCGAGCGCGACATCTCGGGCGTGCTGCGCCAGGTCTTCGCGGGCGCGCAGAAGCGGATCATCGTGGCCAGCTTCGCCAGCCACGTCCACCGCATCCAGCAGATCCTCGACGCCGCCCACGAGTACGGGCGCCGGGTCGCCTTCGTCGGCCGCTCGATGGTCCGCAACATGGGCATCGCCCGTGACCTGGGCTACCTGCGGGTCCCGGCCGGTCTCGTCGTCGACGTCAAGACCCTCGACGACCTGCCGGACGACGAGGTCGTGCTCGTCTGCACCGGTTCCCAGGGCGAGCCGATGGCCGCGCTCTCGCGCATGGCCAACCGCGACCACCAGATCCGGATCGTCCGCGGCGACACCGTGATCCTCGCGTCGTCCCTGATCCCGGGCAACGAGAACGCGGTCTACCGCGTGATCAACGGCCTCACCCGCTGGGGCGCCAACGTCGTCCACAAGGGCAACGCCCGCGTGCACGTCTCGGGCCACGCCTCCGCCGGCGAGCTGCTGTACTTCTACAACATCTGCAAGCCGAAGAACCTGATGCCGGTCCACGGCGAATGGCGCCACCTGCGGGCCAACGCCGAACTGGGCGCTCTGACGGGCATTCCCAAGAACCACATCGTCATCGCCGAGGACGGCGTGGTGGTCGACCTGGTCGACGGCCAGGCGAAGATCGTCGGCAAGGTGCAGGCCGGCTATGTGTACGTGGACGGCCTCTCGGTCGGCGACGTCACCGAGGCCTCGCTGAAGGACCGCCGCATCCTCGGGGACGAAGGCATCATCTCCGTCTTCGTGGTCGTCGACAGCACGACCGGCAAGGTCGTCAGCGGCCCGCAGATCCAGGCCCGCGGTTCCGGCATCGAGGACGCGGCGTTCAACGCCGTCGTCCCGAAGATCGAGGAGGCCATCGCCAGGGCCGCCGCGGACGGTGTCGCCGAGCCCCACCAGCTCCAGCAGCTCGTCCGCCGCTCGGTGGGCAAGTGGGTCTCCGACAGCTACCGCCGCCGGCCGATGATCCTCCCGATCGTCGTCGAGGTCTGACCCGTCTGACCCGTCTGATCCCCCTGGGGTCTGACACGGCATCAGCCGTATGGACGGCCGCCCCCGCTGCCGATTTGCATCGGGCGCGGCCGTCCAGTACGTTTACGGCTCCACCGCAGAGGGAACACCGCAGCACTTCGAGTGCGGGGCGGAGCTCCCGGAAAGCGAGTGGAAATCCGGCTCAGAGAAATCTGATAAAGTCGGGAAGCCCGCTCCAACAGGGCGCTGGAAACGAAATCCGAACCGACTGCTTCGATTGAGAAGCGGGGGGAACGGAAAACGGA
>NZ_JBTOLC010000055.1:0-34320 GCF_054551825.1 Streptomyces sp. L500
TCGAAGGGCTGGATTCGGATCCTTCAGTCCAGCCCGTTGTCCCAGACACGACGTGGGTCTGCGAATGTGCCGCCCTTGCTCGCGAACGCCCACAAGCCGATCTGAGCGCGTCCGGCCTTGTTCAGGCCGTAGTCGTAGGTGATGGTCAGGTCGGCCTTGCCATCGCCATTGAAGTCACCGGCGACGGGCTCACTGGATGCCCAGTTCCAGCTCTCCTTGCCGTTCATCCACGTTGCGGTGTCCCAGACCTTGCGGGGCTCACCGAAACCGTCCTTGCTACCGTCGAAGACCCACAGGCCGGTGCGGTTGCGGCCGTCGAGCTTGTCGTAGCCGTAGAGGACGGCGAGGTCGGTCTTGCCGTCACCGTTGAAGTCACCAGTGGTCAGCTTGCTGGCATCCCAGCTCCAGCTGTCCTTGCCGTCCTTCCAGGTGGAGCTGTCCCAGGCCTTGCGCGGCTCGTTGAAGCCGTTGTTGTCGTTGGCCGTGAAATAGAGCGCCGTGCGGTTGCGGCCGTCGAGCTTGTCGTAGCCGTAGAGGACGGCGAGGTCGGTCTTGCCGTCGCCGTTGAAGTCACCGGACGCTAGCTTGCTGGCATCCCAGCTCCAGCTCTTCCAGACGCTGGTGGAGCTGTCCCAGACCTTGCGCGGTTCGTCGACGCCGTTCCCGTTGCTGGTGAACGTCAGCAGCGCGCTCCCATTGAGGCCGTCCGCGCCCTTGCCGTAGTTGTAGAGGACGGCGAGGTCGGTCTTGCCGTCGCCGTTGAAGTCGCCGGAGGTCAGCTTGCTGGCGTTCCAGTTCCAGCTCTTCCAGGTGCTCGCCGCGCTGTCCCAGACCTTCCGGTGGGAGTCGAAGTGATCCCCCTGGTTGGTGAACGTGAACAGGCTCGACCGCATCCGGTTGCCGTCCAGACCGTAGTTGTAGAGGACGGCGAGGTCGGTCTTGCCGTCGCCGTTGAAGTCACCCGTGGTCAGCTTGCTGGCTTCCCAGCGCCAGCTGTCCGTGCCGCTGTCCCAGACGGAGCGCGGACTGCGGTAACCGTCACCGTTGGCGGTGTAGATCCACAGAGCCGCGCGGGAGCGGCCGTCGGCCGTCTGGCCGTAGTCGGTGAGCATGGCCAGGTCGGCCTTGCCATCACCGTCGAAGTCGCCGCTGGCGGTCGCGAATCGCTTGGGCAGCGAGCTGACTTGGAGCACCCAGTCGGCGACATCGTCGACGCGGATGCTGCTGATGCCCTTGCGGGTCTCGGCCTCGTCGGTGCCGAAGCAGCCGCCTTGCCAGAAGTTGGTGTTGATGGCGGCCAGCTCGGCACTGCCGTTCTTCTCACGGAAGGCGGGGGATCCGGTGTCGCCCTTGCAGAGGGCGGCGTCGGCGGTCTTGCCGGTCAGGTCAAGGGTGGCTCCGGAGACACTGCTGACGCCGAAGGCAGCGGTGTGCAGGCGCTCGGGTGCCCACTCGTCCTTGGTGCGGCCGTAACCCGCTATGCGCAGGTCGTCGCCTGTCCTGGGCGCGTACTTCGTGAGCTCGACAGGCTTGACGCCGGACACGGGGGTCTTCAACTTGACCATGACGAGGTCGCGGTCGCCGCGCGGGACGAGCTCGATGGCCTCGACGACGGTGCCGTCATTATGGGTGAGGTCGGTGCGGCCAACGGTCACCTTGGTCGGCATCTTGGGGGCGCCGCCGGTGATGCGGAAGCCCTGGGAGGGGTCGTCGGCGAAGCAGCTGGCGGCGGTGAGCACCCACTGGTTCTCCACCAGTGCGCCGGTGCAGCTGCGCTTGCCGTCGCCGATGTCGAGCTTGGCGGTGAAGGCGTACTGGCCGTCTTTGGCCTCGTCGCCCACCACGGCGACAGCCGGGCCGGCGGTGGCGAAACCGGCCGCGACGGAGGTCGCGATAACGCCTGCTATCCAGACGATGCGCGAGCCCTTGCCGGACATGAAATTCCTTATGACGTGATGGTGCGAGCAGGGACGGGGTGGAACTGCCACGTCACTTCTTCGCGACGATCTCGAGCAGTGTGAACGGACGGTGCTCCGGGTCCACGGGCTCGCCCACGGAAGTCCAGTTGTCCTTCTCCAGCGTGAAGGACTTCTCCTGGTTGTCCGTGACCATGTTGACGTCGGTCTTGTAGCTGTCGTTGCCCTTCGCCAGGTAGACACTCGGCAGCTCCAGGCTCAGGTAGCCGGAAGTGCCGGTGACACGGAAGCAGAACCTGCCAGCTCCGACCTTGTCGATTTCCTTCATTCCCCGGGCCCGGACCTCGATCAGACCGGGTCGGCTGTCACACGCGACCAGCACGATGTGGCCGTCGCCGCGCTTCAGCTTGATGCCACGCTCCTTGAAGATCTTGTCAGCCTGCGGGTAGTCGAACTCCTCGACGCCGGAGGGCGGGGTGTCGACGGCCATGGCCGCGGTGGAGCCGGTCAGCGCGGTGACGGCGACAACGGTGCCAGCGGTGAACAGACGGGAGAACAGCCTCATCGGTACGGTTCCTTGACCTTGTGAGAAAAGCAATGAAGAAAACACGCACGCGGTGTATGCACGCGTGGGTGTGCCCGTCCGGCAAGGAACCGGGTGGGTTGGTCGGACCCCCAGTCACCTATGCCAGGCCTCATGGCGCATCAACTGCCCCCTGCGCTCGGACCGGCGCCCTATTGATATCACCCGCTACCGGATGTCCTGAAAACGGGGTGAAGCTCTGTCAGGCATCAGGTGTCTTCTGGCACGACGTCCGGTAGGACATGGTCGGTTTTGCAACCCCGTGATCATTTCTGGGTGGACGGGGGAATGCATCCGATGGCCGATCGTATGCGGCCACTCGCATACGATCAGGCGCGTGTCGGGGCAAGAGCCGCGATACAGCGGGTTCTCACCATACCCGCGAAGTGTTTTGAGGGGATATGATCAACAAGAGAAGACCGTCACCGCGTGCAGCGAGAGCACGCTCACTGGGTGTGATATCCACAGTGCTCGCGCTCGCGACGGGGACGCTGACCGCATCGGTCATGGGGGCGGCTCCGGCCATGGCCGACCCCGCGACCCGGGCGACAAGTGACCGAGCCAAGGTCCTGGAGCTGTGGTGCAATGGGGGGAAGGCCACGAAGGCCGCCGCCGAGATGGCCCTGCTCGGCTCGGACGAGCAGGTGAAGGACTTCCTGAACAGCGGTTTGAAGAGCGTTCAGGAAGAGGATGACCGTGTTGAGGTCGCCCGGCTGATGGGAGGCAGCGGCAGGGGGGTCCGGGACGCCGCACAGAAGGCTCTGGACGGCAGTCCCGAGGACCTCCGGAAGTTCGTGGAGACCGGCTGGAAGGCCCCCTGGGAGGAAGACCTCCGGGTCAGCGTCGCGACCCTCATGGGTGCGGGTGGCACAGCCGTCAAGGCCGCCGGCCAGAAAGCGCTGAACACGAACACCATCGATGCTCTGAAGGACTTTGTCCTGGACGGCCGCTACAAGGCTCAGGAAGAGGACAACGAGGTCCAGGTATCGACTCTCATCGCCACCGGTGGCCCTCAGGTCAAGAAGGCCGGTAGCGACGCGCTCAATGGCACTCCGCAGGACATCGAGGAGTTCCTTCAGTCGGGAGTGTTCCTCGCCCGCGCCCGTGACCAGGAGCGGATGACGCTCAGCCAGCTGGTGGACGCTGCCTCGGCCGCAGGGAAGAAGGCCGAGCAGGAGACGCAGGCGGCGAAGGAATTCTCCGCTCGCGCGGTTGCCGCGGCCAAGGAAGCCAAGGCTGCGGCACTGCGTGCCGCTGCCGAGACCAAGGCGGCCAAGAACTCTGCGGACCGGGCGGCCAGCGCGGCTGGCCGGGCGGCGGATGCCGCCAATGACGCGGCGGCTGCGGCGGAGACAGCGATCGAAGCCGCCAATGAGGCCCACTCGGCTGCCCGTGTGGCAGCGACCGCGGCCCAGGCCGCGGCATCCTTGGCGGCAGCGGCCGGGCAGGCGGCGTCGCGTGCCTACCAGTCCGCCAACGCTGCGGCGGCGGATGCTGGTCAGGCTGCGGCAGCACGTCAGGCGGCAGAGGAAGCACGTGACGTGGTCAAGAAGACCACCGACGCGCTCGTTTACCTCACGGCAGCGGTGTCGGCGATGAACGACGCCGTCGTCGCCGCAAGGGCGGCCGCCAGCGCGGGGGCGAACGCGGCCGACGCGGCAGAAGCGGCTGCCGAGGCAGGGAGCCTTTCCGAGGCCGCCGGTGCCGAGGCCGCGCGGTCGCGCGCGGCGGCTGACCGTGCCCGGCGGGCGGCCAACGCCGCCAACGCCGCAGCGAATTCGGCCGAGGCACTGGCCGGCGAAGCCGCTGCTGCGGCTCGTGAGGCCCACAGGGCCGCGAGCGACGCGGCGGAGCATGCCCGCAAGGCCGCCGTGGCCGCCGACGAGGCCGCTGCGCACGCCGGGCAGGCCGCGAAGGACGCGGCCAAGGCGACTCAGCATTCTGATGCCGCGACGGCCGCTGCCGACAAGGCGGCGGAGGCCGCCGACAAGGCGAGCAACGTCGAGCAGACCGCGCGCAAGACAGAAGCCGCGATGCTTGAGGCCGATAGGGTCAAGGGCGTTGTCCGGGCCGAGAAGATGCGTCAGGATTACGAAGCGCAGCAAGCCAAGGCAGCCGAGGGCCAGGCCGAATCGGCCCGGATCGACGGAGACACGCAGAAGCTCCTCACGGATGCGGCCAAGCCGGGCACGGACGCGAAGTCGTCGGTCATCATGGCGCGCAAGGCGGCTCTGCGGCTGGTGGACATCGGTGGTCCGTGGACCAAGCAGGCCGCGACGGCGGCACTGTCCGGGACCGACGCGGACATCCAGAGCTGGTTGCGCTCGGGTCGGCAGATCGCCATGGAGCAGGACGACCGCTCCCGAGTGCTTCACCTCACCGATTCGGACAAGCCGGGCCTGCGCAAGGCGGCGGAAACCGCTCTCGCCGGTTCCGCGAAGGACATCGACGAGTTCTTGCGCAACGGTCAGTACGCCGCCCAGGCCGAGGACTACAGCGTCGCGGTCGCTCAGATCATGGGTGCGGGCGACCGTGCGGTGAAGGCCGCAGGAAGTGCCGCGCTGGATGCCGGGACGCCTACGGCACTCGAGGCATTCCTGCGGTCGGGCCAGTACTCGGCCCGGGAGGAGGATGACCGCGTCGCCGCCGCCAGGCTCAAGGGCTCGGGCGGGGCGCACATGAAGGCCGCCGCCGATGTGGCGCTGTCAGGGCCGCCGTCCCTGCTGCACGAGTTCGTGGCAGTCGGTCAGTACAGAGCCGCCAAGCAGGACTATGAGACGGCGGTCCACGTCGCCGCGATGCAGCAGCTCGTCGCCCAAGCAAAGCGCTCAGCCGCCCTGGCCCGGCAGAACGCCGCCCAGGCCGCTCGGGCGGCGTTCATCGCACGAGGCGCGGCTGACGAAGCGAAGCGATGGGCGGACAAGGCGGCGGCATCCGCCAAGGAGGCCCAGGGCTATGCCGACCGGGCCCAGGAGTCGGCCAATCAGGCCGATGCGTCGGCCGCCAGAGCTGCCGAGTCGGCCAGGCAGGCGCGCAGTGCGGCGAACTCCGCCGACGCCTCGGCGAACGAAGCCAGTCAGTCTGCGGCCTGGGCCGAGTATTCGGCCAGCAAGGCCGCCGCGTACGCCAGTGAGGCCTACGAGTCGGCTGCGCAGGCACACAGCTCCGCCGTGGCCGCGGGTAAGGACGCCGAGGCAGCGTCCAAGGCGGCGGACGAGGCGCGTGACACGGCCATCAAGAAGTGGATCGACCAGATGAAGGCCGCGTCGAAGGCCGGATCTTCCGGCGACAAGCGGGTCGACGTCACTGATCCGGATGGCCATCCGTACAAGAGTGACCAGGACAACGAGAAGAAGCATCCTCCGTACCACGAGCCCAGCATGACCGAAAAGCTTGTGCGCGCGTTCGTCTATGGTCCGCAGGGTGACCCGATGCTCAGGACCATGGCCGCTGCTCATGTGTTCGCCTGCTACACAGGTGACATGTCCTGTGATTTGATCACTCACTGGGAGAAGCGTTCCGGCGATCCCTACTACTTCGATGCGGACCAGATGCGGGATCTGTACAACAACCCCACCTGGCAGAGCGACATCAATACGAAGATGCAGAGCTACGCGAACGATGCGGCGTCGAAGTGTACAGGCCCTGCGGGTACCACTTGTCAAGTAAATCTCGACAGTAAGTGGCTCGGGTTTACATTTCAGCACCCGGGATCAAAGGACCACATTTTTGCTCTCCATTCCATCCAGTATCGGGTGAGTGGGAACCTGACCGCAACGGTGGGTGGCTCCGGTGAGGTCAAGATGTCCGGGGATTACCGGCTCGACCTCAAAAAGGAGTACAACTTCGACATCGACAAGCCGCCGATCGACATCTACCACATCCCGGTGACAGTCAAGGATCTCGCCCGGGCGCCCAGCCAGGGGTACGCCCGGGACTATACGGTCCAGGGCAGCATGAAGAACCGGGTGGACGTGACTGGTCGCCGGTAGGATCGGTTGTTCGCGACGGAAATCAGCTGTGAGGGAGTATGTGATGAGGGCGCGGCCCACCAAGTTTCGGGACAGAGCCAGGCGCACCCGTCAAGTGGCTGCTGCCCTGGTCGTCTCCGCTCTCTGTATGTACTCGCTTTCCGGGTGTTCGTCCGAGGAGCAGGACAAGAGAGCCTACCCGGGCAGCCCTTCTGGGCAGAGTCTGGAAAATGTTCTGAAGAGGTTCGATCTTCAGCTTCCTTCCTGTGAAATCGAGAATGTGGGATTCGCAGGGTCGTCACACTACCCAGACGAGGCTTTGAGCTTGAGTTTTCGGGCTCCTAAGGCATGTGTTGACACCTTTCTGAAGAAGTACGGTGTAATCGACGTAGAAAAGCCGTTCACCTGGCCGTCCGCAGGGGCTGACCCGAGGCGGGACTCCTACTTCTTGGAGGAGGACGCCCAGCGCTTCGGATGGAAATTCGACCGCAGCAGGCAGTACAACCCCTACCGCGGTTTCCACACCTCGAACGGAAGCCTGTTCAAGGTCCTGGTGGACCCGAGCGGTGTGAAGGAGACGGTATACATGCAGGCGACGTTCGTCGGCGGATCCTGACTCCTTGCTATGACGCATGAGAAAGCCTTCCGGCCCCACAGGGCCGGAAGGCTTTCTCATTTCCTGACGGGGGCGTTCCCGCCTACCACCCGTCCGTCAGCCGCATTGGCCTGCTGAAGTCCGCGCCGCCCCTGTTCACCCACTCCCGCAGGACGCCCGACTCGTCGTCGCGGGCGAGGAGATGGGCCGTGCCGCCGCCGTAGAAGGTGCCGGCCGTCGTTTCCGAGTAGTGCCAGCCGCCCGTCAGGGGCTTGGAAAGGTCGGGGCGGGTGAAGGTGCCGTCGCCGTCGCCCTTCCAGAGGTGGAGGTTGCCGACGGGGTCCTTTGCTATCAGGTCCGGTTTGCCGTCGGCGGTGAAGTCGCCTGCCGTGGTTTCGGTGTAGTTCCAGTCGCCCGACAGTCGGGTCGGCTCGCTGAGGGTGCCGCCCTTTTGGCCCGTCCAGCGGTAGAGGTTGCCCTTGGCGTCGTGGGCGATGAGGTCGGCCACGCCGTCGCCGGTGAAGTCGGCGGCGGTGGTTTGGGTGTAGTTCCAGGCGGTACGGATGACCCGGCGGGGCTCGAAGGTGCCGTTTCCTCGGCCCGGCCACAGGTAGAGGTTGCCGTCCGGGCCCTTGGCGATCAGGTCGGCTTTTCCGTCGCCCGTGAAGTCGGCCGCCTTCGTCTCTGTGAAGTGCCAGTCGTCGGTCATCGGGTGGGCCAGGTCGGGGCGGGTGAAGGTGCCGTCGCCCAGGCCCTTCCACATGTAGAGGTTGGCGTTCCTGTCGCGGGCGATGAAGTCCGCCATGCCGTCGCCCGTGAAGTCGGCCGCCGCCATTTGTGAGAAGTTCGGGGTGAACGGGACCGGAGGGACCGGGCCCGCGAGGGTGTCGGCGAGGACCTGGGTGCCGTTGTCGGTGAAGTGGAGCTTGTCCTCGTCGGCGCGATAGGCCGTGAAGAGGCGGGCCGGGTCGAGCGGGTCGCGGGTGGCCGCGTCGAAATCGACGTACGCGTCGATGTCACGGGTGGTGCGGAGGTACGCGTTGACTTGTTGGCGCTCCGCTTCCTTTTCCGCGGTGAAGTTCCAGTTGCCCTTGAAGGGCGGGATCGTGGCCGCTGTGAAGGGGAGGCCCGCCGCACGGGAGCGGTCGGCGAGCCGGCGGATGCCGGCGATGAGGTCCGTCGCCTTCGCTCCGTTGGTGATGTCGTTGATGCCCTCGTAGAAGACGACGGACTTCACGTTCGGCACGGAGAGGACGTCGCGGTCGAAGCGCTCGAGAGCGCTTTCGCCGTACGCGGCGCGGGTGCCGCGCGAGAGGACGCGGTTCGCCGAAATACCTGCGTTCGCCACGCCCATCGGGCGGCCCTGGGCGCGGAGGGCGCGGGCGTAGGCGTCCGTCCAGCGGCGGTTCGAGGACCGTGTCGTCGCCGCCACGTCCGTCTGGGAGTCGCCGATCGCGACGACCGTTCCCACGCCGCTGTCGGCCGTCACGTCGAGGCCGCTGAGGAACGCCCAGTGCGTGTATTCCGAGCGGAAGTTCGCGCCCGTCGGCTCGTCGGCGTGGTCTGTTGTGTCCCCTGGCGCCGATATGTATGAGGTGGTCCAGGCATCGGGGTGGTACGGCGCCGCCTTCACCGGGTTCGGCAGGTGGACGCTGACCAGGAGGTCCTCGTCAGCCCTCACCGGGAAGGACGCCGCGTCGCTGTACACACTCTGTCCGGGTGCCAGCACCACCTCCCGGCTGCCCCCGAACGTGAGCGTCACCGGCCTGTCGGTGGCGGACGAGCCGCTCGACTGGCGGGCGAGGGTGGCGTGCCCGATCGTCACCGGCTCCTGGCTGAACGTGTTGCTCAGCTGGATCCTCGCCGTACCGCCCCCGACGCTCGTGTGCACCACCATGCGCAGGGTCTGCCGGCCGGCCACGCCGGACTCGTCGGCGGGTGCGGCGGTGGTCAGCGCGGTGCCCCACGTCCGGGTCCAGGCCGGGGGCGGTGCGGCTGCCGCAGGGTGTGCCACGAGCGTTCCGCAGATGAGGAGGGCCGCCGCGGCCGCTCCCACGTACCTGCCGCCCGACGACATGGGGTGTCTCATCCGTCCCGACTCCTTACCGCCAACAGATGGAGGGCATCGGCACTCGGTGCCGATGCCCTCCATCTCAACGCCTATTCAGGACATTTTACGAACGCGGCCACGCCGAGCGCGCGTCCGCCAGCGCGCCCTTGCCGTCACCCGCGTAGAGGTAGACCTTGCCGGGGCCGACGATCGTGCGGGCCCAGCGGGCGAGCAGGTCGGGCTTGCCGTCGCCGTCGAAGTCGCCGGCGAGGACGTTCTGCATGGTGCCCCAGGACTTGTCGCGCCACATGGAACGGGCGCCGTCGAACGAGCCCTTGCCGTTGCCGGCGTAGAGGGCGAGGCCGCCGTCCTTGGAGCCCGCGACGATGTCGTCGTGGCCGTCGCCGTTGAAGTCACCGGTGACGATGAAGTTCTTGGTCCAGGACTTGTCGCGCCACATCTCCGTCTTCTTGCCGGTCAGCACGCCGTCGGCCCCGGACGGGTACGCGAACAGCGAGCCGTCGTCCCACTGGGCGATGAGGCCGTCGCGCTGCCAGCCGTCACCCCGGTAGCGGGCGATGGCGGTCATCTTGCCCCAGGAGGTGTCGGTCCACATCTTCTTGGCGGAGGCGAGCTTGCCGTCGGGCTTCCCCGCGTAGAGGTGGAGGTTGCCGTCGGGGGCGACGGCGGCGATGTCGGTCAGGCCGTCGCCGTTGAAGTCACCGGCGATGATCTGCTGCTTGCCGTCCCAGGTCTTGTCGTACCAGAGGTCGCGACCGTACTCGAGGGTTCCGTCGGGGCCCGCGTAGTAGGCCACCAGCGAGCCGTCCCTGAGCACGGCGGCGACGTCCGCGCGGCCGTCGCCGTTGAAGTCGCCGGAGGTCATGACGCCGGTGAACTGGTCGAGCTTGTTGAACAGGCGCAGCTGCTGGACCCAGCTGTTGACGTCGTCGACGCGGGTGGCGACGGCGCCGGTGCGGGTCTCGGTGTCGTCGCCGCCCCAGCAGCCCTTCTTCCAGGAGCCGGTGGCGACGCCGGCGAGCTCGACCGCGCCGTTCGCCTCGCGGAAGACCGGGCCGCCCATGTCGCCCTGGCAGAGCGAGGCGTCGGCGGCGGCCTTGGGGGCGAGGCCGACGGTCTTGGCGTCCACGGCGTCGGCGCCGAAGACGGCGGTGTTCAGGCGGGTGGGGGACCACTCGTCCTTGGTGCGGCCGTAGCCGGTGACGCGCAGGTCCTCGCCCTGCCGCGGCTGGGCGGTCGACACCTGGACGGGCGTGACGCCGGCGACCGGCTTGGCGAGCCGGACCGCGACCAGGTCACGGTCGGTGCGGGGGACGACCTCGGCGGCCTCGGTCACGGTGCCGCCCGTGCTGCCGAGGTCGGTACGGCCGACGGTGACCGTCGCCTTCAGCGCGGGCACGCCGGGGGTGACGTTGCCGCTCGCGTCGGCGAAGCAGGACGCGGCGGTGAGCACCCAGATCGGGTCGACCAGCGCACCCGTGCAGGCGCGCTTGCCGCCGCCGATGTCGAGCTTCGCGGTGAACGCGTACTGCCCGTCCTTGGCGGCGTCACCGACGACGGCGCTCGCCGGGGCGGCGGCGGTCAGGGCGCCGGCGGCGACGGCGGTGGCGAGGGCGGCGGTCGTCCACGCGGTGCGTGAACGCTTCCGGGATATCTGAGACAACAGTGCTCCTGAAACTGCCCTGTAGGGGTACGGAAGGTACGGGGTCCTCAGCCGACGAGCTGGACCTCGCCGTACGGGCCCCTGGTGGAGGGGATGGCGCCGGGCTCGACACCGGGGTAGTAGCTGAGGTCGGTGGTGTCCCAGCGGACCAGGATGTCGTTGAGCTGACCACCGGGCTTGGTGAAGTTGCCGACGGTGATCTGGGCGGCGTGGGTCCAGTGGTAGCCGACCGGGGTGACCTGGATGCGGGTGCGGTCGTTCTTGGTGTCGCCGCCGGGGAAGATCTGCGTCTGGCCGTCGCTCCAGCGGATCATCAGGTCGGCGGTCTTGCCGCCCGTGAACTCGCCGGCGTTGATCTGGACGGCGTTCTTGAACCCGTCGTCCTTCAGCGTGAGCTGGGTCTCCTTCTTCACGCCGTTGACACCGGTGTCGGTGTACATGGACGTGGAGCCGTCCTCCCAGAGGACGATGAGGTCGTCGCGCAGGGCGTTGGGGCTGAAGCGGCCGGAGGTGATCAGGCGGGCGTGGGACCACCAGGAGCCGGGCTCGGCGAGGGTCTTCTCCTCGTGGAAGCCCTTCTCGTCGACGTGGGTGTAGGTGGAGAGCTTGCCGTTGTTCCATCGGACGGTCAGGCCGTCGGTGCCGCTGTCGGCATAACGGCCGGCCGTCACGGCGACGGCGTACTTCCAGTAACTGCCCGCGCCCTCGAGCTGGATCTCACGGGTGAAGGGGTACTTCGGGTCGTTGTAGTCGGCGCCCTGGAAGAGGCTGGCGGAGCCGTCCTTCCACGCGACGAACAGGTCCATGCGGCGCTTGCCGGTGGGCTCACTGGTGAAGTAGCCCGACGCCAGGTGCACCGCGTCGCCCCAGCCGCGCCGCCCCAGCAGCGTGCGGGCGTACGTCTGCTGGACCCAGTCGGAGAGGTCGTCGACGCGGGTGGCGACGGCGCCGGTGCGGGTCTGGGTGCCGTCGGTGCCCCAGCAGCCGTTCTGCCAGGAGGCGGTGGCGACGGCGACGAGCTCGGCGGTGCCGTTGGTCTCGCGGAGGACCGGGCCGCCCATGTCGCCCTTGCAGAGGGCGGCGTCGGCGGGGGCCTTGGCGGCGAGGTCGACGGTGGTGGCGGCGACGGAGCCGGCGCCGAAGGCGGCGGTGTTCAGGCGGGTGGGGGCCCACTCGTCCTTGGTGCGGCCGAACCCGGCGACCCGCAGGTCCTCGCCCTGCCGGGGCGCGGCGGTGCCCAGGGGGGCCGGGGCGACACCGGTGACGGGCCTGGCGAGCTTCACCATGACCAGGTCGCGGTCGCCACGGGGCACGAGCTCGACGGCGTCGACGGTGGCGCCGCCCGTCGCCGTGAGGTCGGTGCGGCCGACGGTCACGGTGGTCCGCTGCTTGGGCGCGCCGGCGGTGATGCGGAAGCCCTGCGAGGGGTCGTCCGCGAAGCAGCTCGCGGCGGTGAGCACCCACTGGCTCTCCACCAGCGTGCCGGTGCAGGAATGCTTCCCGCCGATGTCGAGCTTCGCTGTGGAGACGTACTGTCCGTCCTTGGCCGCGTCACCGACGACGGCCTGCGCGGGAACGGCCGTGAAGGCACCGGTCGCCACGGAACCGGCGATGAGCCCTGCTATCCACGCGACGCGCGGACCTTTGCCAGACATGTTGCTTTCCTTACGGACCTTGAGGCTATGAGGACTTCGAGGAACAGCCGGTGGCGCGCGGATGCCGGCTCGCGCGCCACCGAGGAGAAGGACGTGCTGTGGGTTACTGCTGTGGGTTACTTCTTCGCGACGATCTCGAGCAGCGTGAACTCACGGCCCTGCGGGTCGGCGCTCTCGCCGACCGGCGTCCACTTGTTCTTGTCGAGGTCGAAGGACTTCGACTCGTTGGAGGTCACCATGTTGACCTTGACCGCGTAGTCGTTGCCCTTGGCGCCGTAGACGGTCGGCAGCTCCAGGCTCAGGTAGCCGGAGGGGCCGTTGACCTTGAAGCAGAACTTGCCCTGGCCGACCTTGTCGCGCTCCTGCATGCCGCGCGAGTAGACCTCGATGAGGCCCGGGGAGCTGTCGCAGGTGGCGAGCATGATGTGCCCGTCGCCGCTCTTCAGCTTGATGCCGCGCTCCTGGAAGATCTTGTCCGCCTGCGGGTACTCGAAGTCCTCGACGATGGGCGGCGGGGTGTCGGCGGCCATCGCGGCGTTGGCGCCGGTGATCGCGACACTGCTAGCGATGACGGCGGTGGCCAGCACGCGGGAAATAACCTTCATTGTTCCTTGCCTTCGTAATGAATGCGCTAAGAAATCGTTTGGTGTTCGGCAAAAACGCGCGTGCGCGGTTACCGCACACATGCCTGTCCGGCGAGGAAACTGGAATGGTTGATTCCACTCTACGCCGGATCGGCCGACCTATTGATATCACCTGGATCGGCGTGGCTTGAAGTGGAGTTGCATTCCCTGATGTGAAATCACAGATTCCGCTTTTTGGGCCGGTGGGAGGGGTGACCGGCCCTTGCGCGGTGTCAGCTGTCGGGGTGCCGCAGCGGGCGGCTGAACTGGGCGTTCCCCAGGTTGAACCAGGTGCGGAGCGCGCCCGTTTCCGCGCTTCGGCCGAGGAGATGGGCGATGCCGCCCTTGCGCAGGGCGAAAGCCGAGAGCTCGGTGGACGTCCAGTCGCCGAGCACCTTTTTGGGGCCGGTGAAGGTTCCGTTACCGTTGCCCGTGAAGAGCTGGAGGTTTCCGGCGCCGTCCTCGGCAATGAGGTCGGCCTTGCCGTCACCCGTGAAGTCGCCCGCCGCGGTGCGGGTGAAATTCCACTTTTTGAGAACGGGCCGGGCGGGGCCGAAGGCGGTTTTGCGGTTGCCGGGCCAGAAGTACAGGCCGCCGTCGCTGCCGCGGCCGATGAGATCGGGAATTCCGTCGCCGTTGAAGTCGGCTGCGACGGTCTGGGTGACGGCCCAGCCGTCGAGGAGCTTCTTGGGCTTGCCGAAGATGCCGCTGCCGTCGCCCTTGCCGCTGCCGGTGAAGAGCTGCAGGCTTCCGGCGCCGTCCTTCGCGATGAGGTCGTCATGGCCGTCGCCGTCGAAGTCGCCGGCCACGACCTGGGTGTAGTTCCAGTCGCGCATGACCGTCTTGGGGCCGCCGAAGGTCCCGTCGCCGTGACTGCTGTCGTCGACGTCCTTGTTGCCGGGCCGGAGCCGCAACTCACCGTCGGCCTCACGGGCGATGAGGTCGGGAATGCCGTCCCCGGTGAAGTCGGCGGCGACGGTCTGCGTGGGAGCGTTGGATGTGGGCGCGGCGGGGGAGCGGCCGGAGGCGATGGCGTCCGAGAGCGCCTGGCTGCCGTTGTCGCTGAAATGCAGACGGTCGTCGCCACGGCCGTAATAGCCGGCGAAGAGCCGGGCGGGATTCAGCGGATCGCGCGTGGCCAGGTCGAAGTCCACGTGCGCGTCGATGTCCGGGGTGGAGCGGATGTAGTCATTGACCTCCTGCCGCACCTTGTCCTTCGCCGGGGTGTACCTCTCGAACCCCTTGAACGGGGGAATCGTGGCCACGGTGAAGGTGAGCCCCGCCGAATGGGCGCGCGCGGCGAGCTGCCGTATCCCGGATATGACCTCCGGGGCGGACGAGCCGGCGAGGCCGATGTCGTTGATGCCTTCGTAGAGGAGGACGGACTTGACGTTGGGCACGGCCAGGACGTCGCGGTCGAACCGGTTGAGCGCACTCGGCCCGGCCTCCGCCTGGTCGCCGTCGGCGAGCACCCGGTTCCCGGAGATACCGGCGTTGACGACGGTCATCGGCTTGTCCCGGTCCGTCGCCCGGAGTGCGCGCGCGTACACGTCGGGCCAGCGGCGATTGCCGTCGGCGGTGGTGTGGGCGCCGTCGGTCTGGGAATCGCCGAGGAGAACGACGGTGCCGGCGCTGCTCGCCATGACGTCGACGCCGTCGAGAAAGGCGAAGTAGGGGAATTTGGTGGTGAAGCCGCCGTCCGCCGTATCCATGGTGCGGTCACCCGTATCCCCGGGGGCGGATGTGTACGACGTGGTCAGCGCCCATTTGTGATAGGGCGCCGTGCGAACGGGGTTGGGGAGATAAATGCTGACCAGCAGATTCTCGTCGGCGTTGACGGGGAACGCGGCCGCGTCACTGTAGACGCTCCCGCCGGGCGCGATGACGGTGCCGGGACGGCCGCCGAAGGTCAGGGCCATCGGGGCTGCCGCCGCGGCGGCACCGCGCGCCTGACGGGCGACGGTGGCGCGCCCGATGGTCACGGGTTCCTTGCTGAAGGTGTTCACCAGGTGGATGCGCGAGGACACCCCGGCGACACCGGCGTGCACGACCATGCGCAGCGTCTGACGGCCGGTCACATTCGTTCGGTCGGACGGATAGGCCGTCGCCATGGCGGTGTTCCAGGTCCGCGTCCAGGTGGGCGGGGTGGGCTTCTTCTCGGCGGCGGCCTTGACGTCGACGCCGTCGGGGCCGGATGAGTTGTCGGAGTGGCCGAACAGTGTCGTGAGCGAGAGAGCCAGACCCATGATCAGGGTGGCCACCACCGCTGTGACGGCGACCAGAGGAGCCTTCCGGGGTGACCGCCGGGCCCGCGCCCCGTGCCGCGCACGACGGTGACTCGCCACTGCTGCTTTCTCCTCGCTGAGCGCGCGTGGGTCGCACACTCAGCGAATGGCCTCACGCTCGACAAATCAGGCTCGATGATAAGCAGCGCGGATCGCTCGCCTCGACCGGATATTCGCAGGGGAGTATCCGCCCTACGTCGTGTTGAACGTGAAGTTCGAGTGGCCCGTCGTCAGTTGTGCTCCGTCCGGAGCGAAGGCCGTCACCTGGAGCTGCCAGTGGACCGGCGGGGTCGGGACTATGAAGGTGGGCTTCCAGTCCGTGCTGTCCCAGTTGAGGGCCGGGGTGCTGATGGTGCTGTCCTCGCTCATGGAGAGCTTGGTGGTGTTGTTGTACGTGTGCCACTTGATGTAGCCCGAGCGGCCCTTGAGGCCCGTCCAGGTCATCGTCACCTGGACCTTCGTCACCGTCGGGGTGACCGCGCCCAGGGGGACGATGCTGGTGATCCTGGCGGTGACGGGGGGCTGGGTGGGGGATGTGGGTGGGTTGGGGCGTGGGGGTGTGGTGTTGAGTTCCGGGCGCGGGGGTGCCGGGGTGGTGGGGGAGGCCGTGGGGGTTGGCTTGTTCGGGGCGAAGGGGCCCTTCTGGAGCAGGACCGGGATCACCGCCGCCAGGACCACCGCGAGGCCGCCCGTCACCCAGTACGTCCAGACGCGGGGCCAGAAGGGCGCGTGGGCCGGTGGTCGAGGTGGGTCTCCGTCCGGGTTCACTTCGCCGTCCCCCTCGGATCCGGTGCCGTCTGCCGTCTCGCTCCGGGCGCTTCGTCCGGCGCCCCCGCGCATCCGGACCGTACACCCGGAATTGGCCATTCAGGCGTGGGGCGGGCTCGGTTGGGGGCGCGCGTCGGCCGATGGCGCCCCCGGAACCGTGAAGCCGGTACTCAGGCGATTCGCGTCGCCGTACCGCTCACCCGCACCCTCCGGTCGCCCTCCCGAAGCTCCACCCCCAGCAGTCCCGGACGTCCCATGTCCGCGCCCTGGTGGAGGGTGAGCCGGGCCGCCGCGCCCACCAGGCCGTGCTCCCGCAGGTACGCGCCCAGCGCGGCCGCCGCCGCGCCCGTCGCCGGGTCCTCCACGACGCCGCCCACCGGGAACGGGTCCCGTACGTGGAAGACCGTCCCGCTCTCCCGCCACACCAGCTGGACCGTCGTCAGGTCGTGGGCGCGCATCAGCGTCGCCAGGCGGTCGAAGTCGTAGTCCAGGTGCGAAAGCCGCTGCCTGGTGGCCGCTGCCAGGATCAGGTGGCGGGCGCCCGCGTACGCGATGCGGATCGGGAAGGCCGGGTCCAGGTCCGTCGCCCGCCAGTTCAGGGCCGCCAGGGCTTCCGTCAGGGCCTCCGCCGGCACCTCTTCCGTGTGCGGGTCCACGCTCGTCAGGGTGGCGCGCAGCTGCTCGTCCACCTCCACCGGCACCGTCCCCACCGGCGTCGCGAAGAGGAACTCGCCCGGACCTCTCCGTTCCGCCAGTGCGACCGCCGTCGCCACGGTCGCGTGGCCGCAGAACGACACCTCCGCCAGCGGGCTGAAGAAGCGCAGCGTGAACGCCCGTCCCGGCTCGCCCAGCCCCTCCGGCGGCGCCGTCAGGAACGCCGTCTCGCTGTAGCCCAGCTCCGCCGCGATCGCCAGCCGTGCCGAGTCGTCCAGGGCCGAGGCGTCCAGGACGACACCGGCGGGGTTGCCGCCGGACGGGTCCGAGGAGAAGGCCGTGTAGCGGAGGACGTCGGCGGTGCCGGGGGAGTTCGTCTGTGTCTTCATGGGCAGGTCAACTTTTGGCCACCGGCTCCCTATTCCGTAGCGCACATCACCTGTCGTAAGGGGCGACCGGCAACCACGGCCATGACATCATGGAAGTAATTTGAAACTACAAGTATTCGGACTTTCATGGAGAGACGATGACGGACTCCGGCCGTTCCCAGGCCGTTGACGAGGGCACGGCCGGTCGCGTACGCGCTGACGAGCCGGAGGTGCGGGGGCGGCGTGCCGGGCTGGTCATGACGCTCGTGCTCGGCGGGCTCACCGCTCTGCCGCCCCTCTCCATGGACATGTACCTCCCGGCGCTGCCCGAGGTCACCTCCGCCCTGGGCTCCCCGGCCGCCACCATTCAGCTCACCCTCACCGCGTGCCTCATGGGCATGGCGCTCGGCCAGTTGATCGTCGGGCCGATGAGTGATCGCTGGGGGCGCAGGCGCCCGCTGCTCGTGGGCATGGTCGTCTACGTCCTCGCCACCGCCGCCTGCGCCGTCGCGCCCACGACCGGGCTGCTGATCGGCTGCCGGCTGGCGCAGGGGCTCGCCGGGGCGGCCGGGATCGTCATCGCCCGGGCCGTCGTCCGCGACCTGTACGACGGCGTGGCCATGGCCCGCTTCTTCTCCACCCTCATGCTGATCTCCGGCGTCGCCCCCGTCGTCGCCCCGCTCATCGGCGGGCAGATCCTGCGGCTGACCGACTGGCGGGGTGTCTTCGTCGTCCTCACCGGCATCGGCGTGCTCCTCACGCTCGTCGTCTGGCGGCGGCTGGACGAGACCCTGCCGCCCGCCCGCCGTCAGGACGGCGGCCTCGGCCAGGCGCTGCGCACGATGCGCGGGCTGCTCGCCGACCGGGTCTTCACCGGCTACATGCTGGCGGGCGGCTTCGCCTTCGCCGCGCTCTTCGCCTACATCTCCGCCTCGCCGTTCGTCGTCCAGGACATCTACGGCGCCTCCCCGCAGACCTTCAGCCTGCTCTTCGGCCTCAACTCCATCGGGCTCGTCCTGGTCGGCCAGATCAACGGCAAGGTGCTCGTGGGACGCGTCAGCCTCGACAAGACGCTGGCCGTCGGCCTCGCCGTGATCACCCTCGCGGCCGGGGCCCTGCTGCTGATGACCTCCGGAGCGCTGGGCGAGGTGGGGCTCGTCCCGGTCTCCGCCGGGCTCTTCGTCCTGATGTCGGCCATGGGCCTGGCCATGCCCAACACCAACGCCCAGGCCCTGATGCGCTCCCGGGACGCCGCCGGGTCGGCGTCCGCGCTGCTGGGCACGTCCACGTTCCTGCTGGGCGCGATCGCCTCGCCGCTCGTCGGCATCGCGGGCGAGCACACGGCGGTGCCGATGGCGCTCGTGCAGCTCGGCTGCGCGCTCGCCGCGGTGGTCTGCTTCGTGGGGCTGTGCAGGCCCTGGCAACGGCGATCGGATGAGCTCACCGCATAGACTTCGCCAAATGCACGCCCCCGCACACGCGCCGACCGGCGAGGCGCCGGTCACCGGCGAGACCCTGCGCACCGCCCTCGCCGGACTCCTCGACGGCCTGCCGCCCAAGCAGGCCGCCCAGGCCGTCGAGCGGCTGATCGCCAACTACCGTGGGCGCACCCCCACCCACACCCCCGTCCTGCGGGACCGCTCCGACGTCGCCGCCTACGCCGCGTACCGCATGCCCGCGACCTTCGAGGCCGTGCGGTCCGCGCTGGAGGCCTTCCGCGACCGGCTGCCGGACTTCCATCCCGCCACCCACGTCGACGTCGGAGGTGGCACGGGCGCCGCGACCTGGGCGGTCGCCGCCGCCTGGCCGGGCGACGCGCGGACGACCACCGTCCTGGACTGGGCCGAGCCCGCGCTCGCCCTCGGCGCCGAGCTGGCCGGAACGGTACGGTCCGAGCCGGCGCTGAGCGGCGCGCGCTGGCAGCGCCGGGCCATCGACGCCGGCCTCGACCTGCCCGAGGGCACGGACCTGGTCACGGTCTCGTACGTGCTGGGCGAGCTCACCGAGACCGACCGGCACGCGGTCACCGACGCCGCCGCGCGCGCGGCGCGGGCCGTCGTGATCGTCGAGCCCGGGACGCCCGAGGGCTATCTGCGGATCATCGAGGCGCGGGACCGGCTGATCGCGGCCGGTTTCCGGGTCGTCGCGCCTTGCCCGCACAGTGCCGCTTGTCCCATCGAGCGGGGCACGGACTGGTGTCATTTCTCGGCGCGCGTGAGCCGGTCGTCGCTGCACCGGCAGGTGAAGGGGGGATCGCTGCCTTACGAGGACGAGAAGTTCTCGTACGTGGCGGCGGTGCGGGACATGGAGATTCCCCCGGCGCCCTCGCGGATCGTGCGGAAGCCGCAGATCCGCAAGGGCCAGGTGCTGCTGGAGCTGTGCACGCCCGAGGACGGGCTCGGACGGGAGACCGTCACCAAGCGGCACGGTCCGCTCTACCGCGCGGCGCGCGACGCGGAGTGGGGTGGGGAGTGGCCCCCGCCTGCCGAAGAGGATTAGACCGGCCGACGGCCGGGCCCCGCGCGCAACCGCGGGGCCCGGCCGTTGTCGTACGTCCGTGGGACGATGAAGGCGTACGCAGCAGCCCGTCCTCAGCAGGAGCCATGCCATGGACTACGCCCGGATGCGCGCCATCGCCGAAGAGCTCTCCGACCTTCCGGAAGCACGGAAGGTCGAGATCTCCGGAGGGACGATCGTCATGATGGTGAGCCCCTCCGGAACGCACGACCTGGTGGCGCACCGGCTGCGGCGCCAGCTGGACAAACAGCTGACCGATGGCCTGGTCGCCTACACCGGGGGAGACGTCGAGGACCCCTCCCTCGGCATCCTGCGCCGCCCCGACCTCATCGTGCTCCCCGAAGAGGCCATGGATACGCCCACTGCGATCCATCCGCGCCACCTCGCCCTGGCGGCCGAGATCGTTTCACCCTCGAACCATGTCAACGACTACGCCAAGAAGATGCACGACTACCCGGCCATGGGTATCCCGCTGTACCTGCTGATCGACCCCCGCAAGGGAACCGTGGCCGTCATGTCCGACCCGCAGGGCATCGACGCCGATGGGCAGCGGTGCTACCGGGCCCGGCACGACTACGCCTTCGGCGACAAGGTCACCGTCGGCGCCTGGACCGTCGACACCTCGGAATTCCCCCTCTACCACTCCTGACTGCCCGAGGGCTCATCTCAGCTCCTGCGTGCAGCACTTCACGCTGCCGCCGCCCTTGAGGAGCTCTCCCAGGTCCATGCCGATCGGCTCGTAGCCTCTCTCGCGCAGGGGCTCGAAGAGGCCGACCGCCGCCTGGGGGAGCAGGACGTGCTTCCCGTCGCTCACCGCGTTGAGGCCCAGGGCCGCGGCGTCCTCCTCGGTCGCGATCAGCGCGTCGGGGAAGAGGCGCTCCAGGACCGCCCGGCTGCCGGCGGAGAAGGCGCCGGGGTAGTACATGACCTCGTCGGCGGCATCGTCGAGGACGCACAGGGCCGTGTCCAGGTGGTAGTAGCGCGGGTCCACCAGGTCGAGGCCGATCACCGGGCGGCCGAAGAACTCCTGGGCCTCGGGGTGCGAGAGGGGGCTGCTGCGGAAGCCGCGCCCCGCGAGGAGCCAGGTGGCCGTGACGGCGAAGTCACCCTCGCCCTCGTTGATGTGCTCCGGCTCGCGCACCGCCTCGTAGCCGTGGGCGCGGAACCACTCCCGGTGCGCCGCCGCCTCGGCCCAGCGCTCGGGGTGGGCGAAGCGGGCGCCGAGGACGCGGCCGTCGACGACCGTGGCGCCGTTGGCGGCGAAGACCATGTCGGGCAGACCGGGGCGCGGGGCGAGTTCGTCGACGGTGTGGCCGAGGGCGCGGTAGCGGTCGCGGAGCTCCTCCCACTGCGCGAGGGCGAGCTGTAGGTCGACCGGCTTGCCCGGGTCCATCCAGGGGTTGATCGAATATGTGACCCGGTAGTACGTGGGCGGGCACATCAGATAGCGGCGCGGGGTGGATGCACGCGGGGATGTACGCAAGTCGCGCTCCTCACGGTGGTGTTGGGCACGCACGTGGATCGTGCGTGCCCAAATGGTCCACGCTGTGAGGGCGTCGCGCATGAACCGTACGGGTGGTTTACAAGCCGCCCGTTCACCTACTGGTGTCACCGTTCCGCTGCGCCTTGAGGGCGCGCAGCAGCTCGCGTTTCTGCGCGTTGGGGTCCGTGCCGCCGCCCGCCCCCCTGTCGCCCCTGCCGCCGCCGCGCAGAGAGGCGCGGGAGAGGTTGCTGCGGGTGCCGCCTACGCCGAGCATGCCGCGTGCGTTGCCTCGAGTCATGGTGCTCTCCATCCCGTTCCGAATCCCGGTCTCGCGAGACGGTGCGTCTCGCGACGTGCTCTACTTTGAACGAGACGGTTCGTCTTGTCAATGGGGTGAGGGACGTCCTCGACGCGAGGTGACTCCTCCCTCAACCGGCCCCGACGCGGCCGGTCTCACACCCCCCGGATGCGTCCGGCGGTCACACCAGGAGCAGGATGGTGGCAGCATTGACCGAAGACCGCGGTCGAAGTGAGGGGATAGATGGAACGCAAGAGCAGATTCTCCCAATGGCTGCGCCGCCCCAGGAGCGGAGCGGGCGGCGATACGGGCACGGGGGCGGCGATCGGAGCCGCCCGCGAGGAACTGCTCCTGGCAGCGGCCGCCGCGGGGTTCCCCCTGGCGCCCGCCGCGCACCCTTCGGGCTACGGCTGTTCCTGTGAACGCATCGGGTGTCCCACCCCCGGCCGGCACCCCGTCTCCTTCGCCTGGCAGACCCTGGCCTCGACCGACGCCGACAAGGTCGCCAAATGGCTGCGCGGCCAGCCGGAGGCCAACTTCGTCACCGCCACCGGCATCGCCCACGACGTCCTCGACGTCCCCGCCGAGGCCGGCCGGCAGGCGCTGGACCGGCTGACGGCCGCCGGAGTGGAGGTCGGCCCCGTCGCCACCGTCGCCCCCGACCGCATGCTCTTCTTCACCGCCACCCGCGGCACCCCCGACGACGAGGACGAGTGGTGGCCCTGCGAGCTGGACTGCCATCCCGAGACGATGGACGAGCATCCGGGGCTGCGGTGGCACTGCCGGGGCAGCTATGTGCTGTTGCCGCCGTCCGTGCTGCCGGGGGAGGAGCGGGTCGCGTGGGTGGTCGGGTTCGGGTCCGACCGGCCGCTGCCGGATCCGCTTTCGTTGCTTGAGGCGTTGACCGACGCGTGTGCGGCTTACGCGGGGGAGCGGCAGGATGACCATGAGCCGGCTCATCCCTGGCCGATCGGGCGCTGACGTGCGCTGAGCGGCGCTTGCGGCGCTGAGGCCGGTGGTCGGGTTGTGCCCACCCTCCCCCAGCTACCGCTGGGAGGTGCCCCCAGCCATGCGGAACGATTGCCCACAACCGGGTTCCTACTCCGCCCGCGCCTCCGTCAGGGACTCGATTCTGTTGAGGAAGACGACCGGGCCCTTGCGGGGGATGGTGACCGCCGACTCCGAGACGCGCGTGTAGGTCACCGCCTGCTTGAGGTCGCCCTTCAGGAGCGCCTTCGTGCGCGGGTCGGTGACCTCCGGGCGGACGCCCGCGACCGCCGTGCGGCGCTCGCGGTGGTGTGCCGTGAAGAAGGCGAGCGCGCCGCCGTCCTTGGTGCGCAGGGCCGGGGCCGGGAAGCCCGGTGCCTTTTCCGGGGTGTCGATGTACTCGGCCCAGAACGTGGGCGTCCGGGCGAGCTTCGCGCGCTCCGCCCGGATCTGCGTGGTGGAGGTGCCGGGGGCGAAGACATCGCCCGTGCCCGAGCGCAGATAGTCGGTGTACGCGGGGCTGAGTGCCTCCGGCCGGACGGCGAGAGGTTCCTTGTCCTCGCCCGGTACCGCCTGCGCGTAGCCGTCCTTGTCCAGCGCGAACTCCGGGACGCTCCCCTGGTTCAGCAGCGAGAGGTACGCGGCCTTCCACGGCCGGCCCGCGTCGGCGCGGGTGAAGACCAGCAGCCAGCGGTGCTGGTCACGGTTGCTGTGGGTGTCGGCGACGAAGAACTTCGGCCAGCCCGCCATCTTCGGGATCGTGAACCGCGCGTCGTCGAGGACGAGCGGCGGATAGCCCGGGTTGCCGCCCGGCGTCAGCGCGCGCTGCGCGGCCAGGTCGGCCCGGGCTATCTCGGCCGGCGCACCGGTCTCGACCCGGTCCACGAGGGCCGGGTCGAGCTTGCGGTACGCGTCGTTGTAGCCGTCGGTGAAACGGCGGAGGACCTTCTCGGCCTCAGCCTTCCCGCTCACCGCCGGGATGACCGCCCGTTCCCCGTGCACCGTCACGCACCCGGTCGCCGTCGCCGTCAGCAGCACCGGCACCACCGTCAGAATCGCCGCCCGACGCGGGAACACCCGACGCGGGAACACCCGATGCGGGAACCTCATCGCGCTTCGACTCCTCCGTGACTGCCCGGGACGGCGCAACCCTACCCGCCCGCCCCGGAGCGAAGAACACCAGCAGGGTCGGCACCACGTACAGCGCCCACACCCCCACCTGAAGCCATGTCGGGTCCGGCTGGAAGTTGAAGACGCCCTTCAGCAGCGTGCCGTACCAGCTGTCCGCCGGGATCTGCTCGCTGACGTCGAAGGCCCTGTTCCCCAGGCCCGGCAGGACGTCGGCCTCCTGGAGGTCGTGGAAGCCGTAGGCGAGGACGCCCGCCGCGACCACGATCAGCATGGCGCCGGTCCACGTGAAGAACTTCGCCAGGTTGATCTTCAGCGCGCCACGGTAGAACAGCCAGCCCAGCACCACGGCCGTCAGCAGCCCCAGCAGCGCGCCGACCAGCGGCCGCACGCCGTCGTTCGTCGCCTGCACGGCCGTCCAGATGAACAGCGCCGTCTCCAGGCCCTCCCGGCCGACGGCCAGGAACGCCGTGACGACCAGCGCGCCCGTGCCCATCGCGAGCGCCGCGTCGAGCTTGCCGTGGAGCTCCTTCTTCAGATGCCGCGCGGTGCGCCGCATCCAGAAGACCATCCACGTCACCAGGCCGACGGCGATGACCGACAGGGTGCCGCCGAGCGCCTCCTGGGCCTTGAACGTCATCGTCTGCGAACCGAACTGCAGCACGGCACCGAAGGCCATGCTCAGCAGCACCGCCGCCGCGATGCCCGTCCACACCGGCCGCAGGGCGTCCCTGCGGCCGGTCTTGACCAGGTAGGCGACGAGGATGCAGACGACCAGGCTGGCCTCCAGGCCCTCGCGCAGGCCGATCAGGTAGTTGCCGAACACCCGGCATCTCCTCTCAGAAAGGGACCAGCGGTCAGACGAAGAGGGCCTTGCCCCACCAGTCGCCCTTGTCCCGGACGCCCGGCGGGACGGCGAAGACCGCCGAGCCCACGTGCTGGATGTACTCGTTCAGCGCGTCGTGGCGCGAAAGGTTCGTCTGCAGCGGCACGAAACCGTCCCGGACGTCGCGCTGGTACGCGATGAAGAACAGCCCCGCGTCGAGCCGGCCCAGGCCGTCCGTGCCGTCCGTGAAGGAGTAGCCGCGGCGCAGGATCGTCACACCGTTGTTGGAGTCCGGGTGCGCGAGACGCACGTGCGCGTCCGGCTTCATCGCCTTCAGCAGCGGCTCGTCGTGCTCGCGCTGCTTGCCCACGGGCGCGCCCTCGGACTTGTCGCGGCCGAAGACGTCCTCCTGCTCGGCCAGCGAGGTCCGGTCCCAGGTCTCGATGTGCATCCGGATGCGGCGGGCGACGAGGTAGGAGCCGCCGACCATCCAGTCGGGGCCGTCCTTCTGGCCCACCCACACGTGCTTGTCGAGACGGGCGGTGTCGTCGCCCGCGATGTTCCGGGTGCCGTCCTTGAAGCCCATCATGTTGCGGGGCGTCTGGGCGTCGGGCGTGGTCGAGGACGTCTTGCCGAAGCCCAGCTGCGACCAGCGGATCGCCACCCGGCCCATGCCGATGCGGGCGAGGTTGCGGATCGCGTGCACCGCGACCTGCGGGTCGTCGGCGCAGGCCTGGACGCACAGGTCGCCGCCGCTGCGCGCGGCGTCGAGGTTGTCCCCGGGGAAGGCCGGCAGGTCGATGAGGGCCTGGGGACGCCGGGCCTTCAGGCCGAAGCGGTCCTTGCCGTCCTTCTCGAACAGGCCGGGGCCGACGCCGAAGGTCAGGGTCAGCCGGGACGGCTTGAGGCCGAGGGCCTCGCCGGTGTCGTCCGGCGGCAGCTCCTCGTTGGCGCTGATCGCGCCCGCGCCGACCTCGTGCCCGGCGGTCATCGCCGCGGCGGCGGCCGTCCACTCCTGGAGCAGCTTGACCAGCGCGGCCCGGTCGGTCGTCGTCACGTCGAAGGAGGCGAAGTGCAGCCGGTCCTGGACGGGCGTGGCGATGCCGGCCTGGTGGGCGCCGTGGAACGGCACCGCGTCGCCGGTGGACGCGCTGGGGGAGGCGTCGGAGCCGACGCGCAGCGCGGCGGCCGTGCCGCCGGCCGCGGCGGCGCCGAGCGCGAGGCCCGCACCGCCCCAGCCGAGCAGGGCACGACGCGAGGGCGCCCGCCGGGGCTCGGCCCCGGCGCCGGCCTTCGCCTCGTCGGCGGCCTCGCGGGTCGCCTCGGCTGTCGCCCGGTCGGGCGCCCCGGCCTTCGCCTCGTCGGTGACACCACCGGCGGTCGTGGCGGCGTCGGCGGCCTTGGCGGCCTCGGCACCACCGGCGTTCGCGGTGGCCTCGGCGGCCTCAGCCGTTTCCGCGGACCCCGCGGTCTCGGCGGTCGCGGCGCTCGTGGTGGCCTCAACGGCCCCCGCGCTCGTGGCGGCTTCCGCCTCCTCCGCGGCTTCCGAGGAGGAGGACTTCGGGTTCGAGGATTCCGTCATCGTCGTTCCCCCGCCTTACTTCGCGACCGCGGCGGCGAGCTTCGACAGCGGCTCGGACAGCGCGTTCACGGCGTCCGAGAGCTTCTTGCGGTCGTCCTTGCCCACGGTGTCGTACGACTTGAAGCCGTCGCCGTCGCGGTAGTCGCCGAGCGCCTTCTTCACGGCGGCGAACTGCGCGTCCAGGGTCTTGACGAGATCCGCGTCGTTCTTGGCGGCGACCGGCTTCAGCAGCTCGTACGCCTTCTCGGCGCCGTCGACGTTGGCCTCGAAGTCGACCAGGTCGGTGTGGCTGTAGCGCTCCTCCTCACCGGTGATCTTGTTCCGGTAGACCTCGTCGAGGAGCTCCTTGGCGCCGTTGGCCATGCTGGTCGGCGTGATCTCGGCGGTGCCGACGCGCTTGCGCCAGTCCTCGAGGTCCTTCATCAGCTGGTCGGCGAGGGTCTTGTCCTCGTCCGTGACGGCCTTGGCGTCCCAGAGCGACTTCTCCAGCTTGTGCCAGCCGGTCCACTTCTGGTCCTTCTCCAGGCCGTCCTCGCGGACGTCGACCTTCGGGTCGATGTCGCCGAAGGACTCGGCGACCGGCTCGGTGCGCTCCCAGCCGGTGCGGGAGGAGGCGTAGTTCTTCTTCGCCTCGTCGAGGTCGCCCTTCTTGACGGCGTCCACGAACTTCTGCGCGGCCGGGATGGTGTCGTCGGCCTGCTGCTGCACGTACTTGCGGTACTCGGCGACCGCCTTGTCCAGCGCCGGGTCGCTCTTCTTCTCCGCGCCGCCACCGGTGACGGTGATCTTCTGGCGGATGCCGTCGCCCTTCATGCCGGGCTTGCAGGCGATTTCGTACGAACCCGCCTTGATCGTCGCCGTGATCTCCGCCTTGGTGCCCGGGCCTATGTTCTCGCGCTCGGTGACAATTCGGTCATCGGGGGCGTAGACATAAACCTCGGTGACCTTGGAGCCCTTGTTCTCCACATTGATCTTGACGTGCCCGGCCGGGAACGTGGTCTTGGAGACCTCGCACTTGTCGTCGGAGGCCGCCACATTGACGGCGCCGTCCGAGCTCTTCCCGTCGGACTTCTCTGCACAGCCGGACACGGCGGTCAGGGCCGCCACCGCGGCGACGGCGGTGACGGCGGAGGAGCGGAGGACTCGCATGTGGGCTCCAGGCTTGCTCGGAGAGGGCGGATATCGGCCATGGCTCGGTCATGGCCGAAAGAGCATGGCCGAATAAGGCCGCCCTAACTTATCTGAGGCTTGCCTACCCTGTTCCCCACCGGGTGCGTGATTCTGCTCTCACGAGGCAAAATCTCGGCCATCCCGTCTCGGCAGGACCAAAGGTTCTCCCGTGCGTGGATGATCAATTACTTCGATCGGCTGCGAATAGACACGGCTCAGCAATTCGGGCGCGTAGACCCGGCCGGGCGGGCCGTCCGCCGCGATCCGGCCCTCGTGGAGCACGGCCACGCGATCCGCGTGGGCGCCCGCGAGCCCGAGGTCGTGGAGGACGACGACCACCGCGGCCCCGGCGGCCGCGCGCTCCCGGCACACCCGCAGCACCAGCTCCTGGTGGCGCAGGTCCAGCGCGGCCGTCGGCTCGTCGAGCAGCAGCAGCGGGGTGCGCTGCGCGAGCACCCGGGCCAGCGCGACCCGGGCCCGTTCGCCGCCCGACAGCTCCGCGAACGGCCGGGAGGCGAATCCGGCCACCTCGGCGGCGGCCATCGCCTCCCGGACGGCCGGATCGTCCTCGTCCTCGGCGGGCGTTCCGGCCCAGGGGGCCCGGCCCATCCGGACGACCTCCTCGACGGCGAACGGGAACGAGAGCCGGGCCGACTGCGGCAGCACGGCCCTGCGCAGGGCGAGTTCGCCGGCGCTCCATTCGTCCGCCCGACGGCCGTCGACGCGCACCTCGCCGGACTCGGTGGGCAGGTCCTGGGCGAGCGCGGCGAGCAGCGTCGACTTGCCGGCGCCGTTCGGGCCGACGAGGGCGACGACCTCGCCGGCGGCGACGCGCAGGTCGACCTCGGACAGGACGGTACGGCCGCCGAGCCGCACCCGCAGGGCACAGGCCTCGGCCCGTACGGTGCCGAGGGGGACGGGGGAGGGGAGCCGCCGGGCGCGGCGGCGCAGCCCCCGCAAAAGCGTTCTCGTCACGCCCAACCCCCCTGACTCCGTCGGGACTTCCGTAGCAGCCAGAAGAAGAACGGGCTGCCGAGCAGTGCTGTCAGGACGCCCAGGGGCAGTTCCGCCGGCTGGGCGGCCGTGCGGGCCGCGAGGTCGGCGGCGACGAGGACGAGCGCGCCGCCCAGCGCGCTGCCCGGCACGAGGAAGCGGTGTCCCGGGCCCGCCGCCATGCGCAGCAGATGCGGCACCAGCAGCCCGACGAACGTGATGACGCCCGCGACGGCCACCGCCGCCGCCGTCAGCAGCGCGACCACCAGCACCAGCACCATCCGCAGCCGTTCGACGTCCACGCCCAGGTGCCGCGCCGGGCGTTCGCCCAGCGCCAGCAGGTCCAGCTTCCGGGCGTACCAGGGCGCGATCGCCAGCCCCGCCAGGGCGCACGGAAGGACGGCCAGCACCTTGGGCCAGGTCGCCTGGGCGAGGGAGCCCAGCTGCCAGAAGGTGATCTGCGTGATCTGCGCGTTGTCCGCGACGAAGACGCACAGCCCGATGAGCGCGCCCGCGAAGGCGTTGACCGCGATGCCGGTGAGGATGAGCGTCACCACCTCCGTACGCCCGCCCGACCGCGACAGCGCGTACACCAGCGCCACCGTCACCAGCCCGCCCGCGAACGCGCAGACCGTCACCGTCCACGTGCCGAAGAGGCTCAGGCCCAGTGAGATGGAGGCGACCGCGCCCACGGCCGCGCCCGACGAGATCCCGATGACGCCGGGCTCGGCGAGCGGGTTGCCGAACACGCCCTGCGTCAGCGCCCCCGCGCACCCCAGCGACGCCCCGACCAGCAGCGCCAGCGCCACGCGCGGCAGCCGGACGTTCCACAGCACGCTCTCGCCCACGCGGTCGAGGGCCGCGCCCCCGAACCCGGCGCGGTGGAGGAGCGAGCCCAGCACGTCGCCGACGGGGATGTCGTAGGCGCCGAGCCCGGCGGAGAGCAGGCAGAGGACGGCGAGGGCGACGGCCATCGCCCCGCCCAGCAGCACGGGCACGGCGGGACGCGCGCCGGGCGCCGCCCGTGGCACGGTTTCCTCGACGGTGGTCGTCATGTCACGCCCCGCCCTTGTGGATCTGCTCGACGAGGGACTTGAGGACGGCGTCGGTGCGCGGGCCGAAGTTCAGCAGGACGCCGTCGTCGACGGAGGCGATCCGGCGGTCGAGCCCGGCCGGGGTCTGGCCGACGCCCGGGATCCTGAGCAGCCCGTCCACGCCGCCGACCGAGTCCAGGCCCTTGCTCATCACGAGGATCACATCGGGCGCGGCCTTGGCGAGGGCCTCGCTGGTGATGGGCGTGAAGTCCTTCCTCAGGCCCGAGTCCACGCCCGCGTCGACGCCGCCCGCCGCCTCGATGAGCGAGTCGGCCCCCGAGCCCGCGCCGCCGAGGAGGTAGACGGACGCCGAGCCGCGCAGGTAGAGGAAGGCGACGCGCGGTCTCTTCCCATGGGGAACGCCTTGCTTCGCCGCCTCTATACGGCTCTCCGCGCGCTCGCGGAGTTCCGCGCCCGCGGCGGGGACGCCGAGCGCGGCCGCCACCTTGCCGATCCGGGTGCCGACGTCGCCGAGCTTCTTCGCCGGGTCGAGGACGACGAGGGGGACGCCCGCCGCGCGGATCTGGCCGATGGCCTCGGCCGGGCCGGTGGTGGCCTCGGCGAGGACGAGCGTGGGCCGCAGCGAGAGCACGCTCTCCGCCGAGACGTCGTGCGCGCGCGTCACGACGGGCAGCCGGCGGGCCTGTTCGAAGGTGGCGGTGATGTCCCGGGCCACGACGCGGTCGCCGAGGCCGAGGCTGAAGACGATCTCGGAGAGCGAGCCGGACAGCGGAACGATCCGGTCGGCGCCCCCGACGGTGACGTCCCGGCCGTCGGCCGAGCGCACGGTGACGGGCAGTCGGGGCGCGGGCGCCGGCGTGAGCGGTTCGACGCGGTCGGCGGTCGAGGACGCTCCCGAGGGCTTTCCGGAATCCCCGCCCGCCGTGCCGCAGCCGGTGAGGACGACGGCCATGGCGAGCAGGCCCGCGAGGGCGCCGACGAGCCCGCCGGCGAGGCGTGGGACGCGCAACAGGGCTCCTGTCGAGTGCCGTTGAAACACGTTCCCGCCTTTCCGGTGCGGATTCCTCCGGATGGGCTATCCACCCGCTGAGCTGTAGCTTAGGTTAGCCTTACCTTATTCACCATCGCTCCGGAGGGGTTCCTCGATGCTGCCGTCCAGACCTGCCCGCGCGCCTGCCGTCGCGCTCCTCGCGGCACTGCTGACGGCGCTGTCGGTGGCCGCGACGGCGCTCGTCCCGGCCGCCCGCGCGGCGGACGGGCGCGACGCGTCCGGAGCGCGCGAGGTGACCCGGGAGGTGTCCGGCGGGCGGCTCGACTGGGGGATCAAGTCCTCCTTCCAGAGCTATGTCACCGGGCCCATCGCGCAGGGCGGTTGGGAGCTCCAGGGCGGGGCGGCGACGACCGGCGGCAGCCGGTTCCGCTTCCACTCCGCCAAGGGCTCCCACACGCCCGGAAGCGGCGCCTTCGAGGCGGCCTTCTCCGGCGGCGTGCACTTCACCGGGCACCGCAAGCCGGACGGCTCCCATGAGCTGGATCTGACCATCAGCCGTCCCACCGTCCGCGTCGCGGGCGGCGCCGGAACCCTCTACGCCGACATGACGAGCAAGGCCAAGGGCACGGGCGAGGTCACGACCGCCGCCCAGGTGCCGCTCGCCGCCCTCGACGTCTCCGGCGTCGACCTGCGCGGCGCCGGCACCCACGTCGGCCTCGCCGACGTCCCGGCCACCCTCACCGCGCAGGGCGCCAAGGCGTTCGCCGGCTACTACACCCAGGGCACGGCCCTCGACCCCGTCACCCTCTCCGCCGACGTCCTGGCGTCCGCCGACCGGGCGGCGTCACCGAGCGCGAGCACGAGCGCGAGCCCGTCCACGGCGGGGGAGGAAAAGCGGGCGCCCAAGGGCGAGTTCACGGAGGCGGTCGTCGACTGGGGCGTGCGGCGCACGTTCCGCGAGTACGTCACCGGGTCCATCGCCCAGGGCACCTGGAAGCTCGCCGACGGCGCCCAGGACGGCGGCGCGCTCTTCCGCTTCCCGCACGGCAAGGGCACGTACGACGCGGGTTCTCTGGACGCCGCGTTCGCCGGCACCCTCCGCTTCACCGGCAAGCACCTGGACCTCACCCTCGGCGGGGTCACGGTCGCGGTGAAGGACGGCCGGGGCACGCTGTCGGCGGACGTGACGGATGTGACGGATGTGACGGACATGGCGGACGTGACCGGCGGCGGCCGTGCGGCTGCCAAGCGCGTACCGCTCGTCACCTTCGACGCCTCCCGGATCGAGGAGAAGGACGGGCTCGCCGCCGTCGCCGAGGCCCCGGCGAAGCTCACGGCCGAGGGTGCGAGGGCCTTCGGCGGGATGTACCAGGAGGGCACGGACATGGATCCGGTCTCCCTGGCCGTCCCGCTGGACGCCAAGGCCGCGCTGCCGCCGCTGCCGGACCTCGGCACCGCGCCGGGCGACTCCTCCCCGTCCCCGGCGGAGCCGCGTACGAAGTCCGCCGCCTCCTCGGCGGCGTCCGGTTCCGCTTCCTTCCCCGTGGTGCCCGTCGCGGCGGCCGCCGCCGTGGTCGTGGCGGCGGCGGTCGCCACCTTCCTGGTGACCCGCCGACGCCGGACGACGAGCCGCGCGACTCCGTAGACCTTCTCCCTTCCCCCCGAATCCACCAGCACCCCCGACCGAGGAGACAACAGACCATGACCGTCGCCGCACGCCGACGCCCCCTCGCCCTCGCGGCCGCCGTCGCCACGGCCGCCGCGACCCTGGGCGCCACCGCCCTCGCCGCCCCGGCCGCCCACGCGGCGGGCGGGCCGCCGCCGATGACGCTGAAGGACGGCACCCTGGGCTGGGGCCTGAAGAAGTCCTTCCGCGACTACGTCGAGGGCGGCTTCGCCAACGGCGCCATCAAGGTCACCGACGGCGCGCGGCGCGCCGGGGACGGTTCCTTCGCCTTCGCCGACGGCAAGGGCACGTACGACATGTCCACGCACGCGGTCAGCAGCACCTTCAAGGGCGGCGTGCGCTTCACCGGTCACGACGGGGAACTGGACATCACCTTCGCCGACCTGAAGCTCGCGGGCGACGCCGGCGGCAAGACCGGCCGCATCACCGCCGACGTCACGAAGGACGGCGCGACCCAGGACGACGTGCCGATCGCCGCGCTGGACCTGGCGGCGGCGAAGCGCACCATGGGCGCGGGCGGCAAGGTCACGTTCGACGGGATACCCGCGACGTTGACGGCCGAGGGCGCGAAGGTCTTCTCGTATCAGGGCCGTTCCATGTACAAGCAGGGCGCCGAGCTCGACAAGGCGACGTTCACGACGACGGCGGTGACGGATGCCCGGCCGCAGCCCCAGCCGGACCCGAAGCCGGACCCGAAGCCGAAGCCTTCGGAGGACGGCGGGGCGCCGAAGGACGACAAGGCTCCCGGCAAGGCTCCTACCGAGACTCCTGCCAAGGCTCCCGCCAAGGCTCCCGCCAAGGCCGACGACAAGCCCGGCTCCGGAACCGTCGACGACGGCAGGCTCGACTGGGGTCTGAAGAAGTCCTTCCGCGACTACGTCACCGGCGGGTTCGCCCAGGGCAAGGCCGAGGTCTTCGGCGACGCCGCGAAGCTCGCCGACGGCTACCGCTTCACCAAGGCCGCCGGCACGTACGACGCGGCCGCGAACACGCTCGACGTCGCCTTCAAGGGAGAGGTCCGCTTCACGGGCCACGAGGGCCAGCTGGACCTGCGGTTCAGCAACTTCAAGGTCAAGGCGTCCGGTTCCGGCGACGCCACGCTCAGCGCGGACGTGGCCGCCAAGGGCACGGTGACGCTCGCGAAGCTGAAGCTCGACGCGAACGCCCTCAAGGCGCGGGACGGGGTGGTCACCCTCTCCGCCGTACCGGCGACGCTGACCGCCGAGGGCGCGGGCGTCTTCTCGTACGAGGGCCGCGCCATGTACAAGGAGGGGACCGCGCTCGACCCGGTGAGCCTCGCCGTCACGGTCGGCAAGGGTGCCAAGCTTCCGGCCGCCGATGGGCAGGTGGCGGCCTCCGCCGCGGCCGGTGCGCCCACCGGTGGTGGGGGCGTCACCGGCGGCGAGGCTTCGCTCGCGGCGACGGGTGCCGGTGTGCCCACCGGGGCGCTCCTCGGCGGGGCGGGGGCGCTCGTGCTGGCGGGTGGGGCGGCGGTCTATGCGACGCGGCGGCGGTCGGTGCTCGCGAAGGGGTGACGCCCCTTCGCACTGAAACGGCCCGCGCCCCCGGTTACGGTCACCGGGGGCGCGGGTTTCGTTTGCCGGTGCGGGCCGTCGTGGGCGTTGTGCCCACCCTCCCCCAGCTACCGCTGGGAGGTGCCCCCAGCCCTGCGGAACGCCTGCCCACAACCAGTTCACGCACTCAGGGGGAACTCCTCGCCCAACTCCCTGAAGACCGCCGTGTTGAGGGCGAACGCGCGCTTGCACTCGTCGATGACGCGCTGCTTCTCCAGGTCGTCCAGCGGCAGGGCGTCGAGCAGCTCGCGGTACTCGCGCTTGAAGGCGGCCGGGTTGGGGATGCCCTCGAAGACGTAGAAGCGGACGCCGTCGCCCTTGCGGGCGAAGCCCCACGTCTTCTCGGCCGTGCCGCGGATGATCTGGCCGCCGGAGAGGTCGCCCAGGTAGCGCGTGTAGTGGTGGGCGACATAGCCGGCGGGCCAGTCGCGGACGCACTCCTCGATCCGGGCCGCGTACGCCGCCGTCGCGGGCAGGGGCGTGATGCCCGTACGCCACCCGGGGCCGCCGAGGTGGGCCAGATCGCGCTCCAGCTCGCCGGAGCGCGTCAGCTCGGGCCGTATGAACGGGCCGACCACGGGATCGTCGGCGAGGACGCCGGAGGCGGACTCCAGGGCCTGGTACACGAACCAGAGCTGCTCCGTGTAGCGGCGGTAGGCGGCCACCCCGAGGCGGCCGCCCAGCATGTCGCTCATGAACGACGAGTTCTCCGCTTCCGTGTGCTGCTCGTGCGAGGCGGTACGGATGAGCGTGGAGAACGGAGTCGTGGCGGGGGCGTCCAAGGCGGACCTCCGGTGACCGAGGGCGGAAGAAGCAGGGAGAAAACAGGCGGTAACGGGTGCGCCGGAGCGCGCGCCGTCACCGCCCATCCTCCCTA
>NZ_JBTOLC010000056.1:0-31834 GCF_054551825.1 Streptomyces sp. L500
GATGTTCCGGTCAGCGGCGCCGGGCGTACAGGTGACCCCGGGCCGGCATGGCATACAAGGGGTCCGCTCGACGAGGGACGCGGCACGCCGTCACCAGTCGATGTGCGCTGCCATCCAGTCGGCCAGGCCGTCCTCGTCGTCCGCGCAGGGCAGGTCGGGACCGCAGGAGAGGGGGGTGCAGGACAGCTGCAGGTGGGTGAGGTATCCGTAGGGGCCGTTGTCGGGTGCGGGCCCGAGGATCAACGCGTGGGTGAGGGTGCGCCAGACGCGGTGTGTCAGCGCGGGCCCGGCCATCAGGGCCGCGGAGGACGAGATCGTCCGCTCAGGGGGCGCGCCGAGGTGGGCGGTCACCACCCGCGCGGCCTGCGCGAGTACGGCTTCGCAGTCCTCGTCGGTGCCGGGCCTGCGGCCGCTCCAGCCCGGCAGCTCCTGCCAGCGGTCCATGAGGCCGTACAGCCAGGGCCCGTTCGCCATGTTCTCGTCGTGCGGGTTGACGGGGTAGAGCTCTCCGAAGACCAGGAAAGTCCGTGCGTCGGGGTCCCCGAAGGGGCTGGCGCTGTCGCAACACAGCACATGCTGGTCCGCGGTGCGGAAGGACTCGCAGACCAGGCTGTCCTCCCAGGACCACCCCCGCCGCTGTGCTTCGTCTTCGACCGCGTCGAAGTCGTCGGCGACGTGGGACGCGGCCGGCAGAGAGACGAGTTCGGCGACGGCCCCGGCTGTCAGCGGCCGGTGGGCAAGGGCGTGTATGGGGAACGGCATGCGCAACACCCTAAAGGTGGTGCTGTCGTCGCCCGGCCACGTGCTCCGCCCCGCCGGCCTGTCGCGTGATGGCCGGCCCGGAAACCCCGTCGGGTGTCATCGAGCACGGTGGGCAGCGGCGACGACGCTACCTCAGGAGCCATCCGCGGGTCATCTCCATCACTTCCGCACGGCTGCGTGCGCCGTGGTCGGCGGCGATGAAGTGCTGGCCCACCCGCAACGAGAAGGCGAGCATGCAGCGGGTCTCGACATCGTCCTCGTCCTGGCAGAAGGACGCGAAGAGGCGGCGCAGATAGTCCATGCGCCGGTTGTCGACCCGCCGCAGGCGCCGCGCCACGGCCTCGTCGCGCCGGGCCCAGTCGCGGATGGCGAGTTCGGTGGTGATGCCCGTGACGGGCCCCTCGTCCACCGAGGCGATCGCGAACAACCGCTCCAGCCTGGTCCTGGCGTCGCCTCCGCCGCTCTCGACCTGTTCGATCACGTTGTCGGCGACCTCGCGCTCCCATGTGTCGAGCATCTCGGTGAGCAGGACGTCCCGGTTGCGGAAGTAGCCGTAGAAGCCGCCCTTGCTGACGCCGAGTGCCTGGGCCAGCGACTCGATGCGGACTGCCTCGGGGCCGCCGGCGGTGAGCGCCCGCAGCCCCTCCTCGATCCACTTGCCGCGGGGTGTGCGGGCCGTGGCCATGCTGTGTCTCCCTTCACACTCCCCCCGTCTATACGATGCCGTATAGACGGGGCTAGCCTCACATCTATACGGCATCGTATAGAAAGGGTCGGCGCATGAGGCTCCCCAGGACCGCGCACACCTCCCGCCACTGGCGGATCCACGAGATCGCCGGTGACTTCCGGGTCGAGGACGTGTGGGCGCTCCCGACACCCGGCGGTCCCGACGACTTCCCGCACCTGGTGCGCCAGATCGCGAACGGGGCCGGAGGCGGGACGGCCGTCTCCTCCCCCGTGTACCGCCTGCTCTTCGCGATCCGCTGGAAGCTCGGGGCACTGCTCGGCTGGGACAAGGACGACGCCGGGACGGGCGCCCGGGTACGGACGCTGCGGGACCGGCTGCCGGCGGACCTTCGCAAGGGCCCCCAGGACGCCGATGCTCCTTCCGGCCCGTTCACCCCTCTCTACCAACTGCCCGACGAGTGGGCGGCCGAGCTGGCCAACCGGACCGTGCACGCGGTGATGCACCTCGGCTGGGTACCGGATGGAACGGGCGGATACCACGGCCGGATGGCCGTCCTGGTGAAGCCGAACGGGCTGTTCGGGACCGTCTACATGGCCGCCATCAAGCCCTTCCGGTACCTCGGGGTGTACCCGGCACTGCTCCGGGCCATCGGACGTACCTGGCAGGCGAACGCCGGCGAGAGGAACGCGGGATAGCGGGATAAGTGCTTCCGCGGGGCGACCTTCTCGCCCGCCGGACCGGATCGACCACCACAAGTTCCTGACGGCCTGTGGGAGCTGGTCGCCCCGTTGTTGCCGCCGTTCCATCCGCGTCCGCAGGGCGGGGGTACTGCTCCCCTGGACGAGCGGGCGGTCTTCACGGCCGTGGTGTACGTGCTGACCGGCGGATGTGCGTGGCGGCATCTGCCGCCGACGTTCGGAGTCGCGCCCCTGACGGCGCATCGGCGGTTCACTGCATGGATACAGGCAGGACTGTGGCGGCGGTTGCACCGTGCGGTGCTGGACGAGCCGGGCGTCGCCTGGGGTGAGGTCGACTGGACGTCGGTGATCGTCGATGCCGCCTCGATGCGCGCGAAAAAGGGGGGTTCGCTGACCGGGCCGCATCCGGTTGACCGGGGCAAGTCCGGCAGCAAACTGCACGTCCTGTCCGATGCCCAGGGCATCCCCTCGTGGTCGCCGTGTCCGCCGCGAACACGCACGACAGCCAGGCGCTCAAGCCCCTCGTCCTGGGCATCCCGGTTGCGCGCTCCCGACGGGGCCCGCGGCGTCGGCGCCCCGGGCTCTTCGGCTGCCGTCGCCTCACCGTCCGGTACGAACGCAAGGGATCCCGCTTCCTCGCCTTCCTCGGCCTCGCCGCGGCCCTGACCTGCTACAAGAAGCTCGCCAAACTCACCACGTGAGACAAGCTCCTAGGTGGTAACGGTGCTTGGGGGTGGCGCTCATTCCGGAAGCGGGCATTTCGTTGTTCGGAGGCCTTTCCCCTGCTTTTGGTGACCGGGATGATCGCAGGCGTCAGTATGCCCTCCGATGAACCTGGGGCGGGCCCTGCCACTGTCCCATCGGCGCACTCGAGCTTGGCCACCCTGATGAGACGTTGCCGAGGCGAGGGGGTGTCCGACGCGGTGCGGCTCGTCAGTACCAGCCTGAATCGGACAGTGCTTCGGTGATCAAGCGGGTGGCGAAGTCGGGGTCGTTCGTGAGGCGGTTGATCTGCTCCGCGAGCAGGAAGGCGGTGGCTTCGAGGGGATTCATCTCCTTCTCGGTCCAGAATCCGTACTGCTTGCGCCACAGGCTGGGACTCAGGTCCGTGGCCGCTGCTATGACCAGGCCGGCCATGGTGGGGATGACCTCGGGGCGGACGCTCTTGGGCATCATGCGCATCGTCGCCACGAGGTTGGGCACCACATACGCGATGACGTCCTCGTCGTGCTCCGCGCAGGCCGTTCGCAGCCACTGCATGAACATGAAGATGAGCGTGCACGTGCCGTCCAGCACGTCATTGGCTTCCTTGGGCCCCAGGGACGCGGTGACCTGATCTGTCAGCGCCTGTTGTCCGGGGTCGGTGGTGGTCTTGCCGTCGTGGATGCCTTTGAGTCGAGAGTCGATCAACATGAGCGCAGCACCCACATCACCGGCGGGAGCATGCTGGGGATCACAGGACGATGGCACGGGGTACCTCCTTTGATGACCGCAGTAGGAGCGCGGGCATGCCCGTACGGTAGACCGTCGGTGCGACAGGGGGGCGGCGAACCCTGGTGAAAGGTCTTCAGGCTGCCGCCGGCCGATGGGGCGGTCGTGGCCTTGACCGATGGGCCGTAGAGTCGATCAGCCCCGCTGCCGCAGCCGCCGTACCAGGCGCCGGAGGTTCGTGCGGCGTCGTCGAGGGGACGGCGGGAGAGCCTCCTGGCTTCCCTTGTCCGCCTGCCTCGTCTCGCGGCCGCTCGGCCGCCAGCGGCCGTCCGGCGACAGAACGGGTGACTGGCGCTCTGCCTGTGCCTTGATCTCCCAGTAGGCCTCATGGGAGGTCACGCGATATGCCTCCTCCCAAGACGCCAACGCCGCAGTGACGGCCGCGCCCGCTGTGCCCCGTCGGCGGACATGGAACGCCAGCCACACGAAACCCGCGAGTACCGCGGCGAAGCCACCGAAGATCACCAGAAGCGGCAGGAGAGCGCCCATGGTGCCGAGGCTATGCGCATCCCACCGCTGAGTCACTCGTGAAGGAGACCTGGCCGCAGGTGGAAGCACCGCGGCGGCGCTCGGTGGCTGGCTCGTCTTCGAGGACGAGGCCGGCTTCTCGATGGCGCCGCCCACCTGCCGCACCTGGGCCCGGCGCGGGACCACTCCGGTGATACGGGTCCGCGGAGGCTCCAGGGGCCGGATCTCGGTGGCGGCCCTGTGCTGTTACCGCCCGGGTGAGCGGCCCGCCTGATCGCCCGGCCCGTTTTCCACGATCCCCACGGCGGAACCAGGGCTGGGCGCCGGAGTTTCGCCTGGACCGACTACCGCGACCTGCTCATCGCCGCTCACGGGCAGCTCGGCGCCCCGCTCGTGCTCGTTTGGGACAACCTGAACACCCACCGCAGCGAAAGGCCTTCGCGACTTCGTCGCCCGGCACGACTGGATCATGGTTGAGCACGTGCGGCGTTCCTCGTGGTGGTGGAACGCGTCGATGAACGCGGGTACCTGTCGCTGCACGTCCTCGTGGACGTACTCCTCGCGATACAGCTCATGGCTGCACTGCTCGCAGTACCGCACGATCGCTTCGGTGGCGTCCGCTGCACGGCTTCGATGGATGACGAGCCCGACGCTCCCTTCGGTTCGGATGTTCAGGTGCGGTACCTGAGGGGGAATCAGGAACATCTCGCCTTCCCCGATCAGGAGGTCGCGGAACTTGCCGCCTTCGTACACTCGGCTGATCAGCTCTCCGCGGACCTGGTAGAACAGCTCCGGGGAAGCGTTGATGTGGAAGTCGCTCCTGCCGGGCGGGCTGGGGCCGTCGAAAAGCGCGACCATGAATCCGTCGTTCCAGAGGAGCTCGTGGTGCATCACCGGCTTCGCACCGGCGGCGGCACTGTCGAGGGCCCACTGGATCACATTGACGACGTCCAATCGGGCCGGCCTCGCTGGCCGGGGCGCATACCACCGAGCCCGCCAAGACCAGCGAAGTCAACGCCAGTGCCGAACCGCCGCGCCTGCCGACCATGCATCCTCCAGAGTGCCCCGAGACGCTGTCGCCACCTTTGCTACCCACGCAGGTCCCGGTCGCCCCTGGCTCGTTGGCGCGCACCCACCGCACACGCTCGCTCTCACGCGCCGACGCAAGACACCGCACCGGAGAAGGCCGAGCCGCGCCGGACGATGCGGCCGGCCAGACAGTTCGAGAGATCAGGACGCCCGCGACCCGATCGAACGTTTCCTTATCTGCCCGTATCCGGCCGTGCCGCCCCGTCGGCCCGTCACTCGTTCCGGCGATTGCGGGGCGTGTGGTCATTGACCGAACCTGGAATACCGGCCGGGTGCGTCGCCCCGGCCCGGATCAGGGGGAGATGTCATGCCGGAGACCGTCGTGCCGTCGATCGTCGCCGAGGCCGTCGCGGGTGTACGCGGTGACCCGCAGCAGGATACGGGCAGTCCTGCCGTCGGCTCGCGGCCCTGGACGCCGCCCGTGTTCACCGAAGTCGAGCTCGCCGCCGAGGTCACCGCCTACGCCGGACACTGGTAGTCCCCACCCGGAACACGGAACCCGTTATTCCGAGACCGGGAGGAACTCCTATGACCGACCCGGAGGCCCGCAGCACGGCCGAGTTCACCGCCGCCCTCCGCGCCCACGAGGACCGGTACTGGCACAAACACCCCTTCCACCTCCGGCTGCACGAAGGGCGCCTCGCGCCCGACGAGCTGCGGCAGTGGATCGCCAACCGCTGGTACTACCAGAAATGGCTGCCCCAGAAAGACGCCGCCATCATCGCCAACTGCCCCCTCGCCGACGTGCGCCGACGCTGGATACGGCGCCTCGCCGACCAGGACGGCAGCGACGGCCGGCCCGGCGGGCACACGCAGTGGCTCGACCTCGCCGAAGCCGCCGGGCTCACCCGCGCCGAGGTCCTCGACGAACGCCACGTCCTGCCCGGCGTACGTTTCGCCACCGACGCCTACGTCGCCTTCGCCCGTACCCGGCCCTGGACCGAGGCCGTCGCCGCCTCTCTCACCGAGCTCTTCTCACCCGCCCTCATGCGCACCCGTCTCACCGCCCTGCGCACCCACTACCCCTGGATCGCCCCCTCCGGCCACCGCTACCACGAAGCCCGGCCCGGCACCGCCACCCACGACGCCGGGCACGCCCTCACCCTCGTCACCACCCACTGCGTCACCCGCGAACAACAGGACGCGGCCCTCGCCGCCCTCGCCTTCAAGTGCGAGGTGTTGTGGAGCATCCTCGATTCCCTTGAACACGCACACACGGGTCGTGGCCGGTGACGTGTTGGCGGCTGCGGCCAGGGGTGCGGCTGATCCACGATTCCGTCCGGGACGCCGGTGTTCTGCTCCACCCCGACGGGGTGCTGATCCTCAACGAGACCGGTGCCCGCGTTCTCGCACTCTGTGACGGGAACACGGACCTGGTCACGATCGCCGACGCCCTGTCCCGGGCGTACGACGTCGTCCCCCTGCACGACCTCCGGGACTTCCTCGACGCACTCGCCCGGCGGCGGCTGATCGAACGAGCACACCCGTGAACAGGCCCCTCGGCATGCTCGCCGAGCTCACCTACCGCTGCCCCCTCCGCTGCGGCTACTGCTCCAACCCCACCGGCCGCCACTCGCGTTCCAGCGAGCTCACGACCCAACAGTGGTGTCGGGTGTTCGAAGAGGCCCGTGAGCTCGGAGTGCTTCAGGTTTATTTCTCCGGGGGAGAGCCTCTGCTGCGCCGCGATCTGGCCGGGCTCGTCGCCCATGCGCGGCGCCTTGGTCTTTACACCAGCCTCATCACTGGTGGGCAGGGGATGAGCGCCGACCGGCTCGCCGACCTCGTCGCCTCCGGCCTCGACCATGTCCAGATCAGCCTTCAGGACGCTGATGCGGCGGTCGCCGACGCCATCGCCGGGCGTGCCGCAGTACATCAGCGCAAGCTCGCCGCCGCACGACTGGTCAAGGAGGGTGGGCTTCCACTCACCCTCAACGTCGTGCTGCACCGCGCCAACATCGGCCACACCCGCGATCTCATCGACCTCGCCCTCCGACTGCGCGCCGACCGGCTCGAACTCGCCAACGCCCAGTATTACGGGTCCGCCCTCCTCAACCTCCCTGCCCTGGTGCCCAGCCGGGCACAACTCGACGCCGCAGAGACCCTCGTACAGGAAGCCCGCAACACCCTCGCCCACCGCCTGGAGATCGTCTACGTACGGTCCGACCTCCACGACGGCGTCCCCAAGCCCTGCATGCACGGCTGGGGCAGCCGGCAGCTCACCGTCACGCCCAGCGGCGACGTCCTGCCCTGCCCGGCCGCCGCGCGCATCCCCGGCCTGGACGTGCCCAACGTCCGGCAGGCGGCTCTCGCCGACATCTGGTTCCACTCCGCCGCGTTCAACCGCTTCCGGGGCACCGCATGGATGCCCGAGCCGTGCCGGAGCTGCCCCCTCAAGGAGGACGACCACGGGGGCTGCCGCTGCCAGGCCTTCCAGCTGGCCGGCGACCCCGCCGCCACCGACCCCGCCTGCCGGCTCTCCCCGCACCACGCGCTGGTACGCACCCTCCTCCAGGACGCCGAAAGCGCCCCCGACACGCTTCCGTACCGGGCATGAAGCTACGGATCCTGGGCACAGCCGCAGGCGGCGGACTGCCGCAGTGGAACTGCGCCTGCCCCGGCTGCGCCCGGGCTCGCGCCACCGGACCCCACGCCTGGCGCACCCAGGAATGCCTGGCCGTCTCCGTCTCCCCGGACGCCTGGTACCTCGTCAACGCCTCACCCGACATCCGCGCCCAGATCCTCGCCGCCCCCGGCCTCACCCCACCCACCGGCACCCGGCACACCCCGCTGCGCGGCGTGCTCCTCACCGACGGCGAGCTCGACCACACCGCCGGTCTGCTGGCCCTGCGCGAGGGGGCCGCGCTTGACCTGTACGCCCCGCCTGCCGTTCTGGCCGCGCTCGGCGGGCCGTTCCCGCTCCGTGCGCTGCTTGCCCCCTACGGTTCCGCTCGCTGGCACGCGGTCGGTGCCGGGCCCCTGCCGCTGGACGGTGGGCGGTTGACAGTGACCGCCGTGCCCGTCAGCGACAAGCGGCCCCGGTACGCCGCCGGGTTCGACGCCCCCGGGCCCTGGGTCGTCGCCTACCGCTTCGACGACACGGTCACCGGCGGCGCCGCCGTCTACGCGCCCTCACTGGCCCGTTGGCCGGACGGCCTCGATGGCGCCCTCAGCGGGGTGGGCTGCCTGATCCTCGACGGCACGTTCTGGAGCGAGGACGAGATGGGGCGGGGGAGTGCCCTCGCGATGGGGCACCTTCCCGTCCACGGGCCCGGCGGTACGCTCCGGCGGCTTCGTGCCCTTGATGGCGTCCGTAGTCTTTATACGCACCTCAACAACACCAACCCGCTTGCGGATTCCTCGTCTGCCGAACGCGCCGCCCTGGGCGGGGGGCCGGTCGAGGTCTCCTCCGACGGGATGGAGATCGAGTTGTGAGCGCCGGCTACCCGGCGTCCGGTGCGAACTCCACCGCCGCCACCCGCTCCCGCGACACCCGGTCCAGCAGCACCACCGACGCCGCCTCCGGGAGCGAGCCCCCGGCCCCGGACAGTTCGCCCAGCAGACGGTCCAGCCCCCTGCGGTGCTTGTCGAAGACGCGCCGGGGCGCCCACCGGCCACGGGCCTCCTGCCCGGCCAGGGCCTCCGTCGCGGTCACGTCCAGCAGGATCAGGTGCAGCTCGTGCCCCTGCCGTGCCGCCTCGCGCGCCAGCCACCGGCGCATCCACGCCCGGCTGCCGCAGTCGTGCACCAGGAACGGGCGGCCGCCGCGGACCTCCGCGCGCAGCCGGCGGAAGTGCTTCGCGCGGGCCCAGGGGCGGTACACGGCGTACGGCAGCCAGGTGGGCATGACCGCTTCGCACGCCTCGTGGGACGTGCGGGGGTCCACGGCCGGGACGGCCGGGGCGGCCGGGGCGGCTGTCCCGGCCGTGGTGAGGCGGCGGAGCAGGGTGCTCTTGCCGCTGCCCGGGAGGCCGGAGACGATCAGGACGGTGCCGGGTGGGTAGGACAGGGTGAGTGGGGGGCCTTCCTGGCCCCGCAGGTCCGTCAGCCCTTGTGGCGTCGTCGCCACTCTTGCCACGGTGGTTGACCCGGGTATGTCGTCGTCCACGTCCTGTCTCTCTTCGTGTGTGTGGAGCCCAGTCGTGGAGACGGGTCTCGTGGTCGGGCGGTTGCCCCGCACCGGGGGTGCCCTGTTCGGGTGCGGCCCGGTGGTCCGGTTGTGCCCACCCGTCCCGCCCAGCGGGACGATTGCCCACAACCGGGTGGGGTGGGGGAGGGACGATTGCGCACAACCGGGTGGGGTGGGTGGGGGCGTGCTCCGAAGTCTCGGAAATTCCTTAGCCCCATGCGTGATTCCGTGAGCGTGCCGAGCACTGCGAAAGGGGACTGGATGTCCAAGCGCGCGCTGATAACCGGAATCACCGGGCAGGACGGTTCGTACCTGGCCGAGCACCTGCTCTCCCAGGGGTACCAGGTCTGGGGGCTGAACCGGGGGCAGGCCAATCCCCGGAAGGACCGGGTGAGCAAGCTCATCCCCGACCTCCAGTTCGTCCACGGCGACCTGATGGACCAGGCCAGCCTGGTGGCCGCCGTGGACCTCGTCCAGCCCGACGAGGTCTACAACCTCGGCGCGATCTCCTTCGTGCCGATGTCCTGGCAGCAGGCCGAGCTCGTCACCGAGGTCAACGGCACCGGCGTGCTGCGGATGCTCGAGGCCATCAGGATGGTCAGCGGGCTCAGCGGATCGTCCGCGCGGGCGGACCGGCCCGGGCAGATCCGGTTCTACCAGGCGTCCTCCTCGGAGATGTTCGGCAAGGTCGTCGAGAGCCCCCAGAACGAGCGGACCTCCTTCCATCCCCGCAGCCCCTACGGCGTCGCCAAGACCTACGGGCACTACATCACCCAGAACTACCGCGAGTCCTTCGGGATGTACGGCGTCTCCGGCATCCTCTTCAACCACGAATCCCCGCGCCGAGGCGCCGAGTTCGTCACCCGTAAGATCTCGCTGGCCGTCGCCCAGATCAAGCTCGGCCTCCAGGACAAACTGCTGCTCGGCAACCTCGACGCCGTACGCGACTGGGGCTTCGCCGGCGACTACGTCCGCGCCATGCACCTCATGCTCCAGCAGGACGAACCCGGCGACTACGTCATCGGCACCGGGCAGATGCACTCCGTACGCGAGGCCGCGCGCATCGCCTTCGAGTGCGTGGGCCTGGACTGGGAGGAGCACGTCGTCGTCGACCCGGCCCTCGTGCGGCCCGCCGAGGTCGAGACGCTCTGCGCCGACCACGGCAACGCCAGCGAACAGCTGGGCTGGGAGCCCTCGGTGGAATTCCCCGAACTGATGCGGATGATGGTCGAGTCCGACCTCCGCCAGGCCGGCCGCGAGCGCGAATACGGCGAGCTGCTCTCCGCCGCGAGCTGGTAGGCCCCCCGGGGCTCATCGCCAGCACCCCTGCTCACACCCGTCGCACTGCCCGGAGCGGACCGAACCGAGCGAAAACCGGCCGACTCTAGGGAATTCCATGGCCACGCCCGCCGACACTGAGCGCGTGGCGTGCGGGAAGTCGAGCAGGCGCCCCGTCGGTGCGGGGCGCCCAGATGACTCACGTCGACTGTGGATCAGCCATCCCGAGTGCCGGATGCCCACAGCGAATTCCTCTGCTGTCCGCCGGTCTTGAGATGGGTTGAGTTGACAATGGACAAGGAACAGAAGCTCCGGGACTACCTCAAGCGGGCGAGCGCGGACCTCAAGCGCACGCGGCAGCGGGTGGGCGAACTGGAGGCGGCCGCCCGCGAGCCCATCGCGATCGTGGGCATGAGCTGCCGCTTCCCCGGGGGCGTGAGCAGCCCCGAGGAGCTCTGGTCCATGCTCGTCGCCGGCGAGGACGGCATCACCGGCTTCCCCGGCGACCGCGGCTGGGAGCTGATGACCGACGGCACCGAGGAGTTCTTCGGCGGCTTCCTCCACGACGCCGCCCGGTTCGACGCCGGTTTCTTCGGCATCTCCCCGCGCGAGGCCCTCTCCATGGACCCCCAGCAGCGCGTGCTGCTGGAGTCCTCCTGGGAGGCCTTCGAACGGGCGGGCATCGACCCGGCGTCGGTCCGGGGCACCCGGACCGGCGTGTTCGTCGGGGCCATGCCCCAGGACTACCGCGTCGGCCCCGACGACGACGTCCAGGGCTTCACCCTCACGGGCAACGCCACCAGCATCCTCTCCGGCCGGCTGTCCTACTTCTTCGGGGCCGTCGGGCCCGCGGTGACCGTGGACACCGCCTGCTCCTCCTCCCTGGTCGCACTGCACCTGGCCGCCCACTCCCTGCGCCAGGGCGAGTGCTCCCTGGCGCTGGCCGCGGGCGTCACGGTGATGTCCAGCCCCACCACCTTCGTCGAGTTCAGCCGCCAGGGCGGACTCGCCGCCGACGGCCGCTGCCGCTCCTTCGCCGACTCCGCCGCCGGCACCGGCTGGTCCGAGGGCGTCGGCGTGCTCGTCCTTGAGCGGCTGTCCGAGGCCCGCCGCAACGGCCACCAGGTCCTCGCCGTCATCCGGGGCTCCGCCGTCAACCAGGACGGCGCCTCCAACGGCCTCACCGCCCCCAACGGGCCCTCCCAGCAGCGCGTCATCGAGCAAGCCCTGACCAGCGCCCGCCTCTCCGCCGACGAGATCGACGTCGTCGAGGCCCACGGCACCGGCACCACCCTCGGCGACCCCGTCGAGGCCCAGGCACTCCTCGCCACCTACGGCCAGGGCCGCCCCGAGGACCGCCCCCTGCTCCTCGGCTCCGTCAAGTCCAACATCAGCCACACCCAGGCCGCCGCCGGCATGGCCGGCGTCATCAAGATGGTCATGGCCATGCGCCACGGCCTGCTGCCCAAGACCCTCCACGTCGACACCCCGTCCACCCACGTCGACTGGACGGAAGGCGCCGTACGGCTCCTCACCGAGGCCACCCCCTGGCTCAAGGGCGACCAGCCGCGCCGCGCCGGCGTCTCCTCCTTCGGCCTCAGCGGCACCAACGCCCACACGATCCTCGAAGAGGCCCCGGAGCACGTCGAGGAGACCGAGGCCGGGCGCCTCGACGTCGACGTCCTGCCCTGGCTCGTCTCCGGACGCACCCGTGAGGCCCTGCGCGCCCAGGCCGGCCGGCTCCTCTCCTTCCTCACCACCACCCCTGCCTCCGGCCTCGACCCCGCCGACATCGCCTACTCCCTCGCCACCTCCCGCTCCGGCTTCGAGCACCGCGCCGTAGTGACCGCCGCCAACCGCGACGAGGCCCTCGCCGCGCTCACCGCGCTCGCCGCCGACGAACCGGCCGCCGCCACCCTCACCCAAGGCGCGACCCAGGGCGGCCGCGGCAAGCTCGCCTTCCTCTTCACCGGCCAGGGCGCCCAGCGCCCCGGCATGGGCCGCGAGCTCTACACCCGCTTCCCCGCCTTCGCCCAGGCCCTCGACGAGGTCCTCACCCACCTCGACCCCGGCCTCGACCGGCCCCTGCGCGAGCTCCTCTTCGCCGCCGACGGCACCCCCGAGGCCGAGCTCCTCCACCAGACCGGCTACGCCCAGCCCGCCCTCTTCGCCCTCGAGGTCGCGCTGTTCCGGCTGGCCGAATCCTGGGGCGTCAAGCCCGACTTCCTCGCCGGGCACTCCGTCGGCGAGATCGCCGCCGCCCACGTGGCCGGAGTGTTCTCGCTGGCCGACGCCGCGACGCTCGTCCTCGCGCGCGGCCGACTGATGCAGGCCCTGCCCGTCGGCGGCGCGATGGTCTCCCTCCAGGCGAGCGAGGACGAGGTCCTGCCGCTGCTGGCCGACCGCGCCGAGAGCGTCTCCCTCGCCGCCGTCAACGGCCCCCGCGCCGTCGTCGTCGCGGGTGAGGCCGACGCCGTCCACACGATCGAGCGGCACTTCACCGACCTGGGCCGCAAGACCAAGGAACTGCGCGTCTCGCACGCCTTCCACTCGCCGCTGATGCGGCCGATGCTGGACGAGTTCCGCACCGTCGTCGCCGGCCTCGACCCGCAGGCGCCGGTCATCCCCGTCGTCTCCTCCGTCACCGGCGCGCTCGCCACCGTCGAGCAGCTCACCTCGCCCGACTACTGGGCGGGCCACGCGCGCGACACCGTCCGCTTCGCCGACACGATCGCCTGGCTCGACGCCCACGGCACCGGCACCCACCTCGAACTCGGCCCCGACGGCGTCCTGTCCGCCATGGCCCGCGACTGCCTCGACACCGACGAACGGGCCGAGGGCACCGCGCCCGCCACCGTCGCGCTGCTGCGCGCCGGCCGCCCCGAGACCCGGGCCGTGACCGCGGCCGCCGCCGAACTCCACGTCCGGGGCGTGGCCCTGCGCTGGGACGGCTACTTCACCGGCACCGGCGCCCGCCGCGTCGACCTGCCCACGTACGCCTTCCAGCGCCGCCGCTACTGGCCCAAGGGCGTCACCCAGAGCGGCGACGTCCGCGCCGCCGGCCTCGGCGCCGCCCACCACCCGCTGCTCGCGGCGGCCGTGACCATCGCCAACTCCGACGGACTGCTGCTCACCGGCCGGCTCTCCCTCCAGTCCCACCCCTGGCTGGCCGAGCACGCCGTGCGCGGCACCGCGCTGCTGCCCGGCACCGCCTTCCTGGAGCTGGCCGTCCGTGCCGGCGACGAGGTCGGCTGCGCGCGCGTCGAGGAACTCACCCTCGCCGCGCCCCTCGTCCTGCCCGAGCAGGGCGGCGTCCAGGTGCAGGTGTGGGTCGGCAGCCCCGACGCCACCGGCCGCCGCGAACTGAGCCTCCACTCGCGCCCCGACGGCGCCGAGGAACTGCCCTGGACCCAGCACGCCACGGGCGTCCTCGCGCCCGACGAGCACCGGGCCACCGGCCCCGACGCCGCCTGGCCGCCCGCCGGCGCCCAGCCGCTGGACCTCGACGGCTTCTACGACGAACTCGCCGCCACCGGCTTCGGCTACGGCCCGCTCTTCCAGGGCCTGCGGGCCGCATGGCGCGCGGGCGACGACGTCTGCGCCGAGGTGGCCCTGCCCGAGGACTCCACCGCCGACGCGGGCTCCTTCGGCATCCACCCCGCGCTCCTCGACGCCGCCCTCCACGCCTCGGCCTTCCTCGGCCTCGGCGAGCGCGGGCGCGGCGGCCTGCCCTTCTCCTGGCAGGACGTGTCCCTCCACGCCTCCGGCGCGACCACGGTCCGCGTCCGGCTGTCCCGGGCCGGGGACGACGCCCTCTCCCTCGCCGTCACCGACACCACGGGCGCCCCCGTCGCCTCCGTCGGCTCGCTCGTCCTGCGCGCCCTGCCCGACGAGCAGTCGGCCGCCGCCGCGCCCATCGTCCGCGACGCGCTGTTCGAACTGCGCTGGTCCCCGCTGCGGGACCGGTCCGCCGCCGCGCCCGCGTCCGTCGCCGTCCTCGGGCCGGACGCGTTCGGCCTCGCCGCGGCGGCGGGTGCCACGGCGCTCGCGTCGCTGGACGCCGCCGAGGAGGTGCCCGCGCTCGTCCTCGTGCCCGTCGTGGGCGACCCGGACGACGCGGCCGCCGCCGCGCACACCCTCACCGCGACCGCGCTGAAGCTGCTCCAGACGTGGCTCGCGGACGAGCGGTACGAGCAGTCCCGCCTGGTGTTCGTCACCCGGGGCGCGGTCGCCACGGACGGCCAGGAGGCCGTCGACCCGGCGGCCGCCGCCGTCTGGGGCCTCGTGCGTTCCGCGCAGACCGAACACCCGGGCCGCTTCGGGCTCCTCGACCTGGACCCCGCCACCGACACCCAACCGCTCCCCGACGGCGCCCTCTCCGTCACCGAGCCGCAGGCCGCCGTCCGCGCCGGTACGGTCCTCGGCGCCCGGCTCGCCCGGGCCCAGGCGCCCCGCGTGCGGGAGGGTGCCTGGAACCCCGACGGCACCGTCCTCCTCACCGGCGCCACCGGTGGCCTGGGCCGGGTTCTCGCCCGGCATCTGGTCGCCGAACGCGGCGTCACCCGGCTGCTGCTCGTCAGCCGCCGGGGCGCCGACGCCCCCGGCGCCGAGGAGCTTCGCGCCGAGCTGACGGAACTCGGCGCCCACGTCACCCTGGAAGCCTGTGACCTCGCCGACGCCGCCGCCGTCGAGCGGCTGCTCGCCGCCGTGCCCGCCGAGCACCCCCTCACCGCCGTCCTCCACAGCGCCGGCGCCCTCGACGACGGCGTCATCGAGTCGCTGACCCCCGAGCGCCTCGACGCGGTCCTGCGGCCCAAGGCCGACGCCGTCTGGCACCTCCACCGGGCGACCGAGGCCCTCGACCTCGCCGCCTTCGTCGTCTTCTCCTCCCTCTCCGGCACCGTCGGCGCGCCCGGCCAGGGCAACTATGCCGCCGCCAACGCCTTCCTCGACGCCGTCGCCCGGCTCCGCCACGCCCAGGGCCTGCCCGCCCTGTCCCTGGCCTGGGGCCCGTGGGCGCCCGCCGCCGGCATGACCGGCGGCCTGTCCGGCGCCGAGCTGGAGCGGATGGCCCGCCGGGGCACGCCCGCGCTCACCGAGGAGCAGGGCGTCGCGCTCTTCGACGCCGCGCTCTCCTCCCGCGTGCCCGTCCTCCTGCCCGTGCGCCTCGACCTGTCCGTGCTGCGCCTCCAGGGCGACGTTCCGCCGCTGCTGCGCGGCCTGATCCGCACCCCCGTGCGCCGCTCCGCGGTCTCCGGCGCTGAGACCGCCGTCGGCCTCGTCCAGCGGCTGTCCGTCCTCGACGACGAGGGCCGCGCCGCGCTGGTGCGCGACCTCGTCCGCACGCAGGTCGCCGCCGTGCTCGGGCACGACGGCGCCCAGGACGTCGACGTGGACCGCCCGTTCCAGGAGCTGGGCTTCGACTCGCTCACGGCCGTCGAGATGCGCAACCGCCTCGGCGCCGTCACCGGGCTGCGCACCGCCGCCACCGTCGTCTTCGACTACCCGACCGTCACCGCGCTGGCCGGGCACGTCCTCGCCGAGCTCATGGGCGCCGACACCGCCGCACCCGAGGCGGCCCCCAAGGCCGCCGCCGACCACGACCCCATCGTCATCGTGGGCATGAGCTGCCGCTACCCCGGCGGCGTCGCCTCGCCCGAGGACCTGTGGCGGCTGGTGAGCGAGGGCATCGACGCGATCTCGGGCCTGCCCACCGACCGCGGCTGGGACCTCGACGCCCTCTACCACCCCGACCCCGACCACCTCGGCACCACCTACACCCGCTTCGGCGGCTTCCTCCACGACGCCGCCGACTTCGACCCCGCGTTCTTCGGGATGAGCCCCCGCGAGGCCCTGGCGACGGACTCCCAGCAGCGGCTGCTGCTGGAGGCGTCCTGGGAGGCGATCGAGCGCTCCGGCATCGACCCGGTGTCGCTGCGCGGCAGCCGCACCGGCGTGTTCGCGGGCGTCATGTACAACGACTACGCGGCCCACCTCGCCGACGAGCGGTTCGAGGGCTTCCAGGGCAGCGGCACCTCGCCCAGCATCGCCTCCGGGCGCGTCTCCTACGTCCTGGGCCTGGAGGGCCCGGCCGTCACCGTCGACACCGCCTGCTCGTCGTCGCTGGTGGCCATGCACTGGGCCATGCAGGCGCTGCGGGCGGGGGAGTGCTCGCTGGCGCTCGCCGGCGGTGTGACGGTGATGTCCACGCCGACGTCCCTCATCGAGTTCTCCCGCCAGCGCGGCCTGTCCCCGGACGGCCGCTCCAAGGCCTACTCGGAGGCGGCCGACGGCGTCGGCTGGTCCGAGGGCGTGGGCATGCTCGTCCTGGAGCGGCTCTCCGACGCCCGCCGCAACGGCCACCGCGTCCTCGCCGTGGTCCGGGGCAGCGCCGTCAACCAGGACGGCGCGTCCAACGGGCTGACCGCCCCGAACGGGCCGTCCCAGCAGCGCGTCATCCACCAGGCCCTGGCCGGCGCCGGCCTGACCACCGCCGACGTCGACGCCGTCGAGGGCCACGGCACCGGCACCACCCTCGGCGACCCCATCGAGGCGCAGGCGCTGCTGGCGACGTACGGTCAGGACCGGCCGGAGGAGCGGCCGCTGCTGCTCGGCTCGGTGAAGTCCAACATCGGCCACACCCAGGCCGCCGCCGGCGTGGCCGGCGTCATCAAGATGGTCATGGCCATGCGCCACGGCGTCCTGCCGCGCACCCTGTACGCCGACGCGCCGTCCTCGCACGTCGACTGGGAGGCCGGCGCCGTCCGGCTGCTCGCCGAGGAGACGCCGTGGCCCGAGGCGGGCCGGGCCCGCCGCGCCGGCGTGTCGTCGTTCGGCATCAGCGGCACCAACGCCCACGTCATCCTCGAAGAGCCGCCCGCCGCACCCAGGGTCGCCGAAGTCCAGGATCCCGCCGTCTCCCCGGCCGTCGTGCCGTGGACGCTCTCCGCCAAGAGCCGCGCCGCGCTGCGCGAACAGGCCGCGCGCCTGTACGCCCTCGTCGAGGCCGAGCCCGCCCTGGACCCGGCCGCGACCGCCCTCGCGCTCGCCACGACCCGCTCCGCCTTCGACCGGCGCGCCGTCGTCGTCGGCGACCGGGGCGAGCTGGCGCGCGCGCTCGCCGCGCTCGCCGCCGACCGGCCCGACCCGGCCCTCGTCGAGGGCGAGACCGGCTCCGCCGGCGAACTCGCCCTGCTGTTCTCCGGGCAGGGCAGCCAGCGCCCCGGCGCCGGCCGCGAGCTGTACGCCCGCTTCCCCGTGTTCGCCGAGGCCCTGGACGAGGTCACCGCCGCCCTGGACCCGCACCTGGACCGCCCGCTGCGCGACGTCCTCTTCGCCGCCGACGGCAGCCCCGAGGCGGAGCTGCTGGAGCGCACCGGCTGGACCCAGCCCGCCCTGTTCGCCCTGGAGGTCGCCCTCCACCGGCTGCTGCGCTCCTGGGGCGTCCGCCCGCAGGTCCTGCTCGGCCACTCCGTCGGCGAGATCGCGGCGGCGCACGCCGCCGGGGTGTTCTCCCTGGCGGACGCCGCCAAGCTCGTCGCCGCCCGCGCCCGCCTGATGGAGGCCCTGCCCGAGGGCGGCGCGATGGTCTCGCTGCGGGCAACCGAGGACGAGGTCGCCGCGCTGCTCGCCGGGCGCGAGCACGAGCTGTCCCTCGCCGCCGTCAACGGCCCCGACGCCGTCGTCGTCGCCGGTGACGAGGCCGCCGCCGAGCAGATCGCCGCGCACTTCACCGCGCTGGGGCGCAAGACCCGGCGGCTGCGGGTGAGCCATGCCTTCCACTCGCCGCTCATGGAGCCGATGCTGGCGGACTTCCGGCGCGTCGCCGAGGAGATCGCCTACAGCGCCCCGGCCGTCACCGTCGTCTCCAACCTGACCGGCCGTCCCGCGACCGCCGAGGAGCTGTGCTCCCCGGACCACTGGGTCCGCCACGTCCGCGAGACCGTCCGCTTCGCCGACGGCGTCCGCGCCGCCCGCGCCCTGGGCGCGGCCACCTTCCTGGAGGTCGGCCCCGACGGGGTGCTGGCCGCCCTCGCCCAGGACGTCCTGGGCGACGAGACGGACACCGGCGCCGACGTCGTCCCGCTGCTGCGCGCCGGCCGGGACGAGGAGCGGGCCGCCACGACCGCCCTGGCCCGCCTCCACGTCCGCGGCGTCGCCGTGGACTGGACCGCCGTCCTCGCCGGCACCACCACGCCCGCCGCCCCGGCCGTGGACCTGCCCACGTACGCCTTCCAGCGCGAGCGCTACTGGCCCGAGCCGCTCCCCGACGCCCTCCCGGGCGCCGTGCCCGCCGACCCGGCCGACGCCGAACTGTGGGGCGCCGTCGAACGCGGCGACGCCGCCGGGATCGCCGGGCTCCTCGGCCTGCGCGACGAACAGCACGCCTCCCTCTACACCCTGCTGCCCGCCCTGTCGTCCTGGCGCCAGCAGCGCCAGGAGAAGGCGCTGCTCGACGCCACCCGCTACCGCGTCGAGTGGCGGCCCGTGCCCGCTGCCGCCGCGCCCGTCCTGGACGGCACCTGGCTGGTCGTCACCACCGACGGCGTGGACACCGACGAGATCGTGGACGCGCTGCGCGGCCACGGCGCCCAGTTCGAGCGCCTCGGCCTCGACCCGGCGGGGGAGGAGCGCGAAGCCCTCGCCGACCGCCTGCGGGAGTCCGGCGACATCTCCGGCGTGCTCTCCCTCCTGCCGCTGGCCGACCGGCCCGGCCGCCCCCTGGGCGACCGGCTGCCCACGGGCCTCGCCCTGGGCGTCGTCCTCACCCAGGCGCTGGGCGACGCGGGCCTGACCGCGCCCGTGTGGACCCTCACCCGGGGCGCCGTCACCACCGGCCCCGACGACCCGCTCGCCGCCCCCCTCCAGGCCGCCTCCTGGGGCCTGGGCCGGGTGGCCGCCCTGGAGGACCCGCGCCGCTGGACCGGCACGATCGACCTGCCGCCCGTCCTGGACGCGCCCGTGGTCCAGCAGCTCGTCAGCGCGCTCGCCGCGCGCGGCGGCGAGGACCAGCTCGCCCTGCGCGCCACGGGCACGCTCGGCCGGCGGCTCGTCCGCCGCCCGGCGGCCGACCTGCCGCCCGCCGACGCCTTCGCCGCCGAGGGCACCGTCCTCGTCACCGGCGGCACCGGCGCGCTCGGCGCCGACGTCGCCCGCTGGCTCGCCCGCAGCGGCGCCGAACACCTCCTGCTCACCAGCCGCCGCGGTCCCGACGCCCCCGGCGCCGACGCGCTGCGCGCCGAACTGGAGGAACTGGGCGCCCGCGTCACCCTCGCCGCCTGCGACATCGCCGACCGCGACGCGCTCGCCGACCTGCTCGGACGCGTCCCGGACGAGTACCCGCTGACCGGCGTCGTGCACGCCGCCGGCGTCGGCCAGGCCGCGCCCCTGTCCGACACCTCCCTGGCCGACGCCACCGCGCTCATGGCCGCGAAGCTCCTGGGCGCCGCCCACCTCGACGCCCTCCTCGCCGACGAGGACCTGGACTTCTTCGTCCTCTTCTCCTCCGTCGCCGGAGTGTGGGGCAGCGCCGGGCAGAGCGCCTACGGCGCCGCCAACGCCTACCTCGACGCCCTCGCCGAGAACCGGTGGGCCCGCGGCCTGCCCGCCACCTCCCTCGCCTGGGGCCCCTGGGCCGAGGCCGGCATGGCCACCCACGAGGCCGTCGCCGACCGCCTCCGGCAGAGCGGCCTGCGCTTCCTGGACCCCGCCGCCGCCCTCGCCGAGCTGCGCCGCGCCGTCGTCCAGCAGGACGTCACGGTGACCGTCGCCGACATCGACTGGGAGCGCTACCACCCCGTCTTCACCTCCGTCCGCCCCAGCGTCCTCTTCGACGAACTCCCCGACGTCCGCGCCCTGACCGCCCCCGCCGGCACCACCGGCGAAGGCGCCGCGCCCGAGTTCGCCGGGCGGCTCGCCGGCCTGGACGAGGCCGCGCAGGAGCGGCTGCTGACCGACCTGGTGCGCGCCGAGGCCGCCGTCGTCCTCGGCCACGCCTCCGCCGAGGCGGTCGACGGGCGCCGCGCCTTCCGCGACGCCGGCTTCGACTCGCTGACCGCCGTCGAGCTGCGCAAGCGCCTGGCCGGCGTCACCGGCCTGGCCCTGCCCGCGACCATGGCCTTCGACTACCCGACGCCGCTGGCCCTCGCCCGCTTCCTGCGCGGCGAACTCCTGGGCGCCGGGCAGGCCGCGGCCGCCCCGGCGGCCGCGCCCGCCGGGGGCTTCGACGAGCCCGTCGCCATCGTCGGCATGAGCTGCCGCTTCCCCGGCGGCGTCCGCTCCGCCCAGCAGTTCTGGGAGCTGATCGAGGGCGGCGTCGACGCGATATCCGACTTCCCCGTCAACCGCGGCTGGGACACCGGCCTCCACCACCCCGACCCCGACCACCCCGGCACCACCTACTCCACCCAGGGCGGCTTCCTCCACGACGCGGGCGAGTTCGACGCGGGCTTCTTCGGCATCTCCCCGCGCGAGGCCATCTCCATGGACCCCCAGCAGCGGCTGCTGCTGGAGACCACCTGGGAGGCGTTCGAACAGGCCGGCATCGACCCCGCCACCGTCCACGGCAGCGCCACCGGCACGTTCATCGGCTCCACCTACCAGGAGTACGGCCTCGGTCTCGACGACGGCGCCGCCGCCGGACACGCCGTCACCGGCACCAGCCCCAGCGTCCTCTCCGGCCGCCTCGCCTACCTCTTCGGCCTCGAAGGCCCCGCCGTCACCGTCGACACCGCCTGCTCCTCCTCGCTGGTGGCCCTCCACTTGGCCTGCCAGTCGCTCCGCAACGGCGAGAGCAGCCTCGCCCTCGCGGGCGGCGCGACCGTCATGACCACCCCGGCCCCCTTCATCGCCTTCAGCAAGCAGCGCGCCCTCGCGGGCGACGGCCGCTGCAAGGCCTTCTCGGAGGCCGCCGACGGCATGACCCTCGCCGAGGGCGTCGGCGTCCTCGTCCTGGAGCGCCTCTCCGACGCCCGGAAGAACGGCCACGAGATCCTCGCCGTCATCCGCGGCTCCGCCATCAACCAGGACGGCGCCTCCAACGGGCTGACCGCCCCCAACGGGCCCTCCCAGCAGCGCGTCATCCGTCAGGCCCTCGCCAACGCGGGCCTGACGGCCGCCGACGTCGACGCCGTCGAGGCCCACGGCACCGGCACCGCCCTCGGCGACCCCATCGAGGCCCAGGCCCTCCACGCCACCTACGGCAAGGACCGCGCCCCCGAACGGCCGCTGCTGCTCGGCTCGGTGAAGTCCAACATCGGCCACACCCAGTCGGCCGCCGGTGTCGCCGGCGTCATCAAGATGGTCATGGCGCTGCGCAACGGCGTCCTGCCCCGCACCCTCCACGCCGATACGCCCACCACCCACGTCGACTGGAGCCCCGGCACGGTCTCCCTCCTCGGCGCCGGCGCCGACTGGGCGCGCGGCGAGCGCGTCCGCCGCTGCGCCGTGTCCTCCTTCGGCATCAGCGGCACCAACGCCCACACGATCCTCGAAGAGGCCCCCCGCACCGAGGTGGCGGACGAGGCCGCCCAGGCCCCCGAGGCGCCGGCCGTCGTGCCGTGGGTGCTCTCCGCCCGCACCCCGGGCGCGCTGCGCGGCCAGGCCGCCCGGCTGACCGAGCACCTGGACCTCGACCGGGCCCGTCCCGCCGACGTCGCCCACAGCCTCCTCACCTCCCGCGCCCTGTTCGACCACCGCGCCGTCGTCCTCGCGGGCCCCGGCCAGGACCCGGCGGCCGCGCTGCGCGCCCTCGCCGAGGGCCGCTCCGCGCCCGGCGCCGTCTCCGGCGTCGCCGACGCCGACGGCAAGACCGTGTTCGTCTTCCCGGGCCAGGGCTCCCAGTGGGCCGGCATGGGCGCCAGGCTCCTGGAGGAGTCCCCGGTCTTCGCCGAGCGCCTCACCGAATGTGCCGCCGCCCTCTCGGAGTTCACCGACTGGTCGCTGCTCGACGTCCTCCGGCAGACCGAGGGCGCCCCCTCGCTGGAGCGCGTCGACGTCGTCCAGCCCGCCTCCTGGGCCGTGATGGTCTCCCTCGCCGAGCTGTGGCGCGCCCACGGCGTCGTCCCCGACGCCGTCATCGGCCACTCGCAGGGCGAGATCGCCGCCGCCGCCGTCTCCGGCGCGCTCTCCCTGCGCGACGCCGCCCGCGTCGTGGCCCTGCGCAGCCAGGCCATCGGCCGGATCCTCGCGGGCACCGGCGGCATGGTCTCCGTGCCGCTGCCCGCCGCCGACGTCGAGGAGCGCCTGGCCGCCCTCGGCGGCGAGCTGGCCGTGGCCGCCGTCAACGGCCCGACCTCCGTCGTGGTCGCCGGGCCCGCCGCGCCGCTCGACGCCCTCATGGACCGGCTGACGGCCGAGGGCGTCCGCGCCAAGCGCATCGCCGTCGACTACGGCTCGCACTCCGCCCAGGTGGAGCTGCTGGAGGACGAGCTCCTCACCGCGCTCGCCCCCGTCCGCCCGAACGCCCCCCAGGTGCCGTTCCTCTCCACCGTCACCGGTGAGTGGCTGACCGAGGACACGCCCCTCGACGCCGCCTACTGGTACCGCAACCTGCGCCGGACCGTGCGCTTCGACCCCGCCGTCCGCAGCCTCCTGGACGCCGGGCACGGGGTGTTCGTCGAGGTCAGCTCCCACCCCGTGCTGGCCATGGCCGTCCAGGAGACCGCCGAGGACACCGGCGCCCGCGCCACCGTCCTCGGCACCCTCCGCCGCGACCAGGGCGGCGCCGACCGGTTCCTGACCTCGCTGGCCGAGGCGTACGTCCGGGGCGTCCGCGCCGACTGGACGCCCGTCCTCGCCGGCGGCGGCGCCCGCCGCGTCGAGCTGCCCACCTACGCCTTCCAGCGCGAACACCTGTGGGCGATCCGCGAGCAGCAGCGCGCGGGCGCCGACACGGACCCGGCGGACAGCGCCTTCTGGGCGGCCGTCGAGGACGAGGACGTCGACGCCCTCGCCGCCGGACTCCGCCTGGACGGGGCCGCCCTGGCCCCCGTGCTGCCCGCCCTCGCGACGTGGCGGAAGCGCCGCCGCGAGGAGACCACCGTCGACTCCTGGCGCTACCGCGCCACCTGGAAGCCACTGACCGGCCTGCCCCCGGCCGCACTCACCGGCACCTGGCTCGTCGTCACCGCCGAGGGGCTGCCGGGCGAGGACGTCGCCGACGCGCTCGCCGCGCACGGCGCCGACGTCCGCACGCTCGTCCTCGACGACGCCTGCCTCGACCGCGCCACCCTCACCGACCGCCTCACCGGCCTCGACGACGCCACCGGCCTGACGGGCGTGGTGTCCCTGCTCGCCGCCGCCGAGGAGCCCGCCCCCGGGCACCCGGCGCTCGCGACCGGCCTCGCCCTGACCGTCACCCTCGTGCAGGCCCTCGGCGACGCCGCGATCGACGCGCCCCTGTGGTGCCTGACCCGGGGCGCGGTCGCCACCGGCCGCTCCGACCGGCTCACCCGGCCCGTCCAGGCCCAGATCCTGGGCCTGGGCTGGACCGCCGCCCTCGAACACCCCCAGCGCTGGGGCGGTCTCGTCGACCTGCCCGAGACCCTCGACCGGCGCGCCGGGGAACGGCTCGCCGCCGTCCTCACCGGCCGCACCGGCGAGGACCAGCTGGCCGTCCGCGCCTCCGGCGTCCTCGTCCGCCGCGTCGCCCGCGCCGCCGCGGGGTCGGCCCCCGCCCGCGCCTGGACGCCGCGCGGCACCACCCTCGTCACCGGCGGCACCGGCACCCTCGCCCCCCACCTGGCCCGCTGGCTGGCCGAGCAGGGCGCCGAACGCGTCGTCCTCACCAGCCGCCGGGGCCCGGAGGCACCCGGCGCCGCCGAACTCGTCCAAGAGCTCACCGACGCGGGCTGCGATGCCTCCGTCGTCGCCTGCGACCTCACCGACCGCGACGCCGTCGCCGCGATGCTCGCCGGCCTCAAGGCCGACGGCCACACCGTGCGCACCGTCGTCCACACCGCCGTCACCATCGAGCTCGCCTCCATCGAGGAGACGAGCCTGGACGCCTTCGCGAAGGTCGTCGACGCCAAGGTGTCCGGCGCCCGCCACCTCGACGAACTCCTCGACGACGACGAGCTCGACGCGTTCGTCCTCTACTCCTCCACCGCCGGCATGTGGGGCAGCGGACGGCACGCCGCCTACGTCGCGGGCAACGCCTACCTCAACGCGCTCGCCGAGCACCGCCGCGCCCGGGGCGCCACCGCCACCGCCGTCTCCTGGGGCATCTGGGCCGACGACCTCAAGCTCGGCCGCGTCGACCCCGGCGCCATCCGCCGCAGCGGCCTGGAGTTCATGGACCCGCGCGCGGCCCTCACCGGCCTGCGCCGGGCCCTCGACGACGACGAGACCGTCCTGTGCGTCGCCGACGTCGACTGGGAGCGCTACCACCCCGTCTTCACCTCCGGCCGGCCCACCGCCCTCTTCGAGGACGTGCCCGAGGTCCAGAAGCTCGCGGAGGACAGCACCGCGTCCGCCGGCGGGGACAGCGAGTTCACCGCCCGGCTGCTCGCCCTGCCCGCCGTCGAGCAGGACCGGGTGCTGCTGGACCTGGTGCGCGGCGAGGCCGCCACCGTCCTCGGCCACGCCTCGCCCGACGTCCTCTCCGAGCAGCGCGCCTTCCGCGAGGTCGGCTTCGACTCGCTGACCGCCGTCGACCTGCGCAACCGGCTGTCGAACGTCACCGGGCTCACCCTGCCCAGCACCATGGTCTTCGACTACCCGACCCCGCTCGCGCTCGTCGAGTTCCTCCGCACCCGCGTCGCCGGCGCCCGCACCGAGACGGCCGCCGTCGTCCGGGCGGCCGCCGACGACGAGCCCATCGCCATCGTCGGCATGAGCTGCCGCTACCCCGGCGGCGTCGGCACCCCCGAACAGCTGTGGGACCTCGTCGCCGCCGGCGGCGACGCCATCACCGACTTCCCCGTCGACCGCGGCTGGGACGCCGAGGGCCTCTACGACCCCGACCCCGACCGGCCCGGCCGCACCTACTCCACGCGCGGCGGCTTCCTCCACGACGTCGCCGACTTCGACGCCTCCTTCTTCGGCATCTCCCCGCGCGAGGCCATCGCGATGGACCCGCAGCAGCGGCTGCTGCTGGAGACCGCCTGGGAGGCCATGGAGCGCTCCGGCATCGACCCCGCCACCCTGCGCGGCAGCAGCACCGGCACCTTCATCGGCGCCAGCTACCAGGACTACAGCAGCCCGGCGTCCCCCGAGGGCAACGAGGGCCACCTGATCACCGGCACCATCTCCAGCGTCCTGTCCGGCCGGCTGTCCTACACCTTCGGCTTCGAGGGCCCGGCCGTCACCCTCGACACCGCCTGCTCCTCCTCCCTGGTGGCCCTCCACCTGGCCTGCCAGTCGCTGCGCAACGGCGAGAGCACCCTCGCCCTCGCCGGCGGCGTCAGCGTCATGGCCACTCCCAGCGCCTTCGTCGGCTTCAGCCGCCAGCGCGCCATGGCCGCCGACGGCCGCTGCAAGGCCTACGCCGAGGCCGCCGACGGCATGAGCCTCGCCGAAGGCGTCGGCCTCGTCCTCGTCGAGCGCCTCTCGGACGCCCGGAAGAACGGCCACCAGGTCCTCGCCGTCATCCGGGGCTCCGCCGTCAACCAGGACGGCGCCTCCAACGGCCTGACCGCCCCCAACGGCCCGTCGCAGCAGCGCGTCATCGCCCAGGCCCTCGCCAACGCGGGCGTCAGCGCCGCCGACGTCGACGTCGTCGACGGCCACGGCACCGGCACCAAGCTCGGCGACCCCATCGAGGCGCAGGCCCTGCTGGCCACCTACGGCCAGGACCGCCCCGCCGACCGGCCGCTGCTGCTCGGCTCCGTGAAGTCCAACATCGGCCACACCCAGATGGCGTCCGGCGTCGCCAGCGTCATCAAGATGGTCATGGCCATGCGCCACGGCACCGTCCCCCGCACCCTCCACGTCGACCGGCCCTCGACCCACGTCGACTGGACCTCCGGCGCCATCCAGCTGCTCACCGACGACCAGCAGTGGCCCACGACCGGGCGTCCGCGCCGCGCCGGCGTCTCCTCCTTCGGCCTCAGCGGCACCAACGTCCACACCGTCCTCGAACTCCCCGTCGAGGACGAGCCGCAGGAGCCGGCCGAGGTCGCCGAGGCCGGCCCCACGACCGTGCCGCTGGTGCTCTCCGGCCGCACCGACGAGGGCCTGCGCGCCCAGGCCGGGCGCCTGCTGACCCTCCTGGACGAACAGCCCGCCCCGGCGCTCGCCGACCTCGCCCACGCGCTCGCCACCTCACGGGCCGCCCTCGACCACCGCGCGGCCGTCGTCGCCGACGACCACGACACCCTCCGCCGGGCGCTGGCCGCCCTCCGGGACGGCACCCCCGACGGCGCCCTGCTCACCGGCCGGGCCGGACGCGGCCGCCTCGCGTTCCTCTTCACCGGCCAGGGCAGCCAGCGCCCCGGCACCGGACGCGAGCTCCACGACCGCCACCCCGTCTTCGCCGAGGCGCTCGACGCCGTCCTCGCCCGCTTCGACCTCGCACTCGACCGCCCCCTGCGCGAGATCCTCCTCGCCGAACCGGGCACCGAGGAAGCCGCCCTTCTCGACGACACCGCCTACACCCAGCCCGCCCTCTTCGCCCTCGAAGTCGCCCTCTTCCGGCTGATGGAGTCCTGGGGCCTGCGCCCCGACTACGTCGCCGGGCACTCCATCGGCGAACTGGCCGCCGCCCACATCGCGGGCGTGCTCTCCCTGGACGACGCCTGCACGCTCGTCGCGGCACGCGGCAGGCTGATGGCCGCCCTGCCGCAGGGCGGCGCCATGTGCTCCCTCCAGGCGAGCGAGGAGGAGGTGCTGCCGCTCCTCGACGGGAACGACGACCGCGTCTCCCTCGCCGCCGTCAACACCCCCGCCTCCGTCGTCGTCGCCGGCGACGACGACGCGGTCCACGCGATCGAGGAGCACTTCGCGGCCCTCGGCCGCAGGACCAAGCGCCTGCGCGTCAGCCACGCCTTCCACTCGCCCCGCATGGACGCCATGCTGGAGGAGTTCACCCGCGTCGCGGCCGGACTCGACTTCCAGCCGCCCGCCATCCCCCTCGTCTCCACCGTCACCGGCGAACTCCTCAACCCCGACGAGGCCACCTCGCCCGCCTACTGGGCCGGACAGGTCCGCCGCACCGTGCGCTTCGCCGACGCCGTACGCCGCCTCGACGCCGCCGGAGTGACCTCCTACCTCGAACTCGGCCCCGACGCCGTCCTCTCCGGCGCCGCCCGCGAGACCCTCGACGCCGGCTCGCCCGCCCTCGCCGTCCCCGCGCTGCGCCGCGACCACACCGAGACCCACGCCCTGACCACGGCCCTCGCCCGGCTCCACGTCCACGGCGTGCGCCCCGACTGGGCGGCCGTCCTCGGCGCCCCCGCCCGGCGCGTCGACCTGCCCACCTACGCCTTCCAGCGGCAGCGCTACTGGCCCGACACCACCGCCCTGCAGGCGGCGCCCGCCCCGGCGGGCACGCCCGACGCGGTCGACGCCGAGTTCTGGTCGGCCGTCGAGCGTGCCGACCTGACGGCCCTGGGCTCCTCCCTGGAACTCGACGACGCCACCCTCACCGCCGTCGTGCCCGCCCTCACCTCCTGGCGCCGCAAGCGCCGCGAGCACACCACGGTCGACGGCTGGCGCTACCGCGTCACCTGGAAGCCCCTCACCAAGGCCCCGATGACCCGACCGACGGGCACCTGGCTGCTGCTGACCCCCGGCGACACGGCCGAGGCGTCCGACGCCGACCGGGCCTGGGCGGACGCGATCGCGGCCGGCCTCGGCACCGGGACCGTACGCCTCGACGTCACCACGCCCGACCGCGCCGCCCTCACCGAGCGCCTGCGCGAACTCACCGACGGAGGCGCCGAGTTCGCGGGCGTCCTGTCCCTGCTGGCCCTGACCCCGGGCTCGGACGGCCTCGCCGCCCTCCCGCTCACCGCGACGGCCGTCCAGGCGCTCGGCGACGCCCGGATCGACGCCCCCCTGTGGTGCGTCACCCGCGCCGCCGTCGCCGTCACCCGCACCGAACCCGCGGGCGACCCCGCGCAGGCCGCCCTCTGGGGCCTCGGCCGCATCGTCGCCCTCGAACACCCCGAGCGCTGGGGCGGCCTCGTCGACCTGCCCGAAACCCTCGACGACGCCACGCTGTGCCGCCTCGCCGGCGTCCTGTCCGGCGCCGGGGACGAGGACCAGCTCGCCGTACGCCCCACCGCCACCTACGCCCGCCGCCTGGCCCACCACCCCGTCGGCGACACCCCCGCCCTCCGCCCCTACACCCCCACCGGCACCGTCCTGGTCACCGGCGGCACCGGGGCGCTGGGCGGCCACGTCGCCCGCATGCTCGCCGAAGCGGGCGCGCCGCGCCTGCTCCTGGTCAGCCGCCGGGGCGCCGACGCGCCCGGCGCCGAGGACCTGCGGACCGAACTCGCCGCGCTGGGCGCCGACGTCACCCTCGCCGCCTGCGACACCGCCGACCGCGCCGCGCTCGCCGCGCTGCTCGCGGACATCCCGGCCGAGCAGCCGCTCACGGCGGTGTTCCACACCGCCGGAGTCGTCGACGACGGCGTCGTCGACACGCTCACCCCGGAGAAGTTCACGGCCGTCCTGAGTGCCAAGGCCACCGCCACCGTCCACCTCCACGAGCTCACCCGCGAGACGGACCTGGCCGCCTTCGTCCTGTTCTCCTCCACCGCCGGCACCCTCGGCGCGGCCGGACAGGGCAACTACGCCGCCGCCAACGCCTACCTCGACGCCTTCGCCGCCGTCCGCCGCGCCCAGGGCCTGCCCGCGACGTCCATCGCCTGGGGCCCCTGGGCCGGGACCGGCATGGCCGGCGACGGAACGCTCGCCGACGGCCGCGTCCGCCGCGGTGGCTTCACCCCCATGGCACCCGCCTCCGCCCTCACCGCCCTGCGGCACGCCGTCGAACACGACGACACCGCCGTGACCGTCGCCGACATCGACTGGGACCGCTACGCCACCGCGTTCCGCACCAGCCCCCTCGTCGGCGACCTCCCCGAGCTCCGCGCCGCCACCGTCGTCACCGCCGCCCCCCAGGGCACCGCGCTCCTCGCGGGCGGCTCCGGCGAGGACGACCTGCGGCGCCGGCTCGCCGCACTCGCCGAGTCCGCGCGCCCCCGGTTCGTCCTGGACCTGCTGCGCGCCCACGTCGCGGCCGTCCTCGGCCACGCCGGAGCCGACAGCATCGCCGCCGACCAGGCCTTCACCGACCTCGGTTTCGACTCCCTCACCATCGTCGAACTCCGCAACGCCCTGTCGGCCACCACCGGCCTGAAGCTGCCCGCCACCCTCGTCTACGACTACCCCACCCCGACGGAACTGGCCGGGTTCCTCCTCACCGAGCTCCTCGGCACCCTGCCCGAGCGGGACGGCGGCGGCGCGTTCCCGGCCGTCCGGGCCGACGTGGCCGACGACCCGATCGTGATCGTCGGCATGAACTGCCGCTTCCCCGGCGGCATCGGCTCCCCCGAGGACCTGTGGCGCCTCCTGTCCGACGGGCAGGACGCCATCTCCGGCTTCCCCGCCGACCGCGGCTGGGACCTCGAACACCTCGCCCGGGGCGGCTCCGCCACCCTCGAAGGCGGCTTCCTCGACGGCGTCGGCCTCTTCGACGCCGCGTTCTTCGGGATCTCCCCGCGCGAGGCCCTCGCCATGGACCCCCAGCAGCGCCTGCTGCTGGAGACCACCTGGGAGGCCTTCGAACGGGCCGGCATCGACCCGACGTCCCTGCGCGGCAGCCGGACCGGCGTGTTCGTCGGCACCAACGGCCAGGACTACGTCAACGTGCTGCGCGCCGGCACCGCCGACGTCCGCGGTCACGTCGCCACCGGCAACACCGCCAGCGTCATGTCCGGCCGCCTCTCCTACGCCCTCGGCCTGGAGGGCCCGGCCGTCACCGTCGACACCGCCTGCTCCTCCTCGCTCGTCGCCCTCCACATGGCCGCGCGCTCGCTGCGGCAGGGCGAGAGCGCGCTGGCCCTGGCCGGCGGCGTGTCGATCATGTCCAGCCCGGACGCCTTCGCCGAGTTCACCGCGCAGGGCGGACTCGCCCCCGACGGCCGCTGCAAGGCCTTCTCCGACACGGCCGACGGCACCAGCTGGTCCGAGGGCGTGGGCGTCCTCGTCCTGGAGCGGCTCTCCGACGCCCGCCGCAACGGCCACGACGTCCTCGCGGTCGTCAGCGGCAGCGCCGTCAACCAGGACGGCGCCTCCAACGGCCTGACCGCCCCCAACGGCCGCGCCCAGCAGCGCGTCATCCGCCAGGCCCTCGCCGACGGCGGCCTCACCCCGGCCGACGTCGACGCCGTGGAGGCCCACGGCACCGGCACCACCCTCGGCGACCCCATCGAGGCGCACGCCCTCATCGCCGCCTACGGCCGGGACCGCGACCCGGCGCTGCCGCTGCAGCTCGGCGCCGTCAAGTCCAACCTGGGCCACACCCAGGCGGCGGCCGGCGTCGCGGGCGTCATCAAGATGGTCCTCGCGATGCGCCACGGCGAACTGCCGCGCACGCTGCACGTCGGCACCCCGTCCTCGCACGTCGACTGGACGGACGGGACCGTGGCGCTGGTGACCGAGCACCGGGCCTGGCCCGAGACCGGCCGCCCGCGCCGGGCGGGCGTGTCCGCCTTCGGCGTCAGTGGTACCAACGCGCACGTCATCGTGGAGCAGGCCCCGGAGGCGACGCCCTCCGAGGAGCCGGTGGCGGAGCGGGCGCCCGGACTCGTGCCGTGGGTGGTCTCCGCCCGGTCCGAGGCCGCGCTGGCCGCGCAGACCGAGCGGATCGCCGCCCTCGCCGGAACGGGCCGGGACGCGACGGACGTCGGCTTCTCCCTGGCCACGGGCCGGGCGGCCTTCGCGCACCGCGCGGTGCTGCTGGCCGACGGCGAGAGCGCCCGGGAGGCCGCGCGCGGCGTCGCCGGGGACGCGACGGGCAAGCAGGCGTTCCTGTTCTCGGGCCAGGGCTCGCAGCGCGCGGGCATGGGCCGGGAGCTGTACGAGCGGTTCCCCGTCTTCGCCGAGGCGCTGGACGAGGTGGCGGCGTACTTCGACCGCGAGCTGGAGCGTCCGCTGCGGGAGGTGATGTTCGGTGACGACGCGGAGGCGTTGAACGGGACGGGTTTCGCTCAGCCCGCGCTTTTCGCGCTTGAGGTGGCCTTGTTCAGGCTGGTGGAGTCGTGGGGAGTGCGTCCGGACTTT
>NZ_JBTOLC010000057.1:0-31437 GCF_054551825.1 Streptomyces sp. L500
CTCATCTGCTACCGCAGACTCACCAAATGAGATGACTTCTGAACATTCACTGAAGCCAATCGCACTGACAACAGGCCCCACGCGCCCCTCTCTCTGGGGACAGACCAGAAGATGCTGCAGCGATGGAGGGGGCGGCAGGGAGCCGGTCAAGTCAACTCGATGTGTTGAACCGGACCAGGGGCGGGATCAGTTTGGGACCACACATCGCGCACGCCATCGAACGCCGCCCTCTCGCCCGATCTCGACAACACTCTCGTGGACCGTACGACGGCCCTGCGGCAGTGGGCCGAAGAGTTCACCCGCGAACGGGGGCTGGGCGACCGCTCGGATCAGCGCGGCCGTCGCCCACGCCCTCGCCACCGCCCGCGGTGTCGGCGATCCCCTCCACCCGCGAGGCGCAGCGCATGCCCGCAGCGATCCTCTCGGACCTCGGCCATCTGCTCAGCATCGCGGCTCGCGGATGGCGAGGGAAGGACGAGATGCACGACACCGCCGCCACGCTCCGCCACGCCGGCCTGCCCGGCGACAAGGACAGGACCGGCATCTCCCTCGACGAGGTCTTCGCCCACCTGCGCATCTCGCCCGACGGGAACCGACGCCGCCTTCTCGCCAGTGGCGCCGCTCCTGCCGGAAGCCGGCTCGCGGGGATGGGGTGACCCTGTCGGCTGTGTCGCCGGCCGCGTCGGTCTCCGCTTCGTGCACCGATCGTCAGGGCAGGCGGGCGTGTTCGGCCCGGCTGGCGGCGATCCGTTCACGCGCGAGCGTGCGGGCCCGCTTGGTGTCGCCGCCGCCGAGGCGGGCGAGGATCGTCGCGAGCGGCCTGATCCGGCCCCGGCCGCCCCAGTGGCCCTCGGGGATCTCGGTGGGGAACACCCAGATCCGGCCGGCGTCACGCGGCCAGGCGCCGTTCTCGGCGTCGAGGATCGCCTCGGTGACCTCGGCGATGACGCTCGCACGCTTGTGCTCGTCGAGCTGGCCCTCGGGGACGGACGGGACGACCTTGTAACGAGGTGCGTCCGCGGGTTCTCCGCCGACGTAGACGCCGGCCGGCCGGTGCAGCCAGAGCCAGGAGACGGATCGGATCACCGGGTCGGCTGGGTCGAATCCCTCGTTGCGGATGAGGATCTCGGTGATGCGGTTCAGCAGCGCCGCCTCGGCGTCCGGCTGGAGCGCGCCGTCGGGAATGTATACGTCGAGCATGGGCATGGCCGACCCCCTTCTGAGTCTATTTATTCAACTCAGGTAGGAGCCTACGAAGGCTGAGTACAGCTTGTAAACCCAGATGGCTACACTCGTCCCATGCAGACGCGGCGAATCGACCCGGTCAACTGCTCGGTGGCGCGCGCCCTCTCGGTGGTGGGGGAGCGCTGGTCGCTGCTGATCGTCCGCGAAGCGCTGGACGGCGCACGCCGGTTCGGGGAGTTCCACTCCCGCCTCGGGATCGCCAGAAATCTCCTGGCGACCCGACTCGACACCCTGGTGACCGCGGGAGTGCTGCGCCGCGTGCCGTATCAGGAGCCCGGGGACCGGCAGCGCTTCGCCTACGAGCTCACCGAGCAGGGCCGGGCGTTGCGGCCCACGCTCGTGGCGCTGCTGGAATGGGGCGACGCCTATCTCGCCGACCCGCAGGGCCCGTCGGTCATCGTCCGGCACCGGCCCGCCGACGATACGAGCCCGTGCGACGAGCCGGTCAGGGTCGTCCTCGAGTGCGCTGCCGGGCACAGCCACCTCGCCCCGGAAGACGTCTGCCGCACGCCCGGGCCGGGCGCGCGCTTCACGGACGGCTCCTGAAATCCCGGGATCGTACGTGCCGGCTCATCACGAGAAACATGATCCAAATCGTGGAACCGACGCGCGAGCCGGCCGCGGGGTAAAAGCTGCCTGACGCGGCACTGGGCGGGGCGTGCCCGGTTTCTTCCTGGCCGCCGTCGGAGTCGCCTGCCTCATGGCCGCGACTGCCGGCGGTCACCTCGCTCTCGGCCTGGTGATGTTCGGGATCCTGGCGGTCTGCAGCCTTGCCTCGGTGCTGCTGGAGCGACGGAGCGAGACCTGTCGGAACCTCACGAGAAGACTCCCGACGAGCCTCCGCTATAGGACACGGAATTGTCCTCTATCGCCGGGTTTGACGAACCTACCGGTCATCACTCGTAACCGGCAGAAGCCTTGTCCGTTCTTGTCTGTTCTTGCCCGTTCCAACCAGGTGGTTGGAACGGTCGGTCCCGGTTTGACTGACCCGGCGGCGAGACGCAGGCTGAATCAAGGAGCGGAGACTCCCATATGTGCACCATGTGCGCACGGTGCGAACGGCAATGGCTCACGGGAAGGCTGCGTGACCATGACTCCACAAACAGACCCGAGTAAGCCGCACGTCGAACACGAGGACAAACCCTGGACCATCAACATCCCCGGGCATCCTCCACGCACTGATTCACCCGAGTATGTGGCGTCCCGTAAGCAGATGCACAAACTCGTGGACGGCTTGGACCACCCGTTCTACGGACCGGAACCGGTCGAGGACCACCACGGCGGCGGCCTCTGGGTGAAGGACGACCAGGGATGGTTCATGGTCCGCAACATGGCCGGCATCGAGTGGTCCGCGCAGTTCTGCGCCGACCCCGCCAAGGTCGACCTGCTGCGCCAGAACGCGCGGCGGCTCTACGCGGCCTTCCCCGACGCCGTCGAGGAACTCGGTATCCGGGAACTGCTGGACACCCCCATCACGGACGCCGACGGCGTCCAGCGATGGACCGATTCCATCTGCAACGCCAGCGTGCCCCTGGCCAAGAAGGACCACAGCGCCGAGCTGCCGACGGGCGGCGGCGTCCACCACTACCCGAGTCCGATCACCGAGATCGGCTTCTTCAAGATGGACGACTTCATCCTGTGGGTCACGGACGACGCGGGCGAACCGGTGGCCGTCGCCCCGATGGACCGACGGGGCTCGGGGGACGGGCGTGTGAACGTCCTGTTCGCGTCCGAACAGTCCCCCCTCCATGCGGAACTGCACAAGGCCCAGGCCAAGGGCCAGGCACTCGTCCTCGACGCCGGCCACGCGGTGGCCCGGGCTGCCTTCGCGCGACAGGCCGCCTGACCTGGCGGTGTCCGGGGCTGCGGTGGCGGCGTCAATGGTGCAAGGCGTACCGGAAAATCAGTGACCGATCGTCAGGCGAAGCCGCGAGCGACCAGGTACACGATGAGAATCAGCGAGGCCAGGGCCAGGGCCAGGGCCAGCGCCGGTGCGGCGGGGAGCTTCGCCGTCCAGGCGAGACCTCCAGAGACGCACACCGCCTCGTTGGGTAGAACACGCATGGGTGGCAGGCGGAGCTCGCGCCGGGCGAGGGCGACGAAGGCCGGCGCCGGCACCGCCGTGTTCAGGCCGGTGCCGAGCAAGGGCACCAAGGAGTCTGCGCAGTCAGCGAGCTCCGGCTCACCGGGCGTCGGTGCCGCCGATCACTGCCTTCTGATCGCTGCTCAGGTAGGTCCATCTCAATCCCCTTGTCACGCAGTACGCGAGGTGAGTGGAGTTGTCCGGGGATTGTTTGCCGCACAGGCTATCCGGACTGTTCAGATCGTCGCCGTCGCGGGGAGCGGGGGCAAGGGTGCGTGCGGGGGGCGGGCGATCTGGAACTGATCTCGTAGCAGGCCCGCGCCGTGTCCTTAGGGGCTCCCTTGTCGGGAGGGACGGGCTTGCAGGTGCCCTGGCCGTGGGGGGCGGGCCGGGCCGTGGCCGGGGCAGCGGCGGCCTGGGAGGTTCCCAGGGCCAGCAGGGCTGCGGTGAGGGTGAGTGCGGCTATCGCCGCCAGCAGTCGTCTGACGCGTTTCAAAGGTGGTCCCCCTTTTCCCGATGGCATGTAAATCCACTCGGGATCGAACCGGCGTAGTGCCAGAATCTTCCACGTTCGTTCTTTGGTCCGTTCGGGCCTCACACCGTCGCCCGTCTTCGACACGGCACTCCCGTCGGTCGGCAGGATGCGTGGGCGCGGTGGCCGTCGCTCCTGACAGGGTACGGCGTGGTCTGTGGGGCGTCATCGCGCCCGGCCAGGGCGTTCAGCTTCAGCAAGGCGACGGCAGCTACGCGTTGAAGTGGGTCAAGGGCTCCGACCGCGGCAGCTACACCACCTGCACCACCTCCACCACCGTCGAGGAAGGCGCGGCGCGCTGCCAGGGCAAGGTCCCCGCCAATAGCGTCATGGCCGGAAGTGGGGTCGCCCGGACCGCCGTTGGGGTCCTGTGGCGGCCCGGGACCCTGAGCCCGTCGTGACGCCGTCGAACCGCTCGAACCGGCGCCGGTGAAGGCCCCGGGGCCGTACGTGAGCCGCTCCCCGGGCCGGAGACGGGTGGTGCCCAGTGGGTGGACGGAGTGGCCGCCGCTACAGGTCAGCGGCCGCCTGGGCGGTGGCCTCCTCGCCTGTGGGGATCGATGCCGAAGCGCCTGGTGTCGCTGCCCGGACCGGGTCGTGTTCCGTTCGGACTCGTGCCCTCCCGTGCGAGGAGATCGAGGCCGAGGGACGTGCACCAGTGCCACATGGCCTTGCCGTCACGCTGCGAGGCGATCAGTCCGGCTTCGCGGAGGACCTTGGCCTGCATCGACGCGGCAGCGGGGCTGACAGCGAGTTCACGGGCGAGGTCGGTGGTGGTGTGCTGCCGGACGAGCAGCCGCAAGGCCTGCGCCCGGGTACTGCCGACAAGGGCGGTCAGCGGGTCCGCGGGGGTTGAGGTCTCCCGGAGAGGCAGTGGCGTGACGGCTGGGTAGATCAGGAGGAGCCGTCCGTCGGGGAGCGGCGCCGGCAAGAGGCGGTCGGCCCAGAACAGGGACGGATGCAAGATGATGCCGCGCCCGCGAAGGGTGAGATCGAGATCGCGGGGGGAGGCCGCTTCCAGGGTCAAGCCGCGCCAGCGGACGGACGGCGCCAGCCCGGTCAGAGCGGCGTGCAGGCCCTGACGGGCAAGGACGCGAGAGCGCCAGGCGGTTTCGGCGTGGAAGCCCGCCTCGATACGGGGCCATGCCTCGGCGATGACACTGGCATGGCCGGTTCGGACCGCCAGTCCGAGGATCTGCCAGGCGCCGCGGTCCCGGTCGGCGAGGTGACGCACCCACGGGGTGAGCGGGCGGTCTATCGCGCACATCCTGCGCAACTCCGCGCGGGCCCAGGCGCGGGGCGTGGACAGGACCTGATCCATGCCTTCTTCCAGATCGCCGCTGGGCGGGTCCAGGAACAGCGGCCCGGCACCCAGCGGGGAGACCAACTGCAATATGGGGTGTGCGGTCCGTGGCAGGGACCGGGCCACGCGCCGCCGCCACGGGCTGAACACCGGGTGCCCGTCCCGACGCTGCAGCATCCCCATGGCCATGACGAGTTCCACCAGCGGCGCCGGCTGGTCGGCGACCGTCACCCTCAAGAGATCCTCTGGAGTGCAGTGAATGCGTAACACACCGGCCTCCTGACGATTCAGCCCTCGCTGAAAGCATCCCGCAGCTCCGCTGGAACGGGGACCCTGTACGCGACAACCAGCAACCGGCCCTCACTGCTGATGTCATCAGCCGCCCGTCCGCCTCGGTCCGACGGACCGCACGTGCACGACGGCGCCACGAGGGCCCCGCGGGGAAGGCGACGGAGGACAAACATGATGTTTCGTCTGCGCAGGATGGCGATGGCCACGGCCTGTACGGCCGCCCTGGCCGGTTCGTTGGCGCTCGGGGCCGGGGTGGCTTTCGCCGGGAACAACGGTCAGCAGATCCATTTCCAGGACAGGCGGCACAAGGTGGCGTCGATCTGGCTGGACGGAAAGAACCAGGACGGCAAGCCCGTGCAGTTCTGCTGGATGACACCGGCGACGGACACCTACATCCGTGACAACTGGTGGGTCGGCAGGATGGAGATCACGGAGTTCAGGAATCGGCATTGCGACCACGAGAACAACGGAGTGGTCGGCTACCTCCACCCGAACGTCCCGCGCATGCAGGACAGCGACTGGTACCTGGTGCACAACTGACCTCAGCGCACTGCCGAGGCCCCGGGGCGAGCCCCCGCGGGCCTCAGCAGTCCGCACCCGGCCGGACGAGCCGCCCGGCTGGACGAGCCACCGGTGCCGGGTGAGCCACCGGTGCAGGACGACGGGCGCCCCGCCCCGTCCCGCAGAGCGCCCGTGGACCCGGACAAGGTCCGTAAGCTCGTACACCTCCACCGCGCCGTGCTGGAGACGATGAGCCTGCACCCACTTCCGTCCTGCTGGTGCGCCAGCCCCTCCGACCGGGTGGCTGCTGAAGGTCGGCCATGGGGACTCGGGGCCTGGTTCTACGATCTTCGATCGCCCTCCTGGTGCGGCCTGAGCCGGGCAAGGGCGTCGTGGGGGCCGGATATCGCGCCGGACTGTCGTCGCAGGGTTGTTACGTCGTGGCGGTGGGTTCGTTGCCCGTCTGGTCGGTGGGCGATCGCATCGTGTCCCCGGTGCAGAAGACGCAGCCTTCCCAGTAAGGCAGGGCGTCCAGGACCCGGTGGCGGACGCACGAGGCCGTGAGGGCCATGTCCGGGGCCGGGAAGACCTCCTCGTCGGCGGGGTGTGGTGGTGGGGTGAAGGCATCGACCGCGGCCCGGTACCGCTGGAGGTAGCCGGATACGTACGGTGGCTCGTAGTTCAGCTCGTCCCAGCGGTGCCGTTCCAGGGCGAGGTCGATCACCCGCAGCACGAAGTCCTCGTTCCGCGCCCGCTCGGCCGGGGTGGCACCCCAGTCGAGGTCGTCCAGGTCGAATCCGACGACCCCGCGTCCCATGACGGTCTGGTCCTGCAGGGCCAGGAGTGCGGCGAACCGGAAGTCCCACGGCCGACGGGCGAGGTCCGATACGGCCAGCCACAGCACGTCGAGGAAGACGGCCGTCCCGCCATTGGACAGGTAGAGGTCGTCACCCGTGCCACCGCTGCCGAAGACGTTGCCCATGACGCCAGCCTAGTTGTCGCCGGCCATGACGTTGGTGACGCTCGTGCGGAGGTGGAGGTGGAGGTGGGGGCGGGGGCGGGAGGCACGACTGAGGAACGTCACGATGGTGGCGGCCTCCTCGGAGCCGCGGCCACCGGCCCACCGTGCGCTCGCTGATCCGCACCCCTGGCCCATCAGCCCCAGGGTGATCCGGCGGGCGGCCACTTGTGGTTCCGACGCGGTTGCTCGAGCTGTTCGACGATCTCGGACGGGGGTCCGGGCCCGTGAGGAGTGCGGGACGCTGGAGCGGTCGAGCAGTTCCGTCTCGCCGTGCCTGTCGTGCCGCTTCTTCCTTGGGCAGGCACGCGCAGGAGACGCCGGCCTCGGCGGCGGCTTGGGTGAACGGCGCGGGTGCGACGGCGTTCGACGAGCCTTCGGCGTTCGACGAGCCTTTGGCGGCCCTCGATGCTCAACGGGGCGTTCGCGCGTCATCGGAGAGCCTCACTGCTTCGCCCGGGCTTGAGCACCCCGCGCGAGGGGAACGCGATCAGCAGCGCGGTGGCGACGAGGAGTCCGCTTGCCCACAGCGGCCCCAGGTCTCCGACCGCGGTGCCGAGGGTGGTCGCGGCGATGAGGGGCCCGGCGGCAGCTCCGACGTTGAGGGCCGCGGTCGCGTAGGAGCCGGCCATGACGGGTGCTCCGGCTGCCTCGTAGAGGACTCGCGCTATCAGCGTGCTGCCCAGTGCGAACGACAGCGCGCCTTGGACGAACACGAGGACGAGCAGAGCGACCGGCCGGGCGGCCAGCACGGCCAGGGTCGGCCAACCGATGAGCAGCAGCGGACCGCCGGCTGCGATGACCAGGCCGGGACGCCTGTCGGACAGCCGTCCGGCGACGGTGACGCCGACGAAGGAACCGGCACCGAAGAGCACCAGGGCGACGGATACCCACAGCTCGCCCAGCCCTGCGGTGTCGGTCACGACGGGGGCGAGGAAGGTGAAGCTCGCGAAAGTGGCCGCGTTCACCAGCGCGCCGAGCAGCATGACCAGGAGCAGCCGCGGACTTTTGAGCTGTGCGAACTCCGCTCGCAGCGGCAGCCCGTCAACAGGGTTCTTCGGCATGCGGCGTGCCGGGATTCCGGTGAGGATGCCGACGGCAGCGGGCAGGCAGAGCGCGGCGACGGCCCAGAACGTGGCCCGCCAGCCGAGTGATGCGCCGAGCACTGAACCCCCGGGGACGCCGGCGATCGTGGCCACCGTCGTGCCCGACAGCAGCACGGCGAGCGCACGTCCCTTCTTGTCGGCGGGGACCAGCGTGGTGGCGGTCGTCAGAGCGACGGCGAGGAACCCGGCGTTCGCGAGCGCGGCGACCATCCGGGTCGCGCACAGGACCGGAAAGCTCGAAGTGACGGCACCCGCCGCGTGGGCTGCCGAGAACACGAGGACGGATCCGAGCAGGCTCGACCGCGCGGGCCAGTGGCGGGCGAGCGCTGCCATGAGCGGGGCACCGAGGACCATGCCGATCGCGAAGGCCGGGGTGAGCACGCCTGCTGCCCCGACGGTGACGCCAAGGTCTGAGGCTATGTCCGGGAGGAGGCCGGCGAGCATGAACTCCGAGGTGCCCATGGCGAAGACCGCCAGGGCAAGCAGGTACAGCGGGAAAGGCATCGAGTGGCTCCGAGGTGAGGAGAAGCACGAGAGGGTCATCTCGTCACCGCGGTCAGCGCCCAAGGGCACACTCGTCCGGCCACGGAACGCGCGGCGGGACGGCGGAGCTGTGAACTCAGTGATTCAGGGGGCTGACGGCGTGACCGTGAGCCCCCACCCTGTCTGACTCAGGACTCGACATGGCCCGCACGCTACCCGACCAATGCCCGCCGAAGCACCCCCATTTCACAGCATCGGCCTGTGCCACCAATCTCATGTCCCGCAACACCTGGCCAGGACGGCCGGCCCCCGAACGCCCGGCGATCGAATCCGATCCGCCTCAAGCACCGGCACTCAGCTCAAGCGCCGTGAGGCGGCCGTCCGCCGCGCCGACATCGGTGGAACGACATCCAGGCGAACCCGGCCCGGTGGACCACCCCCCGGCTTCCATGACCGACCAGGTCGTCTTCGGCTGATTCAGGAGGAGACGGGACGGGGTGCCGGCCGCCGTGGCTACGCCCGGTGCGGCGACCATGAGCACCAGGGCGCTGAACAATTGAAGGACGCGTCTGTACCTCTTGCCCATGCGACTGCCCTTTCCTGACCGAGGAACGGAGCACCCACGGGGTCGGGGCACGCGCACCGTACAACGGTGGCGCGGCTCCTGCGCAGCCGGACTGACAGGGCTTTCCAGCCGATCGGCCGGGCGGTCCAGCACCGTGCGATGGACGGATGCTTTCGGGTGCTCGGCCACGGCCTCTTTCATTTACGGCTCCAACATCGCCATCGCCATTGTCGTTGTGGCCAACAGCGTGGTCGGCCTGGCCCAGGAAGTCGTGCGCCGAACGGGTCGTGGAGGCTCCGCGGGCTTTGAGCGCCCCCGCCGTACGCGTCATGCGTGACGGTGCCGAGCAGGAGATGAACGCAGCGGACGTCGTTCCTGGGGACACCATCGGGCCGCCACGCTGCTGGTGGACGAGTCCTCCCTGACCGGCGAGCCGATGCCTGTTGCCAAGGAACACTCGTCGGCCACGTGACCGAGCGCTGGAGCGGGTGCCGGATCGGGCGTGGTGATGGGCACAGCAGGGGTACCGGGTCCTGGCCGCGGCCAGGACCCTGCCCGTACCGGACGACGGGGAGAGGGCCGCGGCCGGGAATCGCCTCCGCCAAGGACGAGGCCGTCACCGGCGAGGAGACCCAGGGCGGCACCACAGGGGGCCCCAGGACGGTGCGGGCGTTCGCCCGTACGAAGCCGGAGCAGAAGCTCCGCATCGTCGCGTCATGGCCACAGGCCGGGCACGTGGTGGTCATGACATGCGACGGCGTCGACGACGGGTTCGCCCCCGCCCTGCGCCGGGCCGACATGGGCGTGGCCGTGGGCCGACGCGGGATCGAGGTCGCCCGGCAGGTCGCCGGCCTCGTCCTGGCTGGCGACGCCATCGGCACCCCTCGTGGCGGCGGCCGGTGAGGGGCGCCGCGTGTACGTCAACGTACGGTCACGGTCACATCCCGTCAGGTGACGGGGAATCAGTACTGGATGGTGTGGTTGTAGAGGATGTTCCGGGCCTTGGCGCCGGTGTCCAGGCCGTAAGTGGGACGGTCGGTGAGGAAGTACTCGCGGAAGCTGGACTGCCAGGTCTTGGACATCATGGTGTTGCTCCTGGTCCAGCCGCCGTCGACCTGGGACCACAGGTCGAGCAGCGCGGTGGCGACGCGGGCCTCGCAGGCGTCGCCCTGGTCGATGCCGGTGGTGGTGCGGTCGTTGGCGAGGTTCAGTGAGCTGCCGTTGCCCCAGTAGTAGGTGGTGTCGTTGAAGGTGTGGAACGACACCGCGTTGGCGAAGCCCTCGGTCCAGCCGCAGCTGGTGGAGGAAGCGCGGTTGACATAGTGGGGCGAGCAGTTGGTCACGTTCGGCCACCAGCCGTTGTAGAGCTTGCCCATGAGGGCGTGGCCGGCCTCGTGGACGGTCGTGTGCTCGGAGTCGGGGTCGTTGTCCGCGAGGTGGATCTTGTCCTCGCTGGTGGTCCAGTATGTGCCGTCGGTGGAGCCGGGGTACCACTGCACCGTGATCGGGGTGCAGCGGCCGTCGCTCTGACTGCCGGCCCAGCAGTTGGTGGTGGAACCGCGGTTCCACCACAGCTTGTTGAGAGTGTCGAACGCGTGCCAGGCGCGGCTCTGGCCGCTGTTGGCGTACACATTGCCCAGACTGATGCCGCGCGAGACGTTGTCCTGCGAGTACGTGGCGGTGGAGTAGAGGCGACCGTTGCCGTCGACCACTGACCACATCCCGCCGGCCTGGGTCTGGAACTCCACCCAGAGCTTGGCGGTGACGGAGGTGCTCGGCGTGTAGCAGAGGTTGAACCTACCGTCGCCGTTGCCGGTCATCCCCGTGGCGAGCTTCTGCGTACCGCTGTTGGCGGTCGGCTTGCCCCACAGGGTGATGTTGGCGTTGCTGACTGGCTCGTCCCGGTTGGCTTTGCCGTTCCAGCTGCCGCCCTCGGCGGACTGGAAACGGTTGCGGTAGGTGCCACTGACGCAGACCTGGGCGGAGGGGGCGGCCGGCGCGGTGGCGCGCGGGGATGACGGGCCGGAGGCGGCCGGCCCCGGGGCGGGAGCCTTGGGGGTGGCGAGGCGCGGAGGGTGGACGCCGGGCCCGGGGCTCTGGACCGGGGCCGTGTCGGCCTTGGTGACCGACACGCCCTTGGTGGAGGAACCGTTGGCCCTGCCGATGGTGAGCTCCACCGAGTCGTGCCCCGCGCGGCGCGGGTCGGGTCGGTCGACGTCGCTGATGTCCGCCTGGATCTGGGCGGGTCCGGCGGCGACGGCTTCTACCTTGACCTTGACGGTGCGGGTGCCGGGGGTGAGGGCGAGTACCCGGCTGGTGCGCTGGCCGAATGCGTCCGTCGTGGCCGCGGTGAGGCCGGAGTCGTTGCCGCTCATCCGGAGCGCGGGCGGCAGCTGCACCGACAGGCCGGCTCGCTTGACGCTGGTCTGCACCGTGACGTTCACGGTGAGGGTGGCCTGCTCGCCGACGGTGGGCAGGCGGTCGAGGGAAGCGGTGACGCCGAGACAACTGAGCGGCGCCTCGGACTCCTTGCCCGTAGGGGCGATCGTGCAGGTGCCGGACTGAGCCGACGTGCCCGCGGAGGCGGACGGTGCGGCGATCGTCGCCAGGCAGGTGCCGATACCTGCCAGCGCGGCCAGAACGGTGGGTCTCCGGAGTCGTATTCGGGACATGGGCATGCCTTTCTGCGACGTGCGCAACCGTGTCCGGTGCACGTCGGCAGGGCTGAGGGGGGTTGGGTGCTTCGCCGAGGAGTACTGCAACGAACAATCGTTGGCCATGGGTTGACCGTGGGTAACAACGGGCGAAACCCTATACCCACGGCTTGGACATGTCACCGTCTCCGGAGGAGGTTCCGACCGGGGAGGCCGGTCCGGAGGCTCCCTCGACGCCCGCGAGCACAGGGCTCGGCCACCGGCCAAGTCGTGCGTGAGGGCGACGGATTGGTCGGGGCGGCGTGGTCATGGTCCAGACCTGGGGATTACGGGTGGGGCTCTATTGACTTGCCCGGCCGGGCGAACTTCGACGGCCTCCCACCAGGGCCTTGGCTCAACAGAATTGCCGTTACAACCTCTTGCGGCGCGGAGCTCAGTAAGCCCGGCATGAGGGATGTATATGTGCTTCAAGGCTTCGAGGCTCACAGCCGGCAGCGCCGTGTGAATTCGGATGGCCGGGTGGATCCATGGGGGTCAGGAGCGTGGGCGTGGATGAGCCGGTGCCCGCGCGGACGGCGGTGCGACGCAGTGCCCACTACCGGCAATTCCGGGCAGTAGGCAGGCCCCGAAACGTCAGCGTTCCGGGTTCGGCGAGCCCTTCTTTCAGGGATCCGTCCTTGGCGCGAGGGTGGTGAGGGTGGTGGCGATGTGGTCGAGGCGGGTGGGGTCGAGGGAGTAGAGGACGTAGTAGCCGTCGCGGCGGGTGGTGGTGAGTCCTGCCTGGGTGAGCTGGTGGAGGTGGCGGGAGGTCACCGACGGGGAGAGGCCGAGGAGGGTGGCGAGTTCCTGGGTGGTGCGGCCCTGGGCGGAGAGGTGGGTGATGATCTGCAGGCGTGGGGCCGCGGCCAGGGCCCGTAGGGCGGTGAGGGTGTCTTCCTGGCTGGTGGGGCGGGCGGCGGGGGCGAGGGGGAGGGAGGGATAGGTGATCCGCAGGGGCCAGGGAGCATCGCAGGTGACGCGGACGTGGGGCCACACGTAGCGGCTGGCGGTGAAGGTGACCGGGCGGTCACGGGTGACGGCGATGTCGTGGTGGTGGGGGCGGTCGAGCCGGAGGGACCGTCTGGCGGGGTCGATACGGATCTGGGGGACCAGGGTGCGGAGCATCGGGAACAGGCCCTGTCGGGCGATCCGGGTTCCCGCCTGCGCGATCGACTCGTAGAGGGAGGGCTCGACGCGCTCCCACTCTTCGGCGAAGGCGGCGCTCCAGTAGTCCTCCAGGACAGTGAGCGCCTCTTCGAGGACGGGGAGGGGGTCGGTGAGGACGCGGTCCAGCCGTGCCGCCCGGTCGGCGTCGGTCCGCCGGTACTCGGCGAGAACCGCATCGCGGACGGCGGGATCACGGACGAGGTCGTGTCCGGTGCAGCGGGTGGTGTCGACGAGCGTCCGGGCGAGTTCGACCGCAAGCACAGCGGGCGGCAGCGTTCGTACGGCCGAGAGCTGGTCCGCGAAGTCAGCGTCGTGATCACCGGCCCGGCTTTCGAAGAAGGCGGGGACGTAGTCGGCCACCAGGAAGCCGTGCTCGCGCATCCGCCGACGCAGAGCGGCGGGCAGGCGGCGGCACCGCCGTACCCATGGCACGTGCAGTGCGTGGTGTCCGGGGTCGGTGAGCACGTGCCAGGAGTGAACGGCTTCGAGCAGCGGTGAAACGGAGAAGGCGATGTCCTCCTCGGCCGTCTCGGCGAAGCGCATGGTGATCACGATTGCAGGATTTCACAATCAGTTGATCGGACCCCGCTGTGTCGATCAGTCTCAAGGACAGACCGCGCACCGCTTCGCCGCAGGTCACCCACCCTTCGCCGAGCGAAAGCCGCAGGTCTGCCGTGAGTACGTCCGAGCCCTGGCGAGCTGTGCCGGACGCGGACCCGCTCGCCACGGAGGGCCTGGCCGAGGGCGGCATCCCGCCGGTCAGCCACCGGCCCGCCGGTGCCGTGCCTGATCGACACCGCGGTCGCCGATCCGGACCGATCCGGACCGGTCCGTCCACCGGTCCGTCCACCGGTCCGTCCACCGCGGCGCTGGATCCGCTGACCGCACCCTCCCGATCGACTACGCAGCCCTGGCCCACCTCCCGCACGCCAGGTGGTCCGCGTCTTCCTGTCTTCCGGTAGCCGCCCCCACCCTGTCCCGGTTCACGCCGACCCCGCCCCACGCACACCAAGCACGCACCACACGGCCCCATCGGCCGCGTGGCACAGATCAGGAGTACCGGCCCATGGTGAACACCGAAAGCCTTCTCGCGTTCGCCGCGATGTCCCTCGTCGTGATCGCGATCCCCGGCCCGAGCGTCCTGTTCGTCGTCGGCCGCGCCCTCGCCCACGGCCGTCGCACCGCGCTCGCCACCGTCCTGGGCAACCTCTTGGGCTGCTACATCCTCGTCCTCGCCGTCGCCCTCGGCCTGGGCACCCTCGTCCAGAGTTCAGCCACCGTCTTCACCGCGGTGAAACTCGCCGGCGCCGCCTACCTCGTCTACCTGGGCGTCCAGGCGTTCCGCCACCGCGACCGGATGCGCACCGACCTGACAGCCCGGAAAGGCGAACGGCGCGGCGATCTGCGCACCGTCCTGGACGGCCTGCTCGTCGGCGCCACCAACCCCAAGGGCCTGGTCTTCTTCGCCGCGGTCCTCCCGCAGTTCGTCAACCACGACGCTGGGCACATCCCGCTGCAGATGATGCTCCTCGGCCTGATCCCCGCCGGTATCGGCCTGGTCTGCGACACCCTCTGGGGCCTGGGCGCGTCGGCCGCCCGGACCTGGCTCACCGGCTCCGAACGCCGCCTGTCGATGATCGGCGGCGCGGGCGGCATCGCGCTGATCGGCCTCGGGCTCACCGTCGCCGCCGCCGACCACTGACCTCCCCGGGCAAGCCGGGAGGGGAAGCGCACCTCCGGGAAGAGCCCTCCGCCACGCCGAGCGGCGTGCCATCTCATGACAATGGTTCCTCGCTGTCAGGCTTGGCGCGGGCGTAGGACGTGAGGCGATCGGCGAGCGTGGTGACGAGGTCGCGCAGTTCATTGGGGCGCTCGATGACGAACGGCCGGTCGAGTGAGGCGAGTACCGGAGGCAACCAGTCGAGCCGCTCCACCCGCAGCTCGACGCGCAGCCAGCGTTCGTTCGTCTGGTCCGCGTTCGTCCGGTCCTTGGCCGCCCGGTCCGCGTCCGCCCGGTCCTCGCCTGCCACGGGCGCGTACTCCTCCAGGCTCGCGACGCCGGCGGGAAGGCGGGCACGGATCTGCCCGACCGTCCCGTGGATCCGCAAGGTCACCTCGTGCCGGTACTCGGCCGTGGCGAACGCCGACAACACGCGCTGTGCCGGACCGGGGCCCACGGGCGCTTCGAACGAGCCGGGCAGGGTCCTCGCGTCGGTGATGCGATCGAGCCGGAAGGTCCGGTCCTCGCCGATCCGGGCGTCCTCGCCCGTGACGTACCACCGGCCCGCGTGGGCGACGATCCCGTACGCGTGCAGCGTGCGTTCGCTCCGCCGACCGTCGCGGTCGGTGTAGCGGATCGAGACCGGTCGGCGGTGGCGCACCGCATCGGCGATGGTGAGCAGGACCCCGGCGTCCGGGGTGTCGAACTCGCCGGGGTGATCCGTGAAGGCGAGGGCTTCCAGGAGCGTGTCGAGCCGACGGGCGACGTGCTTGGGCAGCACCCGCCGGATCTTCGCCGCCGCCGTCTCGCTCGCCGTGTGCTGCGTGGTCGTCAGCCCTGCTCGGCGGCCGGCGATCAGGCCGAGCAGCACGGCCAGCGCCTCGTCGTCGCTGAGCATGAGCGGAGGCAGACGGTGCCCGGGAGCGAGCCGGTATCCGCCGTAGCGGCCGCGCACCGATTCCACGGGCACGTCCAGGTCGACCAGCTGGTCCACATATCGCCGCACGGTGCGCCCTTCGACGCCGAGCCGGTCGGCGAGCTCGGCCACGGTGCGGGTGCCGCCCGACTGCAGCAGCTCCAGAAGGGTCAGCACGCGGCCGGTGGGTCGAGACATGTTCGCAGCCTAGTGCGAATACAGGACCGATTCTGTCCACTATTTCTCCTAGCCTGCGACGTGCACGCCTTCCGCATGGCCAAGGAGATTCCCATGGACTTTGTCTCGATCCGCATCATCACCGGCGACGTAGCGCGCCTCGTCGCGTTCTACGAACGAGCGACGGGAGCGCGGGCGACGTGGGCCACCGAAGACTTCGCCGAACTCAGGACCGCGGGCGCCACCCTCGCGATCGCCGGCACTCGCACCGTCCCGCTGTTCGCCCCGGGCTCCGCCCGCCCGGCGGACAACCACAGCGTGATCACCGAGTTCCTCGTCGACGACGTGGACCGCGTTCACCGGAACCTGACCGGCTTCGTCTCCGACTTCGTCACCGAGCCCACGACGATGCCCTGGGGCAACCGGTCGCTCCTGTTCCGCGACCCGGACGGCAACCTTGTCAACTTCTTCACCCCGGTCACCCCAGCGGCCATCGAAAAGTTCGCACGCTGACGCCACGTACGCACAGCCACTCATGCGGGAGCCCCGGGATCGCAGGGCTCCCCGGGGGTCCGGGGGCCCCGGGCCTGTACGCGCGGGCGCAGTCCACGGGGGAGGAGAGTGGTCGCGAGTCGCGCGTACCTGCTGGTCGGCCATGGGGCGCAGGTGGCAGTGGCGGACGATGACGACGGGGGCGATCGCCACCCACACCGTGCCGCCACCCTGCCGAACCGTGCCGCAGGTGACCACCGGGAGCCGGGCGCGGACGGGCCCCCGGGAGGAGGGCGCTTCGGTCAAGTGATAGCGGTCGGAGCCACGTTGGGCGACCTACGTTCAAACCGGCTCGCCCCGCAGGATCACGTCCAGGGTGGCGACGCCGGCGATGGACGGCACATGCCGCCACTGGGCCGCCACGGTGCCCCCGACACCAACGTGCCCGGTCAAGGAGCTCATCGGCGCGGTCGTCCCGCGCGAGCCCAGGGCTGAACCGTTCCGCCATTCCCCCGAGACGGCGGAACGGTTCAGGCCCGTGCTCGCGCCGCCCGCTCCTCCGCGCCGGCGAGCCAGAAGTACACGGGAGACAGCACGAGTTCGATCGTCATCAGCACCACCTGGAGTCCGTGCGGCCGGCCCTCCACGGCGATCGACAGCACCCGGCTGAGCCCGCCGAGCAGGAATACCCCGGTCAGCACCCGCACCGCCACCGCCGGGACCGGCTTCTGCCGGACGGCCCACAGCCAAGCCAGCCCGTATCCGGCGAAGATCGCGCCCATGAACCGGCCGAAGCTGTCGACCGTCGCGCCCGCGTCCTCGGCGCCCGCGATCGCCGCGTTCCCCCCGACCACGTGATACAGCCCTATCGCCACGCATGCGAGACCCATCACCCATGCGAGCGCCCGCAGAGCTCTGGCCATGACCCACCGCCTCTACTTAGTGGACGCGCGTCTACTAGCGTAGCGGCCACTAGTAGACGCGTGTCAAGTAGTCTTCCTTCATGCCGCCCCGCCAGCGCCTCACCCCCGCCGACCGCCGCGCCCAGCTCCTCGCCGTCGGCGCGCGCCTCTTCGCCGCCCGCCCTTACGAAGAAGTGCTGATGGAGGACGTCGCCGCGCACGCGGGCGTATCCCGCGCACTGCTCTACCGGTACTTCCCCGGCAAGCGCGACCTCTTCGCGGCCATCTACCAACAGGCAGCCGACCAACTACTCGCCAAGAGCCGGTTCGACTCCACCGGCAGTCTCACCGAGCAACTCGTCGAGGGCATGGACGCCCACCTCGACTACTTCATCGCGAACCGCAACGCCGTCCTCGCCGGCAATCGCGTTCTCGCCGGAGACCCCCTCATCCAGACCATCATCGCGAACGAACTCGACGTCATCCGCGCCCGGCTGCTGAGCGTCCTGCCCCTCGCCGACGACACCACACGCGAGGCCGTCTCCCAAGTCCTCAAGAGCTGGCTCGTCTTCGTCCGGGTGCTCGTCGTCGACTGGCTCACCACCGAAACGTGCACCCGCACCGAACTCCGCGACGTATGCGTCGGCTCCGTCCTCGGCGCCATCCGCCCACTCCTGCCCGCCGACCCCGCACCCCAGTAGAGCCGCCCGGGGGCCCGGTGCCCCGAGGTGCTTGCGGAGCCGCGCGGTGCTGTCCTGCCGCAGCAGCCCGACCAACTGCACGCGCACCCGATGCGCCAGGGCACGCAGCCCCTTCAGCCCCTTCAGCCCCTTGGCATCTGCATCAGTCATGCGACACACAGCAGTCTGCAGGTGTTCTTCCCCAGCCAACCGGAACCAAGATCGGCCCGGTGTCGCTACTGGTCGCTCCGGACCCTTACTAGTCGCTCCGATCCCTCGGGGCCGGGTGGGTGAAAATTGCTCGTTCGGGTGATGAAGGAACGATTCCTCTGCTCTCTCGCCGTGCGGTCACGACGAGGCCGGAAAGCATGCTCCTGTTCGCTGGTTTTTCTCTGTCCGAGCACCACGCCGGCGGCGCGGACGCCGCCACACGACCAGTGGACTCCACCTCGAACGGAAGAAGGAAGTCCCTGTGCCTCTGACGACCCAGAACGTGGAGCAGGAACTGGAGCTCGCCAACCAGGCTGGTGATCCGCCGGCCGACCAGCTGGTGTCCGACCTGATCGACAACAAGGAAGTGGACGGGGTCAACGCCCTCTTCCGCACCATCGGCACCCTCAAGCCCGGCCAGGACCACTCGAACCTGCCGCCGCGGCTGGCGGACTTCCTGAAGCAGGCCGAGGCGCCGCCGCCGGGCTGGACGGACGCGGACTCCACGGCCGTCGAGGGCTTCTTCCGCCACCACCACGGCGAGGTGTCCATGCTCCAGGGCACCGTCGGCCTGATCGGCACCTACCTCTCCCCGACCGGAGCGTTCACCCTGCGTTCCACCGGCCGCCTCGGCGGGGTCGACGGCCCCGGCCGGCGCCTGTCGCAGTCCTCGCGGCTGTTCATCGACATGGGGAACGCCGGCGCCACGCGTGACGGGACCCTCGCGGCGAACGTCACCAAGGTCCGCCTGGTCCACGCATCGGTCCGTCAGCTCCACAAGAAGAGCGGCGTGTGGGACTACGCCAAGTGGGGCGAGCCGGTCCCGCAGAAGTACACCACCGGCGCCATCTGCGTGTTCAGCGTGCAGATCCTCGAAGCCATGAAGAACCTCGGCATCGACGTCTCCAAGGACGACGCCAACGGCTTCATGCGCGCCTGGTACTACGTCAACCACTACCTCGGCACCCCGGAGAAGTGGATGGTCTCCAAGGACGCCGACGAGACCACGCGTCTGTGGAAGCAGGTGCGGGACAACGAGTGGAAGAAGACCGACGACGGCGTCTTCATGACCAAGCAGGCCCTCGACTTCTACAAGAAGTTCTACCCGGGGCCCGTCCACGACGCGTTCGTCGCGATGGTCCGCCACGCGCTCACCGACAAGTACGCCGACATGGCCGGACTGCCCAAGAGTGCCCTCGACCTCGCCGCCCAGCCACTCGCCACCGGCCACGGCCTGGTCAGCGGCATCGGCGGAGGCCTTCTGGGCGGCAGCGCCGAGAAGGCCACCGGCGTCAACCCCTACAAGGAGATCATCGGCATCGTCTCCAAGGCGTACAACGAGATCCAGCGCTACGCACTCACCCACGACCAGGACGACCAGCCCCAGATGCACCAGGAACTGGGCGACAACCGCTGACTCCCCGTGAGCGGCCGCGGGACCCGCGCCCCGTAAGGGGCGCGGTGAACCACGTGACCCGAGGCCACATCGACTGAGCCTGGGCAGCACCCGGCTCGGCGGGGAGGACATCGCGGCGTTCCCGGCTGCGGCCGGCGACGCGGCCCGGGACGAGCTGCCGGTGCTCGCCTGAGCCGGGGCGTACGCCTGCCAGGGCGCGGTCGCCCTCGCCGCGATTCGGCCATGGATCTGTGAGAACCTGCCGGACACTCCCTAGCCCTGGCGGGGCAGCGTCCGCCGCGCCATCGCGCCATCTCACCATCGCGGCGGCCGACAGTGGATCCTCGGCCCGTGGCGCCGGCCAAGTGAGGACCACGGCCGAGGATTCTTCCGTGGGCGGCAGGGGACGCCTGCTGTCCACTGTCAGAATGTCGGCGATCAGGCATGTGACCACGACGTCGTGGTCGCGGCTGATCCGGACAGGGTACGAGCCCGTCGCCCGTGCCGCAGGAGGAGGCGATCGCGTTGGCGCCGGAGGCGGGGGCCCGGAACTCCGGGCAGCTCACCTCGCCACCGACGGCGGCTGCCAGATCCGCCCCGGTGTCCCGGTGGGCGATCAGGGCGTCGCGCGCGGCGATGTCCAGGAAGGCGCCGGTGCCGGAATCGACGCCGAAGCCGTAGTACTGACCATCGCCCAGCAGCCGCGGCCTCTGACCGGGGAGAAGCGCCGGCTCCCAGGTCGCGGTCGGGCGTCGGCCCCCTACGACCAGCATCGCCGCGGTGGTCTGCACGGGATCGTTCGTGCCGTAGGGGTTTGTCGCTGATCTGGTGCTGCGATGGCGGGCATGGAGCACCACTACCTCGCCGACCGCAGCAGCCCCCGAGCCAGCCCCCGAGCCAGCCTCCGGGAAGAACAGCATCGCTGAGACCACCGAGACCACTACGGAGCCCACCCGCGCCGGGACCCGGCTGACCTCGCCTGAGCGCGGTGGGCCGTCGAACGGGCGCGTGCTGGACCTGGTCGCGCTCGTCGTCCTCATCGCGTTGGCAGCGGTCGTGTTCACCGTGGCCGGGCCGACGATGTTCACCGCCGTCACCAGCGTCGGCCTGGGCCTGTTCGCCACCTGGCGCTCCACCCACTTCCGTCCACCTGGCCGGTGATCGGGCCGATGCCGCTGAGGAGGCTGCCGGCTGGACGCGTTCGGCCTGAGCAGATCACCATGCCGTACACGATGGTGAGCCCGTACACGATGGTGAACAGCGTGCCGGGCGAGCCGATGCCGAACACCCCGGTCAACCGGCGGTGACCAGCGCCTTGGCCTGCGCTAGCGCTCGCGAAAGCCGCCGAGGAAGCGGCGGAAGAGGCCGCCTTCCCGGGGGAGCGGGGCGGACGGCGGGGGAGCCGTGGGCCGCTCGCGGGCGATCGGCTTGTCGTAGTCGGCCCGGACGATGGCGTCGACGGTCTCGTCGACGTCGAAGTCCTCGGAGCCCTCGATGCACGGTACGAAGCCGACGAGGATTCCGTCCCGCATGACCTGCGCTTCCAGGCCGGCCGTGTCGTCGGTGTCCCAGACCGCCTCGCGGCCGTCGCGCAGGACGACGCGCACGCCGATCTGGTAGACGCCCTCGCGGGCGAGGTGGGCATCCGTACCCCGCTGCCGCAGCGTGTCCACGACTCGAAGCGCTCGCTTCTCGTCCATGCGGCCACGATAACGCCGAGGCCCCTCGCGCACCGGAGATCGCCCCGGCCGACCGGGTTGTGATCCGCGATGCGCAGGATGGCGCCCGCGCACCGGGCGGTCCGGAATACCACCGTCCTGGGGCTGACCTGGACCGAGCCGGGGCGTGGTCGTCGTCCAGGTCTTGCGCGAGGCATCCGACGCGCACGGTCTCCGACGCGCACGCGAAGGCGTGAATGAACGACGGGAACGCCCAGACGCATGCCGCCGTCCCGCGCCGGTTACGGGTCAGCCGCCGGGTACCGCGACGGGCAGCCAACAGCGCGGGAGCACCGTCCGGTCGGTGACCGGGAGCTCCGGCCTCGGCGCACGGTCATTCGGGCACATTCACCCGGGTGGATGACACCCCGCGGGCGGACCCGTCGAGGAACTCCAGCACGATCGTGTCCACGGTCGCGGCGCCGGCGGTGGGCAGCGCGTGGTGGCCCAGCCCCGGCAGCACCTCGACCCGGGCCCGCGGCAGCAGCCGACGGACCCGGTCCGCCGCCGCTTCGGCGTCGTGCACCCGGCTGCGTCCGGCGAACAGCACCATCACCGGCATGGCGAGCGGCGCGGGGTCGAGCGTCCGCCCCACCACCGGCCGGCCCCGCCCCCGCAGGGTCGCCCCCAGCACGTACAGGCGCTTGAAGTCCTCGTCCACGCCGGTCCCCGCGGTCTCCCAATCGAGGAACGCGCCGACTCGCCGCGCGGTGGGCCGCAGCAGCGTCGGCAGCGCGCGCAGCAGGTAGCCCGGCCGGTACCCGCCGAACACCTGGGTCGGGTCGAGCAGGGCGAGGCGCCGCACCCGCCGCGGCGCGTGCAGCGCGTACGCGGTGGCCACCCAGCCACCGTACGAGTGCCCGCACAGGGCGGCTGTCTCCAGGCCCAGCCCGTCCAGCACGGCATCCAGCCACGTCATGAGGTCCCGCGGCGTCCGCAGCGGAAGGCCCGCGCGTTCGCTGCGGCCGACGTCGCCGAGGATGTCGACCGCGTACACCCGGTGCCGGGCACCCAGCGCCGGGGCGTTGGCGAACCACGCAGTGCCAGTGGCCCCGCCGCCGTGCAGCAGCACCAGCGGCGGGCCGTCCGGCGGTCCGTAGGCGTGCACCTGGGTCGGGCCGTAGGGCGTGGGCACGGTCTGCTCGGCAGTGCCGGACGGCCAGCGGGCCAGCAGCGCGTCGTAGGCGGCGAAGAATTTCTCGGACACACCGGCTCCTCGGGAGATCGCGATATTCTCTCGCTGGGCGAGATACTAGGCGAACGAGAGGATGGCGCGTCAATAATGAACACCGAGGAGAGCCGGCACGATCCCCGGCTGCGACTGGTCCACCAGCTGCGCGCGGTGACCGTCGAATTCGACCTGTTGGCCGCGGAGTTCGCCGCCCGCCATGGACTGCACCCCACCGACCTGCGGGCCCTGATCGCCCTGCTCGACGCCGCCCGGGCCGAGCGCCCCATGACCCCCGGCCGGCTCGGCGAACAGCTCCGCCTCAACTCCGCCGGCACCACCACCCTCATCGACCGGCTGGAGCGGCTCGGTCTGGTCCGCCGCGAACGCGACACCACCGACCGCCGACGGGTCCTGCTCACCGTCGAACCCAAGGCGGTCGACCTCGGCTGGACGTTCTTCGGCCCCGCCATCGGCACACTGCTCACCGCGATGGACGCCTTCACCCCGGCCGAACTCGACACCGCCGAGCGCTTCCTCGCAGCGATGACCACCGCCACCGCCGCCACCCGCACGAACGCCGCCGGTTACCGCTCCTGACCCGCACCCATACGACCGCCCGGGGGCGGTGCGCTCGCTGGGAGTGGTGGTGAGACCGCCGCCAGTGCACCAACCCGCTCGGATTGCCGGTACGGGCCGGGCGGGTGGTACCCAAGGACACCGGCAGCACCCGGGATGCGCGCGGCAGCGCCCGGGGCGTGCCCCGGGCGCGTACCCCGTCGACCAGCCCTCAGGGGCTCCCGCGCACCTTGTTCGGCAAGTGTGGGATGGGCTGTGGAACGGGGAGGCTGACAGCCGTTCACGCATGTGCCGACACGCCTTTTCAGGTGACCGTCGCCCGTTCACCTCGTCGAGACACGGCCCGGCAGCCCCGTCGGCCCGCCCCTGGCCAGAGCGGCGCGAGCACCGGAACGGGCCGGTTCCTCGCCCCATGAGCGAGCGAATGGAGACCCCCGCCGATGAGTACCGTTCCCGTCGAGTTCGCCGACCGGGTCGCCCTGGTCACCGGAGCCGCTTCCGGCATCGGACTCGCCGTCGCCCGCCGCCTCGCCGAGGGCGGGGCGACCGTCGTCCTCGCCGACTCCAACCTCGTCGGCGCCGAACAGGCCGCCGCCGCACTGCGCGCCGCTGAACACGACGCGAACGCCGTCGCCGTCGACGTCACCGATCCGGCCTCGGTGGAGGCCGCCGTCGCGCACACCGTCGACACACACGGAGGCCTGCATCTCGCGGTGAACAACGCCGGCATCGCCGCCATCCCACAGAAGACCGGTACATACGACGTCGGGACCTGGCACCATGTCGTCGCCACCAATCTGCACGGAGTCTTCCACTCCCTGCGGTACGAGATCCCCGCGCTGCTCGCCGCCGGCGGCGGCGCGATCGTCAACATGGCGTCCGTACTTGGTGTGACCGGCTTCCCGGGCTGCTCCGCCTACGTCGCCGCCAAGCACGGGGTCATCGGCCTGACCAGGACCGCCGCCCTCGAATACGCCAACCGGAACATCCGGATCAACGCCGTCGCACCGGGCTTCGTCGACACCCCGCTACTCGCCGGCACCAACGCCACCCTGCGCTCCGGCCTGGTCTCCCTCCACCCGCAAGGACGCCTGGGACGGCCGCAGGAAGTCGCCGAACTCGTCGCGTTCCTCCTCTCCGACCGCGCCTCCTTCATCCAGGGCAGCCACCACCTGATCGACGGCGGCTACACAGCGCCGTGACCGTGGAGAGTCCACCAGCAAGTGTCCCCGTCCCCGGCCCGGAGGGCTGGCTCCGGTCTGGTTTGCGCTGTGCCGCGCGGTCGTGCGTGCCTTGTGTGTGGGGATCGCCGAGGTCGGGAAGAACTCAATCGACTTCGACCAACCGGTTCTCCCAGTGGTTCGACGAGACCGCGTGCGAGACGGCGGTCGTGGAGGTGGCGGTCGTGGAGGTGGCGAGGGAGGATCGTCGCCGCTGCGGTCGCCCCGGAGATCCCGCGCCGTCCGATGTCGTCGCGAAGGTCGCGGCTTCCTGGCCGGCCGTTGCTCGCGACTGGTTGGTCAGACGAGCGCCGGTGCGGGAACGGGCAAGTAGGGGGCGATGTTGCGCCAGGCGCGCTCGACGTATTCCTCCTTCTCACCGACCGGGGCGACATAGTGCAGCGCGCCTTCGGCGGCGTCGTTCCCCTCAAGGCGGGCGATGATCCAGGCGGCGAGGTAGTGCGAGGCCAGGCAGCCGCCGGCGGTGGCGATGTTGTCCTTGGCGTAGAAGGGCTGGTTGAGGACATCGACGCCGGCGGCGACGACCCACGGCTTGGTGGTGAGGTCGGTGCAGGCGGGAATGTCGTCGAGCAGGCCGAGCCTGGCCAGCACGAGCGCGCCGGAGCACTGCGCCGCGATGAGCTGGCGCGAGGGGTCCAGGCCCCGCAGAACGTTCATGATTGCCGGGTCTTCGGTGACCTCGCGGGTGGCGATGCCGCTGCCGACGATGACGGCGTCAGCGGCGCAGGCCTCCTCAAGAGTGGACATCTGCTCGATGACCACCCCGTTCATCGACGTCACCTTGGGGCTGGGCGTCGCGATGGTGACGCGCCAGTCATCGGACTTGATGCGGTTGAGCACGCCGAGCGCGATCAGGGAGTCGAGCTCGTTGTAGCCCTCGAAGGTGAGGATGGCGATGTGCACGACGGCTGTCCTTTCCGGATGAGTGGGACTCGACGGTAGGGACCCGTGAGCAGGACAGCCAAAGAATTGTCATGGATACAATCCGGTGCGTGGCAGCCCCGCGATACAAAAAGCTGGTCGACGCGCTCGCGTCCGACATCCGGACCGGGCGTCTGGCCCCGGGGGTGCGGCTGCCGACCCACCGCGCTCTCGCCGCCCGCGAGGGCATCGCCGTGGTGACCGCGACCCGGGTGTACGCCGAGCTGGAAACGATGGGCCTGGTGAGCGGGGAACAGGGCCGCGGCACGTTCGTGCGCGACATCACGATCCCCGCCGGCCACGGCATCGATCAGCAAGCCGTCGCCCCGGACACGGTCGACCTCAGCTTCAACTACCCGTCGCTGCCCGGCCAGGCCGATCTCCTGCGGCAGGCCCTGCGAGAGGTGGCCACGTCCGGCGATCTCGACTCGCTGCTGCGCTACCAACCACACCGAGGGCGTCCACAGGACAGAGCCTCCATCGCACGACACCTCGGACGCCGGGGAATCACCGCCGACGCGGATCAGGTCCTCATCGCCAACGGTGCCCAGCACGGCCTGGCCATCACCATCATGGCCACGCTGAGCGCCGGCGACGTCGTCGCGGTCGACGCACTCACCTACCCGGGTTTCAAGGTGCTCGCGCACGCCTTCCATCTCGACCTGGAGCCCGTCCCCACCACCGCCGACGGACCGGATCTCGACGCCCTGGAGAAACTGTGCGCGACCCGCCCGGTGCGCGCGATCTACACCATGCCCACCCTGCACAACCCTCTGGGCTGGGTCATGCCGGCAACCGACCGCATCCGCCTGATCGGGATCGCCCGACAGTACGGTCCGCTCATCATCGAGGACGCCTCGTACGCCTACCTGGTCGAGGACCCTCCACCGCCTCTGGCCGCGACCGCGCCGGACATCACCGTCTACGTCTCGGGACTGTCCAAGAGCATCGCCACCGGCCTGCGGGTCGGCTTCGTCCTCGCCCCGCCACCTGCGGTGCCCTCGCTCGAACGCACCATCCGGGCGACCACCTGGAACACCCCCGCCCTCACCACCGCCATCGCCTGCCGTTGGCTCGACGACGGCACAGTGAGCCACCTGGAAGCGCAGAAACGAGACGACGCCAAGGCGCGCCAGGCACTCGTCAGGCAGGAGCTGGTGGGCCTCCCGTTCATCGGCCACCCCTCGTCCTACTTCACCTGGCTGCCACTGCCCGACGACGCACGCGCCGACCGTCTGACCGCCACCCTCGCGCGCCGACACGTCGCGGTCACCACGGCGGAGCCGTTCACCACCTCGACGCACACACCACAGGCGATCCGCCTCGCCCTGGGCTCGACCGATCTGGACAGCCTCAGGTCGGCGCTGCGCACAGTGCGCCGAGCCGTCGTGGAGGACGCCTACGCCTGAACTCGGGGCACCAGCCCTTCTTTCGGCGAACGGTGCCGTATGTGGGGCATCAACACCGGGCGTCCGGCGGCGCGAGGTACTGAAACTTGAGGACTACGGCCAGGGTGCCGATGCCGAGGAGAACGCGCGCGACGCGCAGCAGGTCGGCCAGGGGTTTCGAGGCGTCGATTTCAAGAGCCAGCGTGGCGGGCCAGGCGGCGAAGGCCGGGGAAGGCGGCTGTGGCGCCGGCGACGGCATTCTCCCACTTTCTCCGTTGCGGCCACCCGTGCTCGACCACCGTGATCGCGCCGTATCCGATGCCAGTGGGTCACAGTGCCCATGCAGAGAACACCCACAGCATGACGTCATGGCCGTGGCCCGAGTAGACGATGGGGGCCGGCCTCGGCCGGGAGGTCGCTGAGGCCGCGTAACGGCAACAGCAACAGGATCACGAAACACTAGCAGCGGGGGAATTTCGGCCCGTTGCTCGCACGCCAGAGGTTGTTGTAATCCACGTAGTAGCCGTAGACGTACCCCTCCCACGCCTGGCCGCCGAATCGGGGCGAGAATTCGTTCTTCACGTGGTACCAGACAGTACCGAGATTGTTGATGTCGGACCCGGACGACCAGCAGTCGACCCAGACCTGATCACCCCACTGCATGTTGGGGTGATCCAACTTGAGGATGTCCGAGTTGTATGGGGCGAGGTACAGACCCACATGGTATTGCGTGTCCAGGTCGATCGGACTGCAACAGTTCGACCCCGCCTGAGCCGGAGTGACCGCAAGCGTCAAGCCACTGACGGCGAGCGCCGCCACGACAGCAGCGCGTACGAAGCCTTGCCTCAAGTTCAGTCTTCTCACGACAATCCCCCTACGTAGAGGTACGGCGAGAAAGCCCGAGGCCCTCTCGGCCTCTGCTGAATGTAGGCGCGTTCGAGACGGCCCGGGGAGGCTGATTCTGGCCAGCGGCGGGGCTCACGAGCCTGGCATGGATGTTGGGACGGTGGTGGTCTCTTGTCGCGGGAAGAGAACGGCGATCTGGTTCCCCGTTCGCCGACCCCCGGGTGGGCGGCGTCGCGACCGCCCAGCACGCCCTCGACCCGGTCGGTTTCTGGGAGTTCGCGGGCGAACGTTTCAAAGGACAAGGCCGGCTACCGCACCGTCTTCCAGAGCAATGCCACGGCGTGGTCGCGCTACCCGGGCAGCAACCGCGAGTTCCTCGGGCAACGGCTGAGGAACGCCCGCAACTTCTGGCGGGTCAGGCTCACCGGCCTCGTCCTCGATCTCGTCGGCCTGCTCACCATGCGGCGCCAGACGTGGATGAGGCGCCGCGGCCGACCGACCACGGTCCCGGCCGCTCCCATGGCACCGGGAGCTCTCAGCCGCTGGGAGGGCGATTCGATCCCTTGGTGTTCGTGATCCCGGCTGTCCTGCGCCGTGGAGCCGCCCGGCGCGTTCCGCGCGAAGGCCGGCTCGTAGCTCCCTGCCGGCGTTGTTACTTCGTATCGGTGGTGTATCGAGAGGGTAACCGGGTGAGGCTGTCCCGGGGCCCGGCCCGTACGTGCTGGTGACGGCTTCGGGCGGACCGGAGCGTTCAACCGTGGGGGGTAACCGTGATCCGTAAGCGCACCGCAGTGATCGTCTCTGTCGCCACGAGCGGAGTGCTTCTGCTCTCTGCCTGCGGCGCGGAGGACAAGGGCAGCTCCGCATCCGCCTCTTCGGCGGCCGCCTCCGCGGTGGGTCAGGGCGAGGCTGCCGGCGGCAGTCCGTCGGCCGGGCAGGGCCTGAGCCTTCTCGGTGGCACGGCGAAGACGAACAACGCCGCGCCCAAGACGGGGGACTGGGCGGTTGAGCCCGGGAAGCCGGCGACGAAGCCGGAGGCGCAGCGGTGGGTGCAGTTGTCGGCCTCGAAGGCCGGTGCGCTGAACCCGGTGGTGGTCAACGGGGCGGGCTTCACGCTCTACCGTTTCGACAAGGACAGCGCGAACCCGTCGAAGTCCACGTGCAACGGCGAGTGCGCGTCCACCTGGCCGCCGGTCGTCGTCGCGCCGGGCGGCAAGGTCTTCCTCGACGGCGTCGAGAAGTCGAAGGTGGGCACCGTGAAGCGGGATGACGGCATGCTTCAGGTCACGGTCGGGGGCTGGCCTGTCTACCGCTACAGCAAGGACACCAAGCCCGGCGAGACCAAGGGGCAGGGCGTCGGGGGCACCTGGTTCGGTGTCGCCCCCGACGGCAAGAAGGCGGGCGGTGGCGGCGGCAGCACCGGCAGTGGCAGCCCGCAGCCCAAGCCCGCCACCAGCGTCGTCCTCTTCGATGACCGGAACTTCGGTGACCCCTCTCAGGGCCTGGCCGGCAAGGGGTGCCAGAACGTGGCCCGGGACAACGTCGCCTCCTCCCTCCAGGTCCAGGGCAGCCTGAAGATCTGGTCCGAGCGGAACTGCACGGGCAGGTCCAAGGTCGTCAACGGTGACGTGGCCGACCTGGCGACCATCGGCTTCGACAACGACATCTCCTCCGTCTTCTTCGGCTGACCGAGGCCGCAGGCCGGGAGGCTGAGGGAGGCTGTGCAGCGGGCTGCCCCGACCGCCAGTCGGTCGGGGCAGCCACGGCTTGCCGCGTCGCTATGCGCTCAGCGGCTGGGCGGTGAGGTGCTCAGCGGCGAGGTCGTGGTGCCCCTCGCGGTCCATGGTGAGGTCGAGGCGGCGTGGGCCACGTCGCAGTGCGTGGCCAGGGATTCCTGTTCCTCCTCCGTGAGCCGGGGCATCAAGCCCCGTACGACCGCACGCACGTCGGCTGACCGGACGAGGGACAGGGCGTCGTTGAGCAGGGCGAGATGGGCTTCGTCGAGACCGGCCGTCCGGACATACGGGTCCACCAGGCTCAGCTCCCTCGACATGGCAAGCGGCGGTGTGTCCTCAGCGTGCCTGCTCGTGAGTCACCGGGCAATGAAGCGAGCACATCTCGCGAACGCGGCTCCGTCCCTGACGGAACCACATGCTCCGCGGGGTCCGGTCCGCCCGTCAGTTCTCGGCGGCCGGGGCGCCCGGGCCGCCGGTGTCCCAGGGGCGGAATCTAGTCACTTGTGGCGAGGGACTTGAGCTCGTCCAGCGTTTCTCGCATCACTTGCGTCATCTCGCGTTCCTCTGCTTCCGCGACCCAGCGTTCGAAGCCGATCTTGAAGACGGCGATCCCCGCTTCGGCGGTGAGGCTCGCGGCCGGCTCCGTGACGCCGCGCCGACGCAGGGCCTCGGCGACCGCGGCCGACAGCGTGGCGAGCTTGACCAGCTCCCGCTCGTGGAGTTCCGCATTCGCCGTGATCACGGCTTGTCGCTTCCGCGCGTGCTCCCGGCGGCCGACGAACATTTCGCAGACCGCGTCGAGCCCCGCCGCCAGCGCGTCGATCGGTGGCGCGGACGGCGGCGCGTCGGTGACCGCCGCCACGAACAGTTCTCTCATCGCGGGGGCACCGGCGAACAGCACTTCGCGCTTGTCGGCGTAGTGCCGGAAGAAGGTCCGCTCTGTCAGGCCGGCCCGTTTGGCGATCTCCATCACGGTGGTCTGCTCGAAGCCGTGCTCGCTGTAGAGCTCCAGCGCGGCATTGGCCAGGCGCCCGCGCGCGTTCGGCTCCCATCTCCCCATGTCTGGAATTCTACGTGATGACAGTGGATGACATCAGGTGTAGCTTCGATGACAGTAACTGGCATCAACTGGTCTTAGGGGTGGGGGAGTTCCTCCCGCGCGTCCCAGTGGCGGGACCTACGCGTGCGATCGTCAGGAACTCGTGCTCCCTCGACCGACCGGAAAGGACCTCCAGTCATGAAGTTGGCCATGCGCACCGGACTGGCCGTGGCAGCAGCGGCCGCGACCCTCGTCACTGTCTCACCGACCGCCGGCGCGACCAGCGCCAAGAGCGACCAGGCCGCCACCGTGCATTGCAGGGTGCGCTCCGTCGCGGCGGATACCGGCACTCTGGCGAACCCGACCAGGATCAAGGCCGCCGCGTACAACCAGGCCCGGAGCATCCTCGCCAAGGCCGGCAGCGACACCGCCGCGAAGTCGCATCCCGTACACGGCACGGGTGACGTGCCGGTCGGCTATGGCACCAACCTGCTCGCCTGCTCGCGTGACGAGTTCCGGGCCAAGGACAAGAACGCCCCGATCAAGAGGTCGGGCATGACGCCCTATCACTACGTGGCCGTCCACGACGCGGCACGGACCATGGGCATCGACCGCTGGTGACGTGACCGGCAGCGCACCAGTCACGGCCACGGCCGGACTGGTGCGCGCAGGGGCCGACGACGGCAAGACCCTGTGACCGGGGCCTGGACGTTGTCGACGCAGTCCCGGAGCGGCCCACCGAAACCCTCGTGTCAGAGGGGACTCCGGTGGGCCGCTTGGGGTGAGGTCGGCTACCGGCCCGCGATGGAGGATGCGGGCCCGCCGACCTTCTGCCACACCGTCCCGTTACCGGTCCACCGGAACACCGCGTCGCTGTTGGGCGACAGGCCGTACAGCGCGTCTCCGGCGACGGCGAAGTCTCGGCCCGCGCCACCGACCTTGCTCCAGTTGTTCGGCCCGTTCATCTTGTAGAGGTCGCCGTTGGTGGGGTTGGCAGCGAAGAGGCCGGCTCCACCGCCGTAGAGGGTTCCGGCAGCGCCGCCGACTTTGTTCCACGTGGTGCCGTTACCGGTCCACTGGAAGACGGCGCTCTTGTCGGGGCTGAGCCCGAACAGGCTGTCTCCGGTGACGGCGAACTGTGCCCCGGCGCCACCGATTTTGCTCCAGTTGTTGGGGCCGTTCATCTTGTAGAGGTCGCCGTTGGTGGGGTTGGTGGCGAACAGGCCGGCTCCACCGCCGTAGAGGGTTCCGGCGGCCCCACCGACCTTGTTCCAGGCGGTGCCGTTGCCGGTCCATTGGAAGACGGCGCTGCCGTCGGGTG